>JBNLVK010000188.1:0-8215 GCA_050618055.1 Myxococcota bacterium
TCGCCGTGCAGGAACTGGGAGAGCTGCCAGGCGATGGTGGCGTGGCGGAAGCGCGCCTGCTGCTTCGCGTCGAGCTTCTTGAACGGCGCGTAGTCCTCGAGCGGGTTGAAGGCCGCCGGCACGATCTCGCTCTCCGGATCCACCGAGATGCTCCAGTCGAGCGCATCGCTGGCGTTCCACTGCTCGCGTTTGGCCTTCTCGTAGAGGTCCCGCAGGCCCGCCTTCACGTTCCCGTAGTTCCACGTGTAGTGGGTGTCGAAGGAGGTGAGCAGGCGATCGAGCTCGGCGTCGATCGGGTCCGGGCCCGCGGACGGGGCGGACAGCGCAGCGGGGGCACTCGCCATGGGGAACGGTCTCCGGGGCAGGGGGAATACCGGGGCAGAAACCACCCGGCCATGGAGATATCGGTCCCGCGGGCGGGAACCTGAGGGAGAATCAGGTCTTCACGCCGGCTCTTTGCCCGACTTCCGCCCCAGGGCCCCCGCGGGGTGCCTGGCGTGGTACTCCTCGCGCGTGAGCCCCCGGGCGCGCTCCAGACCGGCCGACAGCGCCGCCAGCACCAGCAGCTCGGCGGCCGCGCTGGCGCGGGGCGCGAAGCCCAGGCCTCCGCCCTCCTCCGCCACCCCGGCGTCGAGCCAGACGTCCGACGCGCCGGCCAGCCAGGAATCGGCGCCGCCGGTGACCCCCAGGATGCGGGCGCCCAGACCGCGCGCCGCCTCGACCGCCGCGCGCAGCTCCCGGGTCTCGCCGCTGTTGCTGATGGCCACCAGCACGTCGCCGGCCACCAGCTGGCCGACACTGCCGTGGGTCGCCTCGGTGGCGTGCAGGAAGGTGGCCGGCGTGCCGGTCGACGACAGCAGCGACGCCGCGTAGTGGGCCAGGTGCTCGGGCTTGCCGACGCCGGTCACGTGCACGCGCCCGCCGGCGGCGAGCGACTCGCGGACCAGCGCGATGGCCGCGGCGTAGCGCTCCGGCGCGAGCCGGTCGCGCAGGGCCGCGAGTCCGTCGACCGTCGCGTCGAAGGTCTCGCGCAGCGACGCCAGCGCGTCCGCCTCGTGCGGCGCGGCGCCCGCCTCGGGCAGCTCGAACGGCGGACCGGCGTAGAGCTCGAGCACGCGCGCGCGGGCCGTGTTCGCGTCCGCGGGAAACGCGCCCAGCGTCTCGGCGCAGGCGGCGCCGCAGGCGTTGCCGAGGCGCACCGCGTCCTCCAGCGCGAGCCCGTGGTGGCGTCCGGCCAGCAGACCGCCCAGGAAGGCGTCGCCGGCGCCGGTGGTGTCCACCGCCTTCACCGCCCGCGTCGGGACGAAGCCCTCGAACTCCCCGGACGCCACCGCGCTGCCGGCGGCGCCGTCGGTCACCACCACCACCGCGTTGCCGAAGCGCTCGCGCAGCGCGCGGGCCAGCGCCAGCGCGTCGTCGCCGGCCTGCGGTGCCAGCTCGCGGGCCGCGCTCTTCGACGGCTTGAGCCAGTCGGCGGCGCGCAGCACCTCCTCCAGCGCCGCCGCTTCGCCCAGGCCCGACGCCAGCGCGTCGCTGGGCGGAACGTCCAGGTCGACCACCGTCAGCAGACCCTCCTGCTTCGCCAGGGCCAGGGCCTCGCGCGCGGCGTCCAGCGGAAGCTGCGACACCTCGGTGGTGAGCACCGCCGCCCGGGCGATGAAGGCGCGGTGCGCGCGCACGTCCTCGGGCGTGGTCTCGGAGGTGGCGCCCGGCGCCATGTAGATGGCGCGATCGCCGGCGTCGTCGACGAAGATCTCGGCGAAGGACGAGGCGCTGGCGTCGACGGCGATGTCGCGGGCGATGCCGGCCGCGTCCATGGCGGCGCGCAGGAAGCGTCCGTTCTCGTCGTCGGCCTGGCGCCCGAAGATGCCGGCGCGCAGACCCAGGGCCGCCGCCCAGCCCAGGTGGTTCAGCACCACGCCGCCGACGGCGCGAGAGACCGGCGCGCGCGCGGCGCCCTGGCCGACGGCATCGCGCAGGATGCCCTTCTCGTCCCCGCCCAGGATGCGCGGCGCGCGGTGCAGACGGTCGACGACCATGCTCCCGATCCCCACCACGTCGAGGCGCCCGCTCACGACGACACCCACGGCTCGCCGATCACGTCGCGCGCCTGCTGGCGCACCCCTTCGAAGGCGGCGTCGAAGCGGTCCGCCTCTTCCGGCGTGAGGGCCGGCGTGCCCTCGGCCACCGCCGCGCTGCCGACCACGCCCAGGCTAGCCAGCGCGCGCTTGAGACACGCGATGCTGCGCTTGCCGCCGGCGTCGCGGGTGGCCAGGCGGAAGGCGGAGAGCACCGACTTCACCTGGTCCATGCGCTCGGCGTCGCCAGCGCGGCACACCTGCCAGGCCCGGGCCCACTCGCGCGGCAGCGCGTTCGCCGGACCCGCCACCACGCCGATCGGCACGCCGCCGCTCATGCGCCAGCGGTTCCAGCGCTCCGCCACCGAGCCCAGCAGTCCGGTGTGGGGCCGGAACAGGTCGAAGATCAGCATGGCGTTGCCCACGTAGATGCCGAACTCGCCGCGCTCGCGGAAGCCGCGCGCCGCCTTGGTGTAGTTGCCGAGCACCTTCTTCGAGGCGGAGACCTTGATGCCGCGCACGAAGTCGAGGCGGCTCATGGCCTTCACCTGACGCGTGCGGATGTGGGGCACCTTGGGGTCCGCGGCGATGTCGGCGTTGTCGTAGAGATACACCGGAATGCGTCGGGGGCGCGCATCAAGCAGATCCGAGACGTCGCGGGCCAGGAAGCGCACCGGATCGTCGATCCCGCGGATCGAGAGCGGCGCCAGCACCGCCGCGTCGGCGCCGTGGGCGATGGCGAAGTCCAGGTTCTCGAGCGTGTCGCGGGGGCTGTGGGCGGTGACGCCGGCCCAGGCCTCGACCGGGCGGCCCGAGGCGTCCGGGCGGCCGCTGTTGGCCTTCGCCACCTCTTCCGCACAGACCTGGACGACGCGCTGGTTGGTGGCGTTCGGTACCCGGTCCCACTCGCCGGTGGTCCCGGCGGCGAACACCACGTCGGCGCCGTAGCCGTCCTGGAGCACCCAGCGCACCAGCGCGCGCTGGTCCGCCTCGAGCAGCCCGCCCTCCGGGTCGAGGGCGGTCACCACCGGGACGGACAGCCCCGGACGCGGCCGCGCCTCCTCTACCGATCTCATGGCGGGGAGAGCATACCCGCGGACGCCAGCCGGGTCTTGTGCACCGCTCCGCTGGGATCTCCCTGTCCGACTTCGCTCGGCTGCGCCTCGCTGCGCGCCAACCCTTCGGGTTGGCTTGCTAGACGGTCTCGAAGAAGTAGGTCATCTTGACCTGCAGAGCGGTCGCCAGCTTGTGGAGCGTCGACATGGAAGCGGCGCTCTTGCCCAGCTCGATCTGCGAGATCAGGCTCACCGACAGGCCGGTGCGGTTGGCCAGCTGCTTGAGCGTCAGCCCGCCGCCCTGGCGCAGCTCGCGGAGCCGGCCGCCCACGATCTGGTTCAGCCGCGTCTCCATGTCGACCAGCAGACCCTTCTCGCGGATCGCCGCATCGATCACCGCCTTCACCTCCATGCTCTCGAGCGGCTTCTGGAGGTAGTCGAACGCCTGGCGCTTCATGGTGCGCACGGCCACGTCCACCGTCGGCATGGCGGTCAGGCCGATCACGCACAGGTCCGAGTCGGCGGCGCGGATCCGGTCGAGCAGGTCGATGCCCGGGTCCGCCGGCGGCGAGACGTCGAGCATCACCAGCTGGCAACGACCCTGCTTCACCTCGGCCACCACGGCGGCCGGATCGTTCTCGACGTGCACCCGGTAGCCCTCTTCCGAGAGCATGTCCTTCAGCTCGATCACGGTGGCGTCGTCCTGGTCGACGACCAGTACGTTCAGACGGCTCTTGTCGGTCATGGCGGACACCTCTCGCGTCGGTAGGCCTTCCGGGAAGCCTTCGGAACCCAACGGGATTCGCTGGGATGCCTTCCCCGGCCCGGTGTCCAGCTCTTCGGGATTTCTGGCGGCTGGCTGTAGGCCTGAATTGCGGGGCGGAAGAAAATTTCCAACCCCTCGTCAATTCAGGGCTTTTCGGTGCCGTCCCGGGCGGGCGGCGAGCTCGGCGCCGCGTCCGCCGCCGGGGCCGTCAGCCAGTCGGTCTGGAAGGCGGCCGCCGGGGCGGCGGCCTGGGCGGCCCGCAGGATCTCGAGCCGCGCCCGCAGCGAGCCGCGGCGGATCTCGATCCAGGCCGGCAGCCGGATCTTCTCGAAGGCCTGGGTGGGACCGAGCCGGTACTCGGTGCCGTCGCCGCGGACCAGCCGCAGCGCGTCGAAGCTGCTGGTGTCGATCCACAGCGACGGGCGCAGCGGCGTGCCCGGCGGCGCGTCCAGCGGGCGCCGGCCGCCGAACACGTAGCAGTCGTGGTCGCAGACGCGGCCGAGCACAACCTGCTCCGACTGCACGCCGAAGCTGGTGAGCGCGGCCGAGAGCGCCTCGCCCGAGGTCGCCTGGAGCAGGAAGACGGGCGGCAGGAAGGGATGGGGCGACGCCAGCAGCTGGCCGTCGCGGCTGGCCCGGTAGTCGTCGCCCAGCAGCAGGTGGCGCTCGATGAAGCCGGACGGACCCTTCAGCTCGAGGCGCGCCAGCCCGGTGGGATGGGTCGCCAGCACGCCCTGGGCCTGGGCGCCGCCGCCGGCCACGCGCAGGCTGACGTCGAGCAGCAGCGGACGCACGCGACCCGACGCGGCGTTCGTCTCGGCCACCGCCCGCGCGATGCGGTCGGCGGACGGGATCGCCGCCCAGGCCGCGGCCGCCGCCAGCAGCGCGGCGCAGAGCGCGAGCGTCCGCAGCCCGCGGATCACGCGCCGCCCCCGCCGGCCAGCGTGCTGCGCCCGGCGTAGACCGCGCGATCGCCCAGCTCGTCCTCGATGCGCAGCAGCCGGTTGTACTTGGCCACCCGGTCGGAGCGCGACAGCGAGCCCGTCTTGATCTGGCCGCAGCCGCTGCCCACCGCCAGGTCGGCGATGGTCGTGTCCTCGGTCTCGCCGCTGCGGTGCGACGCCACCGACGCGTAGCCCGCCTCCTTCGCCATGTGCATGGCGTCGAGGGTCTCGGTCAGCGTGCCGAGCTGGTTCACCTTGATGAGGATGGCGTTGGCGACGCCGCGGTCGATGCCTTCCTTCAGGATCTTCGGGTTGGTCACGAACAGGTCGTCGCCCACGAGCTGCGTCTTGCCGCCGAGCCGGTCGGTCAGCGTCTTCCAGCCGTCCCAGTCCGACTCGTCGAGGCCGTCCTCGATGGACACGATCGGGTAGCGCGCCACCCACTCCTCCCAGAAGCCGACCATCTCGTCGGGCGAGAGCGTCTTGCCCTCGCCGGCCAGCACGTACTTGCCGTCCTCGTGGAACTCGGACGACGCCGGGTCGAGCGCGATGGCGATCTGCTCGCCGGGCGTGTAGCCGGCCTTCTCGATGGCGGCTAGCACCAGCTCGATGGCCTCGCGGTTGCTCGACAGGTTGGGGGCGAAGCCGCCCTCGTCGCCCACGGCCGTCGCGTAGCCCTTCTCGGAGAGCAGCTTCTTCAGCGCGTGGAAGGTCTCGGCGCCCCAGCGCAGCGCCTCGCGGAAGCTCGGTGCGCCCACCGGGTAGAGCATGAACTCCTGGAGGTCGACGGTGTTGTCGGCGTGGGCGCCGCCGTTGAGCACGTTCATCATGGGGGCGGGCAGCGTCGTCGCCGCGTCGCCGCCGATGAAGCGGTAGAGCGGGGTGCCGGCCGCGGCCGACGCCGCGTGGGCCGCCGCCAGCGACACGCCGAGCAGGGCGTTGGCGCCGAGACGCGACTTGGTGTCGGTGCCGTCCAGCTCGATCATGGTCCGGTCCAGCGCCGCCTGCTCGTCGAGCCCGCCCAGCTTCATGCCGGCCACCGCCTCGGCCAGCTCGCCGTTGGCGTTCGCCACCGCCTTCTGCACGCCCTTGCCCAGGTAGCGCGCGGCGTCGCCGTCGCGCAGCTCGAGCGCCTCGCGCGATCCGGTCGACGCGCCCGACGGCACCGCCGCCAGGCCGCGGTGACCGCCCGAGGTGGTGACCTCGACTTCGACGGTGGGGTTGCCGCGCGAGTCCAGGATCTCGCGCGCCTTCAGGGAGGCGAGGGTCTCGGCCACGTTCTTCTCCTGCGCAGGGTTCGGGGAATCGGGGAGGGGAGGCTAGCTCGCCACGCTCCGCGGCACGACCAGCGGTGCGCCGTCCGGTGCGTGCAGCACGTCGGCATCCACGTCGAAGACGCGGCGCAGGGTCTCGGAGGTGAGGACCTCGAGCGGCGGTCCGACCCGGTCGAGCCGGCCGTCGCGCAGCAGGGCGATCGCGTCGCAGGTGCGCGCCGCCAGGGTGAGGTCGTGGGAGACGACCAGGGCGCAGCCGCCGTCCGCGGCGAAACGCCGCACCCGCTCGAGCACGGCGGTGCGGTGGCGCAGGTCGAGGTGCGAGGTGGGCTCGTCGAGCAGCAGCACGTCGGGCTGCTGGGCCAGCGCCCGGGCCACCAGCACCAGCTGACGCTCGCCGCCCGAGAGCTCGAGCATCGAGCGGTCGGCCAGCGCCGCGATGCCCAGGTCCTGCATGACCTCGCGCGCGATCGCCACGTCGCGCTCCGACTCGAAGCCGAGCCCCGAGGCGTGGGGCGCGCGCCCCATCAGCACCACCTCGCCGGCCGTGAACGGAAAGGCCACTGCCACGTCCTGGGGGACCACGGCCAGCCGGCGCGCCAGCTCGCGGCGCGACAGCTCCGCCACCGGGTCGCCACCCACGCACACGCCGCCGCCGTCGGGCGCCAGCACCCGCGACGCCACCCGGAACAGCGTCGTCTTGCCGGCGCCGTTGCGACCCGCCAGGCCCAGCACGCAGCCCGCCGCCACGTCGAGGCTCACGCCGGAGAGCACCGGGCGCTCGCCCAGGGTGACGGAGACGTCGCGGAACGCGACCGCCGGCGCGCTCACGGTCCCAGCACCCGGGCGTGGTGGCGTCGCAGCAGGTAGAGGAACAGCGGCCCGCCGGCCAGCGCGGTGATCGCCCCCACCGGCAGCTCGCGACCGCCGAGCAGCGTACGCGCCAGCGTGTCGCACAGCACCAGGAAGGCGGCGCCGCCCAGCGCCGACGCCGGCACCAGCAGCCGGTGGTCGGGGCCCAGCGCCAGGCGCAGCAGGTGGGGGATGATGAGTCCCACGAAGCCCACCAGCCCGGCGACCGCCACCGCCGCGCCCACCATGAGCGACGTCGAGACCAGCAACACGCGCTGCTGCCGCGCCACGTCGACGCCCAGCTGCTGGGCCGACTCCTCGCCCAGCGCCAGCAGGTTCAGGTTGCGCGCGCTCGCCCAGGCCGCCACCACGCCCCCGGCCAGGAACAGCGCCACGAAGCCGGCGATGTCGATGCGCGCCGCCGACAGGCTGCCGATCAGCCACAGGAAGATCGAGGCGCCCTCGGTCAGCCCGGCCAGCGACGCCAGGAACACGATGGCCGCCGAGGCGAAGGCGTTGAACACCACACCGGTCAGCAGCAGGTGGGTGCCCGACACGCGGCCGCCGACGCCGGCCACGGCGTAGAGCACGACGGTGGTCAGCACGGCGCCGGCGAAGGCGGCCGGCGGCACGGCGGCGTAGCCCACACCCAGCGCCAGCGCGGCGATGCCGCCCACCGCGGCGCCGCCCGACACGCCCAGCACGAACGGGTCGGCCAGCGGGTTGCGCAGCAGCGCCTGGAAGAGCACGCCGGACACCGCCAGCGAAGCGCCCACCAGCGCCGCCAGCACCGCCCGCGGCACGCGCACGCGCCACACGATGTCGGCGGCGGCGCCCGCCGCGTCGTCGCCGTTCAACACGGCCAGCACCTCGCCCGCCGACAGCGCCGACGGACCGCTGGCCGCCGCCACCGCCAGCGCCAGCAGTAGCAGCGCGCCCAGCCCGGCCAACGCGAGCCCGACCCGTGCAGGTGTCAGGCGCTTCACGGCCCGGCCGGCCCCAGGGCCGACGAGAGCCAGGCGACAGCGCGATCCAGGTGGGGACCGGGCAGGGTCACCACGTCGGCGGGCACCTCGACCACCATGCCCGGCGCCGACAGCGTGGGCCAGCGCGACCAGTAGGCGCCGGCGTCCTCGCTGCCGGGGGCTGCGTCGAGGTTGCGCTCGGGCCGCGCGGCCAGCAGCCACTCGACGCCCACCCGGGGTTAGGGCTCGTCGTAGCCGGCGGCCAGGTTGGTGGCGCCGGC
>JBNLVK010000189.1:0-16822 GCA_050618055.1 Myxococcota bacterium
CCTCCCCGCGGCACCGTGAGCGTGAGCACGTGCCGGCCGTCCATCGTGAGCCGGCAGGTGGCGCTGTCGTCCGCGTAGGTGAAGTCGATCTCCTCGACGCTCTTGGGGAAGCCCCAGATCCGGCAGCCCGCCTCGCAGGTGAAGCTCTGGTCGACGGGCAGCTTGTGGATGTAGGAGCCCACCTCCGCCTCGGGCCGGCCCGCGGGCCGGACGAAGAAGATGATGCCGACCTCGTGGTAGTCGCCCAGGTCGTTGTCGCGGTAGTCCACCACCACGAGGGTGAGCTGGGTCCGGCCCGGTGCGGCCTCGACGGGCTCGAAGGCGTCCGGGATCAGCTTCTGCGCCGCCGCCCGATCGACCATGTACATGACGCTGCCCGACGACGCGTCGCGCACCACCGCCGGCAGCTCCACCACGCGCCCCTGGATCTCGTAGCGACCGTCTTCCGTCATTCCATCACCTCCTTGTGGTCACCCCGCCCTCAGGCGACGGTCCCGGCCTCCCTCAGCTCGCCGATGCGGCCCTCCAGGCCCAGCTCCGCCAGGATGGCGTCGGTGTCCTGGCCCAGGCCGGGGGCCGGGGCGCCCGTCTCGGCCGGGGTCCTCGCGAAGCGCGCCGGGGGGCGCGGCTGCCGCATCCGCCCGGCGAGGGGATGTTCCCCGTCCTCGAGCATGCCGAGTGCGCGCACGTGGGGATCGCCGTGGAGCTGGGCCGGCGACAGCACGGCCCCGCACGGCGCGTTCTCCGCCTCCATGCCCACGATCGCCTCGGCCGTGGTCATCTCGCGAACCGCCGCCACCACGCGCCGCAGGAGCTCGGTGAAGGCCGCCGGGTTGGCGCGCCGGGCGATGATGGTCGCCACCTCGGGCGCATCGTAGCCGTCGACGCCCACGCCCCGGCAGATGCCCGCGACGTCGGCGTCGGAGACCGGGGCGGCGATCACGTACCCGTCCTTCGTGGGCCAGAGCTTCTGGTCGCGGGCGAAGCTCGAGGGCGTCGAGCCGTCGGATTCCAGGAGGACCTCGTTGCCGGCTGCGTCCGCCCACACGAAGCTCACCACGGACTCCAGCATCGAGAGGTGGAGGTGCTGGCCGCCCCGCCCCCGCTCCCGCGCGAACAGGGCCGCCGAGATCGCCTGGGCGGCGTTCAGGGCGGTGATCTTGTCGGCCGCGGTGTGCCGGATGAGCTGGGGCTCCGCATCCACGCCGCCGGCCTGGGCGGCCGCCAGGCCGCCGTACGCCTGCACCACCGGGTCGTAGGCGCTCTTCTGGGCGTAGGGGCCCTCGGGGCCGAAGCCGCTGATCGAGCAGTAGACCAGCTCCGGGTTCGCGGCGCGCAGGGCCTCGTGGCCCAGACCGAGCTTCTCGATCACCCCCGGCCGGAAGTTCTGCACGAAGACGTCGGCCTCGTCCGCCAGCCGCTGGACGATCTCCCGGCCCTCGTCGCTGCGCAGGTCCACCGCGATCGAGCGCTTGCCGCGGTTCGCCAGGGCGGCCATCGCCGAGATGCCGCCGACGCGCACGCCCACCCAGCGCCCGATGTCGCCGAGCCCCGGCGATTCGACCTTGACGACGGATGCGCCCTGGTCCGCCAGCATGGCGACCGCCCACGGTCCGGCCAGGGCGATCGAGAGGTCGACGATCTTCACTCCGTCCAGCGGACCGGCCATGCTGCGATCTCCTGATCAGTCGTCGGTGGGGAAGCCGGCGATGCCCACGCCGGCGGCGGCGGCGATCACGCGGACCTGGCGCGCCAGGCTCTCGGGCGAGAGCATGTCGCGGTCGAAGAGCCGCGAGAGCAGCGGCGCCAGGGCGACGTGGCTGAAGGAGAGGTGGACGAACAGGGCCGCGATGAACGGCTCCATGTCGGCCGCCACGTGCCCCCCGGCGCGCATCTCCGCGCGCACCCGGTCGAGGAGGGGCTCGAAGAGCGCCTTCGTCAGCTCGTCGGCCAGCGGACCGTTGGCCACGATCTCGCGGTACACGAGCCGCGTCGTCCCCTCGTGCCGGGCCAGGCGCGAGAGCACCTGCTGGATGGTGTCGGCCGCCGCGCCCTCCTCGTCGCGCCGGCGGGCGAAGCGGTCCATCAGCTCGATCAGCGGCTGGATCGCGCGCTGGAGGACGGCCGCGTAGAGCGCCTCCTTGCTCGCGAAGTAGCTGTAGGTGGTGGCGACGTTGGTCTCGGACAGCGCCGCGATCTCCCGCGTCGTCGCCGCGTCGAAGCCGCGCTCGGCGAACACCGACTCGGCCGCGTCGAGGATCCGCTCGCGCGTCTCCAGGGCCCGCGGCGTGAGCGTCGCGGCGTCGTCCGCTCGGAGGTCCGGTCCCACCGTCAGTCCTTGAAGTCCGGCGGGCGCTTCTCCTTGCGGGCCTGCACCGCCTCCTCGAAGTTCTTCGTGGTCATGCGCACGAAGAGCTGGGTGTGGCTCTCCAGCTCGATCGCCGCGCGCAGGCTGCCGGTCTCGAGCCCGGCCCACATCATGCGCTTGGTGAGCGCCACGCCCTGCGCGCTCCAGCCGTTGATCTGCTTCGCCAGGGCCAGCGCCTCGGGCATCAGGTCCTCGTCGGGAACGACCTTCGAGACGAGCCCGATGTCGGCGGCCTCCTGCGCCGTGACGTCGCGCCCCGAGAGCATGATCTCGAAGGCGCGCGACGAGCCGATCGCCCGGGGCAGCAGGAAGCTCAGCCCGAGCTCGGTGGCGGTCAGCCCGTTGTTGATGCCGGCCGCCCGGAAGTAGGCCGACCGGCTGGCGATGCGGATGTCGGCGCCGAGCGTGAGGCACAGCCCGCCGCCGATCGCCGCGCCGTTGATCGCGCAGATGACCGGCTGCGGCATGCGCTGCATGGCCGGCACCAGGTCCGCCAGGATGCTCATGGCCCGCGTGGCGATGCGGGTGAGCGTGAGCCCGGCGATGTTCGGCGGCGGCTCGGTGTGCTGGGTGTCCGCGCCGGAGCAGAAGCCGCGCCCGGTGCCGGTCAGGATCACGCAGGTGGTCTCGTTGTCGGCGGCGACCTGCTCGAAGGCCTCGTGGAGCGGGACCATCAGCTCGAAGGCCATCGAGTTCATGCGCTCGGGTCGGTCGAGCACGATCACGCTGACGCCCGGGTCGGGCTTCTCGATGCGGACGAGGGACGTGGGGTTCTCGCTCACTTGCCGGGCTCCATTCTCACGCGGGACGCAGCTCGACCCGCATCTCCTTGATGCCGTTGATCAGGTTCGAGCGCAGCCGGCGCGCCGGGGCCAGCGGCACGATCTCCGCCGTGCTCGCCAGCAGCTCCTCGAACATCACCCGCAGCTCCAGCCGCGCCAGGCTGGCGCCCAGGCAGAAGTGCTCGCCGTGACCGAAGCTCAGGTGCGGGTTCGGGTCGCGGCGGATGTCGAAGCGGTTCGGATCCTCGAACACCGTCTCGTCCCGGTTCGCCGACGGATACCACATCAGCACCTTCTGGCCCGTGCGGATCTTCTTGCCGCGGATCTCCAGGTCGCACATGGCCGTGCGCCGGAAGTGGTGGATCGGCGGCCAGAAGCGCAGCATCTCCTCGATGGCGGTGGGGATCAGCGAAGGATCGCTGCGCAGGGCGGCGAGCTGCTCCGGGTGCTCGAACAGGGTCGCCAGTCCGCCGCTCATCGCCGTCCGCGTGGTCTCGTTGCCGGCGATGATCAGGAACATGAAGAACGCGTTGAACTCGGCGTCGGTGAGCTTGCGGCCCTCCAGCTCGGCGGTGAGCAGCAGCTGGGTCAGGTTGTCGCCCGGCTCCTCGCGCTCGCGCGCGGCCAGCTCCTGGGCGGTCATGAACACCTCGACCTGGGCGTTCGACCGGAACTCCGGGCTCGGCACGACCTCCGGGTCCTGGTCGTCGATGAGCCCGCTGCTCAGCTCGAGCAGCCGCTGCCGCTTGCCGTCGGGAACGCCCATCATCTCGCTGATCGTGTGCATGGGCACCAGCGAAGCGTAGTCGGCGACGAAGTCGATGGAGCGCTTCTCCAGGGCCACGTCGAGGGCCGACCGGGCCAGCGCGCGGATGGGCGCCTCCAGCGCCGAGATCGCCCGCGGCGTGAAGATCGTGCTGACCAGCCCCCGGGTCGAGCGATGCTCCGGCGGATCCTGCGCGATCACGATCGACCGGTAGGCCGCCAGGGCGACCGGCTCGGTCACGTCGAGGCGCGAGACGCCGGCCGCGTAGCTCGAGAAGCGCCCCGGATCCTTCGAGACGTTGCGGATGTCCTCGTGCAGGGTCAGGGCCCAGAAGCCGGGGCCGTCCGGCTCCTCGTGCCAGTACACCGGATCGCTCCGGCGCAGCTCCTCGAACACCGGATAGGGAACGCCCTTCTCCCAGATGGATTGATCGATCAGGTCCACGCTCGGATCGGCCATGCGTCGCCGCCCTCCTCGAGATGGTCGCTCGCGGCGGCCCACCCTAGAGGGGCCGGGTTCGATAATCAAGCGCTTGCTTGCTCCGGTCCCACCGGAGCGTTGTAGTGTGGGAACCGGCGGCAAAGGAGCGCTCCCATGCGCATCCGGCTCGGCATCGATCTTCAGGAGGGCGGTCCGAAGCTGGGCCGCGGCAAGGTCCGGCTGCTGGCCGCCATCCGGGAGCACGGCTCGATCTCGGGGGCGGCCCGCTCCATGGGCATGTCGTACCGGCACGCCTGGATCCTGCTGGACGAGCTGAACCGCGCCTTCGAGGAGCCGGTGATCGTGTCGACCATGGGCGGACCGCACGGCGGCGGCGCGCGGCTGACACCCTGGGGCGAGGAGCTGATCGAGCGCTTCGGCGCCATGCAGCGCGACGCCGAGGCGGCCCTGGCCGAGCACATCGAGGCGCTCGAAGCGCGCGCTGCCGGGTCGGGCCGGGCCACCCAGCGAGCCAGTCGCCGCTCCCGGTCGCGCTAGGCGACGGATCCCGGCGCCCGCGGACGCTGGAACTGGACCGCCGATGGCTATATTCTGCCGAGAATAGCGAGCCGGAAGGAGGGACGAGAAGCCATGCAGGAGAAGCTCCAGTTCTACATCGACGGGGCCTGGGTCGATCCGATCGAGGCGAGCACCCTCGACGTCATCGACCCGGCGACCGAGGAGCCCATCGCGAAGATCGCGCTCGGCAGCGCCAAGGACGTCGACGTCGCGGTCGCCGCCGCGCGGAAGGCCTTCGCGAGCTACTCGGAGACGACGCGGGAGGAGCGGCTCGCGCTGCTCCAGTCGGTCGCCGCGGCGTACCAGAAGCGCTACGACGAGCTGGCGCGGACGATCACCTCCGAGATGGGCGCGCCGCTCTGGCTCTCGACGGCGGCGCAGGCCGCCACCGGCCTCGGCCACCTCACGAAGATGATCGAGGTCCTGGAGGACTACCCCTTCGAGGAGGCCCTGGGCACGACGCTGATCCGCCGCGAGCCCATCGGCGTCTGCGCGCTCATCACGCCCTGGAACTGGCCGGTGAACCAGATCATGTGCAAGGTCGCGCCGGCGCTGGCGGCGGGCTGCACCATGGTGCTCAAGCCCACCGAGGTGGCGCCGCTGAACGCCGTCCTGATCGCCGAGATCCTGCACGAGGCGGGCGTGCCCGCCGGCGTGTTCAACCTGGTGAACGGCGACGGCCCGACCGTCGGCCAGGCGCTCTCGAGCCACCCGGACGTCGACATGGTCTCCTTCACCGGGTCGACCCGCGCCGGCATCGAGATCGCCCGCGCCGCCGCCCCGACGGTGAAGCGCGTCACCCAGGAGCTGGGCGGCAAGTCGCCGAACCTGATCCTGGACGACGCCGACCTCGCCAGCGCCATCGGCGGCGGCCTGATGAGCTGCGCCATGAACAGCGGCCAGTCGTGCAACGCGCCCACGCGCATGCTCGTGCCGGCGTCGCGCCACGACGAGGCCGTCGCCATCGCCAAGGCGACGGCGGAGTCGCTCACCGTCGGCGATCCCACCGACGACGGAAGCCGCCTCGGCCCGGTGGTGAGCGAGGTGCAGTGGAACAAGATCCAGGGCCTGATCCAGGCCGGCATCGACGAGGGTGCGACCCTGGTCACCGGCGGCCCGGGCCGGCCGGAGGGTCTCGACCGCGGCTACTACGTCCGCCCCACCGTCTTCGCCGGCGTGCGCAACGACATGACCATCGCGCGCGAGGAGATCTTCGGGCCGGTGCTGTCGATCCTTCCGTACGACACGGAGGAGCAGGCCATCGAGATCGCCAACGACACGAGCTACGGCCTGGCCGGCTACGTGTCGTCGGGGAGCCTCGAGCACGCGCGCGAGGTCGCGAAGAAGGTCCGCGCCGGGCAGATCGCACTCAACGGCGCGACGCCCGACTTCGCGGCTCCCTTCGGCGGCTATCGCCAGTCGGGCAACGGACGCGAGTGGGGACGCCACGGCTTCGAGGAGTTCCTCGAGACCAAGGCGATCCTGGGGTGGTCGACCGACTGACTTCCCTATTCTCGCGCGCGTGATCCCGCGCCACTTCCATTTCGTGTTCGGCCTGAAGCCGCAGGCCGAGCCCTTCCACCTGATGCACTACCTGTGCCTGGCCTCGTGCCTCGAGGTGAACCGCCCGGACCGCCTGACGCTCTACTACCACTACGAGCCCCACGGTCCCTACTGGGAGAGGATCCGCGACCGGATCGAGCGGGTGAAGGTCGACCTGGTGCCCGAGGTGAGCCGCTTCGACTACACCGACCGGGCCATCGCCGACGAGTACCGCTACGCGCACCACGCCGACTTCATCCGCATCGACCGGCTGATCGAGAGCGGCGGCGTCTACGCGGACATGGACACGCTGTTCGTGACGCCCTACCCGGATGCGTTCTACGAGAAGCGGCTGGTCCTCGGCCGCGAGGCCGACTCCTGGTGCGAGCGCAGCGGCCGCATGCAGCCGTCGGTGTGCAACGCGCTGATGCTCGCGGCCCCCGGCTCACCGGCCCTGATCGACCTGCGCTCGCGCATGACGGACGCGCTCGACGGAAGCTGGACCGCCCACTCGTGCCTGCTGCTGTACGAGATCGCGCAGGCGTACCCGGACGAGGTCACCCTGCTCGGCCCGCGTCCCTTCTTCCGCTTCATGTGGAACCGGCGGCGCGACCTGCGCCTGCTCTTCGAGGGCATGGAGCGGGACCTGGAAGGCGTCCATTCGATCCACCTGTGGAGCCACCTCTGGTGGTCGCGGCGCCGCCGGGACTTCTCGCGGTTCCACGCCGGCCGCATCACCGAGGCGCGCGTCCGCTGGGTCGACACGACCTACAACGTGCTGGCGCGGCCCTACCTGCCGAAGCGCCGGCGCTGGTGGGCTACGACCGCGAGGGCGGGCGGGCCAGGCGCTGGGCGATGATCGCGAACACCTGGGGCGAGAAGCCGAGACCCAGGTGGGTGGTGGCGACCTCGACGTGCTCGACGTTGGGCGCGTGGCGGTCGATGCACGCCTGCCACGCGACCACGCCGTCGCTCCGGGAGTAGACGGCCGTCACCGGCGTCTCGAGCGGCTGGCGGTTCCTCGCCTCGACCTCCGCCTCGATCGCGTCGAGGTCGACGCCGCGGCGGCGATACGCCTCTGCGACGGCGGTGTACTTCGGGCCTCCGACGACCGGGCTGCCCAGCGTGATCACCTGCTGCGCCGCGCCGGGCCGGTCGCGCGCCGCCTCGCGCGCCAGGTAGCCGCCCAGGCTCCAGCCGATCAGCCCGACCGGACCGCCCTCCTCGCGCGCCACCGCGTCGAGCCGCTCCGCGACGCGGGGCATGAGGTCGGGAACCTCGCCGTCGTTGCGCCCGAGCCCCCAGCCGAGCGGCCGGTAGCCCAGGTAGCGCACGTACGCCCGCAGCACGCCGGTCGACGCGTCGCCGGCGCCGTAGCCGGGCAGCACCAGCACGCGCTGACCCCGCCCGCGCGGCTGCCGCACGAGGCCGGGAAAGCGCAGGAGCAGGTTCGGCAGCTCGAGAAGTCCCCGGGCTTCGCCCAGCAGCCCCACCGGGCTCGGTGCCTGGATCGCTTGCGTCATGCGGGTCCTCGCGGCGCGCGTCCCACGTCCGGGCGTCAGCCCGCGAAGGCGTCCCCGGGCCGCCAGTCCACGCCGCACAGCCCGCCGCTCTGGAGCGCCTGGAGGGTTCGCAGCACCTCGGTCGGACTGCGGCCCGCCGTCAGGTCGTTCACGCTCATGGAGCGGACGACGCCGTCGTCGTCGACGATCACCGTCGCCCGGTAGGCCACGCCTTCGTCCTCCTTGAGCACGCCGAAGGCGCGGCTCACGGCGTGGCTCGTGTCCGCCACCACCGGGTGGGTGATCGCGTCGGGGAAGGTCTTGCGGTCGGCGAACCAGCGCTCGTGGCTGTGGAAGGAGTCGGTGCTGACGCCGGCGACCGCCGCGCCCGCCGCGCGGAACTCGCCCAGCAGGTCCTGGAAGCCCCGGATCTCCGTCGGGCACACGAAGGTGAAATCGAGCGGGTACCAGTAGAGGACGTGCCAGCGGGCCGCGAAGTCCTGGCTGCCCAGGTCCACCGGCTTGCCGTTCAGGTAGGCGGTGGCGCACCACTCCGGCGCGGGCCGTCCGATCAGGCTCATGTCGATCTCCTGCGTCTTCGGGGACGGTGGGACGATACACGGCGGCCCGTTTGTGTCAATATTTTATCTAGACATAATGGTGAATGGGGTCTAGATTGACGGCCGTCATGCCGGCCGAAACCCTCTCCCTGCCGCTCCTGGCCCTTCACCTGGCGGCCACCTTCTACATGGTCGGGCTGGTGTGGTTCGTGCAGCGGGTCCACTACCCGCTCTTCGCGGGTGTGGGCTCGCAGCAGTTTCGCGCCTACGAACGCGACCACGTCGCGCGGACCGGCCCGGTGGTGGGTCCGGCCATGGGCGTCGAAGCCGCGACGACGCTGGCGCTGGTCGCGCTGCCGCTGCCCGGCGTGCCGGCCCTCCTGCCCGTCCTGGGACTGGGGCTGCTCGGCCTGGTCTGGCTCTCGACCTGGCTGCTCCAGGTGCCCCGCCACCGCGACCTGTCGGCGGGCTTCGCGAGCGACGCACACCGGCGCCTGGTCGCCACCAACTGGATCCGCACCGCCGCCTGGTCGCTGCGCGGTCTGCTCGCCCTGGGCATGCTCTCCCTCGCGTCGGTCGGAGCCTCCGCGTGAAGCACTTCCGCCGCGAGCTCGATGCGCGCGAGGTGGACCCCGCCGGCCGGCGCTGGCTCTTCGTCGCCTACGACCAGCTCACCGACGCGGTGGGGCCGCTCTCGCGCGAGGACCCGGACGAGCTGGGGATCATCCTCGTCGAGAGCCGCTGGAAGGCGCGCCGGCGTCCCTACCACCGGCAGAAGCTCGCGCTGGTGCTCGCCAACCTGCGCCACTTCGCGCTGGAGCAGGCGGAGCGCGGCGTGGCGGTCCGGCACGTGGCCGGCGATGCGCCCTACTCCCGCCTGCTCGAGCCGGTGACGCGCGAGCTGGGACCGCTGCGCGCCATGCGTCCGGCCGAGCGCGAGCTGCGCTGCGATCTCGCGCCGCTGGTGAAGAAGAAGCGCATCGAGATCGTGCCGCACGAGGGCTGGCTGACCAGCCGCGAGCAGTTCCGGGCGGCCTTCGAAGGCGGCAAGCCGTGGCGCATGGACCGCTTCTACCGCCACGTGCGGCGCGAGACCGGCATCCTGATGTCGGGAGGCAAGCCCGCCGGTGGGAAGTTCAGCTTCGACACCGAGAACCGGAAGCCCTGGCGCGGCGACCCGGCGGCTCCGAAGCCGCCCCGGTATTCCACCGACGACCCGATCAAGCAGGAGGTGGTCGAGCTCGTCGGGTCCGCGTTCGGCGATCACCCGGGCGAAATCGAGCCGCGCGCGCTGCCCGCCACCGCGAAGGACGCGGAGCGCGCCTGGCGCTGGGCCAGGCGCCACTGCCTGGAGCACTTCGGTCCCTACGAAGACGCCATGTCGACCCGTTCGAGCACGCTCTTCCACACCCAGACGTCGGCGCTCCTGAACCTGCAGCGACTGCTGCCGGCGCGCGTCGTCGAGGACGTGGCCGCCATGGACCTGCCCCTCGCGAGCCAGGAGGGCTTCATCCGGCAGGTGCTGGGCTGGCGCGAGTTCGTGCGCCACGTCCACGAAGAGACCGACGGCTTCCGCCACCTGCCCGACGGAACCCGGCCCCCGCGCGCGGCTGCGCGTGTCGGCGGCGGCGCCTGCCCCTCCGCCCTGGACGCCGAGGAGCCCCTGCCGCCGGCCTTCTGGGGCGAGCCGTCCGGACTCACCTGCCTCGACACCGTGGTCGAGGACGTGTGGAAGACCGGCTACGGCCACCACATCACGCGCCTCATGGTCCTCTCGAACCTGGCCACCCTGCTCGGCGTCTCGCCGCGCGAGGTCACGGACTGGTTCTGGGCGGCCTACACCGACGCCTACGACTGGGTCGTCGAGCCGAACGTGCTCGGCATGGGCACCTTCGGCCTCGGCGACCTGTTCACGACCAAGCCCTACGTCTCGGGCGCTGCCTACATCGACCGGATGTCCGACTACTGCGGCGAGTGCGCCTTCTCGCCGAAGCGCGACTGCCCCATCACATCGCTCTACTGGAGCTTCCTCTGCCGCAACGAGGCGGCGCTTCGCGACAACCCGCGGGTCGCCATGCCGCTCCGTTCCCTCGCGCGACGTTCGCGCGGGAAGCGCGAGCACGACCGTCGGGTCCACGACTGGGTGCAGGGCACGCTCCGGGCGGGCGAACGCCTGTGCCCCTCCGATTCACCCACCCCCAACACCAAGGAGACATCATGAGTTCCAACCCGGACGTCGTTCAGGCCCTGTCCAGGCTGCTGGCCGACACCTACACGCTCTACCTGAAGACCCACAACTACCACTGGAACGTGACCGGACCCATGTTCAACACGCTCCACACGCTGTTCGAGACGCAGTACACGGAGTACGCGCTGGCGGTGGACGAGATCGCCGAGCGCATCCGCGCGATCGGTGCACGCGCGCCGGGCAGCTACACCGAGTTCGCCGAGCTGGCGTCGGTGAAGGAGGACCGCGGCTCGCCCCCGGCCCTGGAGATGATCGGGAACCTGGCCGCCGACCAGGAGGCCACGGCGGCTTCGGCGCGCAACGTCGTGGAGGCGGCGGAAGCGGCCGGCGACCAGGCGACGGCGGACCTGGGCGTGAGCCGCATCGAGACGCACGCGAAGAACGCCTGGAAGCTGCGCAGTCACCTGGAGTAGGGAGCCATGTGGAACGACGAAGGAAACACCCTCCGCGGGCGTGCCCGCCGGCGCCTGCTGCCGATCCTCGGCCTGCTCTCGTTGGCGCTCGGCGCCTGCGCGACGAGCAAGGCCCCGTCGCTCGAGGCCATGGACCGCAAGGTCGACCTCGAGCGGTTCATGGGGGACTGGTACGTGATCGGGTTCATCCCGATCAGCCTGCCGTTCTTCAGCGAGGCGGGCGCCCACAACGGCGTGGAGAGCTACCGCCTCACCGACGACGGGATCATCGAGACCACCTACACGTTCCGCGACGGCGGCTTCGACGGTCCGGAGAAGCGCTACACGCCGAAGGGCTGGGTGCACGACCACGAGACCAACGCCGAGTGGCGCATGCAGTTCGTGTGGCCCTTCGCGGCGGCCTACCTGATCGTGCACGTCGACCCGGACTACCGGGAGACGATCATCGGCGTCCCCGACCGGGGCAACCTCTGGATCATGTCCCGCGAGCCGCAGATGAGCGACGCCGAGTACCAGCGGATGCTGGGCCTGGCGGAGGGCCTGGGCTACGACGTCGCGGAGGTGGAGCGCGTGCCCCAGCGCTGGCCGTAGGCGCCGTACCCCCAGGAGGGTTCCGGCCCGGCTGGGGCTACTTGACGACGGCCACGTCCACCCGCAGGGCGGCACTGACGTTGTCCGAGTAGACGTTGTCCACCGGGGCCACGAACAGGTACCTGGCGCCCGGCGGTACGACCACGTCCACCGTGCCCGAGACGTCGAAGTCCTCCGGGATGTCGGTCCAGTTCAGGTGGCCGAAGGTCAGGGGCGTGTTGGTGTCCAGGCCCGCATCGATGGCGCCCGGGACCCGGTGGGGGCGGAAGTTCACCCAGCCCCAGAAGTCGTTCGCCAGGATGGCCGGCGGGTCGACGGGGTGAAGCTCGTCGGTCTCGCTGAACACGGCCGCAAGGCGACGCAGGTCTGCCTGGAACAGGCCGTCCCAGTGTCCGGCGCCGGTGATCCGGAGCGTGTCGCCCGGCGACGCATAGACGTCGGCCAGGTCGATCACCAACGGCTCCTGGACCTTGTCCTCGTTGACGTGGTGGAGGTAGGCGCCCTTGGGGTTGACCCAGTAGGTGTTCACGCGTCCCAGCCGGGCCCAGTCGGGTCCTTCGCCGGACGCGCGGAACTGGCAGTAGAGCTCGAGGAGCGGATCGCTGAAGACCGGCGGCCCGGAGGACGAGGTGAGCAGGAGGTCGAGGACGGCGGGCACGGCGGCATCCGGCATCAGCTCGAAATCGGTGTCCATCACCACCGGCAGGGTCAGCAGGCCGTCGATCCTTCCGGCGTCCAGCACGGGCGCCAGGTCGAGGTCGTCCAACGGGAACTCCACGCCCTGGGCGTAGGTGAGGCTTCGGATCTCCGCGATCCCGAAGATGAACTCGAGAGCGCCCGAGGTCGTCACCGTCGCCAGGGGGAACTCCACGTCCTGGGTCCCCTGGAGGAGATCCATCTGGAAGCTTCCCGGTGTGGCGTTGTCGGCGTCGCGGAAGACGCAGGTCCTGCCGAAGAACCCACCGTTGCCGGCGATCCGCACCTGCTCCACGTGGATGGTTCCCGTGGGCCGGAGCAGGTCGGAGAGATCGATCTCGATACGGGCGAAGACGCCGCCTTCGAGCTCGACCGAGGTGTCGGCGGCCTCGACGACGCTGCCCGGCTGCAGCTCCAGCCAGGTGGCGATGGTCAGGGGGTTTCCGCAGCCCACGGCTGCCGAGGCCAGGGCGACGACCGCCAGGCGGCGGTACAGGGACTTCCACTTCGGCTCGTTCGGCTCGGACACTCTCGCGGGCGGCATGCGGCTGCGTCTCCATTCCTCCCGTCCCGGCTGCCCCACACGGGGGCCGGGCGGGCGGGTTGCCCCTCACTACGCGAGCGCACCGCACGATGCAACATAAAAAAACGACACAGTTTCTAAATGTCGTTCGACTCCCGACCGACCGGCTGCACCAGCTGCAGTCCGTACCGCGCCATGGGAGCCCGCAGGTCGCGAAGCTCGCCCGCCCTGCCCTCGCGCGCGTAGCGCACGGTCACCGCCTCGATGCCCAGCAGGACCATCTCGAGCTCGATGCGCTCGGGCACGCGCGCGATCTGGCCCGCGGCCCGGGCCGCGACGAGGCGCTGGCCCGCGTAGTCGAGCAGCGCGTTCAGGTGCCGATCCCTGTGGGACTCGATCGTCCTTCGGGTCGCGTGCTCGATGCGCTGGCGATCGACGCCGACGACGGGCGCCAGCGTGTCCAGGTAGGCGTCGATCAGCCCGGCGATCGTCTCCGCCGGCTCCGCCGATTCGGCGCGACCGCCCACCTCCAGGACGCGCGCGAAGAAACGGCCCGTCGCCTGCTCGACGACGGCGACGATCAGCTGCCCCAACGAATCGAAGTGCTCGTAGAAGGTTCGTGTGGACATGCGTGCTTCGCGCGCCACCTCCTTCACGCTCAGCGACACGGCGTCGGCTCGCAGCAGAAGGCGCCACACCGCGGCCATCAGCCGCTCGCGCTGGCCGGCGGCCGGAAGCCGCGGTCGCCCCGGACCGCGCTCGGCGCTCGGCGCCGCCCGTGCACCGGTGTGGCGGCCTTGCCGATGGGCGCGCGGGCTCTGGCCCGTCCAGCGGCGGAACGCGCGATCGAATGCGCTGAGCTCCGAGTAGCCGAGCAGGAACGCGAGGCCCGCCAGGTCCGTGTCGCCTTCGACGACCTGGCGGCGGGCGACGTCCGAACGCAGCTGCTCGCCCAGCTGGCGGAAGCCGCAGCCGTGCTCCCCCAGCCTGCGCTGCAGCGTACGCGGGCCCAGCCCGAGCTCCCGCGCCACCGCATCGATGCTCGGTCCGCCCCGGACGAGGCTGCGCGCGATCGCCCCGCGGACGCGGGCGACGAGGGGCGCGTCGCCGCGTCGCTCGGCGCCCGCCTGGGCGAGGTGGGTGGCGAAGCGGGGAAGCGGCTGCGAGGCCGGCGGTCGCGTCTGCCTCGCCGGGTCCCCCCTGCGCAGATGCAGCTCGTCGGCGGACGCCCCGAAGCGGACGGGGGCTCCGAGTGCCTCGCGATACACCTGCTTCCACGCCGGTGCCGTAGCGGGCTCGGCATGGCGGAAGCGCACCTCGCGCGGCGACCAGGCGTCGTCGACGAGCCCTCGGATCAGCGCGACCAGCAGCGCGGCGGACGCCTCCACCGGCTGGCGTCCGTCCCGCGGGTCCAGCGGCTCCGCCGAGATCCGCAGCACGGGGTCGCCTACCGCGCTGACGAGCTCACAGCCGAAGCCCTCGACGAAGGTGTCGAGGTAGCGGGACAGGTTTCCCAGCGCGTCGCGCAGCGTCGGCACCTCGAACACGCAGTACGACAGCACGCCCAGCGACGTGGGATCGACGGCGGCCCCGAAGCGCAGGCCGAAGGAGGGATCGTCGAGGACGCGGGCGGCGGCGTTCTGGAGGCGAACCACGTGCTCCAGGTCGACGAGACCGTCCGGGCGCTCGAGCAGCGACGGGGGCAGCCCGCCCTGCTCGCGAACCCGCTCGGTGTCGCCGCCGGCCGATGCCACCGCCTCCAGGACGGCGCGGGCGCAGGCGGCCGGCACCCGCGCGCCGCTCATCCCCGCTGCCCGCCCTGCGCCCGCATGGCGCGAATTGTCGCCGGAGTGACGTAAAGAGTCAATCCGATGAGGTCGGCGCGCGACCCGGCATCAGCCGACGAACGCCACCACCCGGGCCGGCGCGGCGCTGCAGCGCGCCAGGAGGAGCGGGAAGAATCCGACCTTGAAGCCGTGGGGCGGCAGCTCGGCCAGGTTCGCCAGCTGCTGCACGATGAAGATCTCGCGCTCGCGACCGGCGAAGTGGCCGTCCCAGATCTCGCCTGCGTCGCCCGACTCGCCGAAGGCGCGGCGCATCTCCAGGAAGGGTCGGTCCCAGCCCACCGCGTCGGTGCCCATCACCTTGACGCCGCGCTCGGCCAGGAAGAGCGTGCCGGCGCGGGTCATGCCCGGGTACCAGTAGAAGGCCGGGTCGGCGATGTCGTAGCGCTCCTGGCCGGTGCGCAGGAGCACGGCGGTTCCGGGTCCGACCTCGGCGCCGTTCGCCGCAATGGCCTTCTCCAGCGCCGCCACCTCGAGACCCTGCCCCGGCTCCGCGTCCTCCCGTACGTCGAGCACGACGCCGTCGCAGTAGAGCTCCTCGAGGCCGATGTCGGAGATGGTGCGCGCGGGCCTTCCCTCGCAGGTCGACCCGTAGTGGAGCGGTGCGTCGACGTGGGTGCCGAGGTGGCTCGAGAGCCGGAGCTGCTCGTCGCCCCAGCCCTCGCCGTCGGGCAGGTCGGACCGCTCACAGCCGAACAGCGCGCACATGATGTCGGCGCCGCGGCCGGCGGGCTCGATGGGCTCGACCTCGGGAACCAGCACGGAGGCGGCGACGCGGGCCGCCTCGGGCATGCGCGCGAGGTCGGCGGCGTCGAGCCGGCGCGTCAGGTCGATGAGCTTCGGGGCCGGCGACGCCACCGCCCGATCCTAACCCAGGACGTCCGGCGTCCGTGAACGGATCGCCAGTACAATGTCTCCCGCATGAGATCCGCGTGGTCGCTGCTGATCCTGCTCGCCTGCTGCTGCGCGCGGGGCGAAGCGGACGTGGCCGGCGGGCTCGTCGCCCACTACGCCTTCGACGACGGCCCGGGCTCGACCACCGCCCGCGACGCATCCGGCAACGGTCACGACCTGGCGCTCCGCAACATGGACGCCCGATCGGTCTGGGTGACCGACGGCCCGACCCTCCAGGCTGGCAACCGCTACGCGATCCACCTGGACGGGAAGGACGACTTCCTGGAATCGGTCGCAGGCGACGCGCCGCCCTTCGACATGGTCGGGAGGCGGGCCATCTCGGTGGCGCTGTGGGTGAAGCTCGACCGGATCCTCGACCGCGCCGGGTACCCCTTCGCCAGCCAGAACGATCCGCAGAGCGTGGCCGGGGACCACTGGGGCTTCTACAACTGGGTGCCGGGGAAGGACGCGCCCGCCGACCAGATCGGCATGCACATGCCCGACCCGGACCGCTGGGTCGGCAAGACCACCCGCGATGCGACGCTCACCGCCGGAACCTGGCACCACGTGGCCGTCACCTGGCAGGCCCCCGAGTCCCGCCCCGACCTCTTCCAGGACGGCCGCAAGCTCGGCCTCGGCTACGACTACCGCCCGATGCCGCCCGCCATCGGCGGCAACGCAGACCCGGACTACGTGCCGCTGCGGCTGGGGCACCCGATCCACCACGCGGGCGAGCCGTACTTCGACGGGATCCTCGACGAGGTCCGCATCTACGACCGGAAGCTCACCGACGAAGAGGTGCGGCTGCTCGCCTCGGGTGGAGCGCCCGAGGCCCACGGGCCCCGATGACCGCGTCGACCCGCCTTCAGCGCGCCCGGCGTCGCGCCAGGACGACGAGCGCCCCGACCCCGGCGGCGAACATCGCGCCGGCTCCGGGCTCCGGCAGCGGGGTGATGAAGCTGTAGGCGTTGCGGTTCGGGAAGCCAGCCGAGACGATGAAGTCCGGATCGGCGACCGCCTGGCTGCTGGCGGCGCTGCCGGATCCGACCGACGTCGAGGCCGAGGCGCGCAGCGTCACCTTGAGCAGGTCGGTG
>JBNLVK010000190.1:0-5665 GCA_050618055.1 Myxococcota bacterium
TCTCCCACGACCTGGCCGACCACCGGCCCAGCGTGATCCTCGACCAGGTGCGCAACGGCGTCGCCCTGCGCATGGCGGTCCTCTACCTGTTTGCCGGCCGGCGGCCGGGAGCGAAGGAGCAAGTGTGAGCGCCACCCTGCTGCGCGGCGGGCGTGTCCTCGATCCGGCCATCGACCGGGACGAGCGCGCCGACGTGCGCATCGAAGACGGACGCATCGCCGCCGTCGGAACCGACCTGCCCGTCGACGGGGCGACGGTCGTCGACGCCCAGGGCAAGTGGGTCGCGCCGGGCTTCGTCGACCTGCACAGCCACCTGCGCGAGCCGGGCCAGGAGTACAAGGAGGACATCGCCACGGGCGGTCGCTCGGCGGTCGCCGGCGGCTTCACGGCGGTGGCGTGCATGGCCAACACCCAGCCGGTGAACGACGATCCCGCCACCACCGACTTCATCCTCGACCGGGCCAAGACCGACTCGCCGGCCCGGGTCTACCCGGTGGCCGCGGCGACGAAGGGCCTGAAGGGCGAGGTCATGACCGAGATGGCGGCCCTGGTCGAGGCCGGCGCGGTCGCCTTCAGCGACGACGGCAAGACGATCATGGACAGCGGCGTCATGCGCCACGTGCTCGAGTACTCGCGGCTGGTGGGGGCTCCGATCATTACCCACGCCGAGGACCGCACGCTGGTGGCGGGCGGCGTCATGAACGAGGGGGCGGTCTCCACGCGGCTGGGCCTGCCGGGCAACCCGGGCATCGCCGAGGACGTCCACGTCGCCCGCGACCTGATGCTCGCCGAGTTCACCGGCGCCCACCTGCACGTGGCCCACGTGTCGACCCGAGGCGCGGTGGAGCTGATCCGGCGGGCGCGGGACCGCGGCGTGCACGTGACGGCCGAGGTCGCACCCCACCACCTGGCGCTCACCGACGAGCGCGTGAGCGACTACGACACCCACGCGAAGGTCGCGCCGCCGCTGCGCACCGACGCCGACCGGCAGGCCTGCCGGGAGGGCCTGGTGGACGGAACACTCGACGCCATCGCCACCGACCACGCGCCCCACGCCCAGCACGAGAAGGAGCTCGACTTCGCCGAGGCGCCGCCGGGCATGATCGGCTTCGAGACGGCGGCGGCGGTGACCCTCGACCTGGTGCGGAACGGCGAGCTCTCGCCCCTCGAGTGGGTGCGGCGCATGTCGACCAACCCGGCGCGCATCCTGGCGCGCCCGGGCGGATCGCTGGGCGTAGGCGACGTGGCCGACGTCGTGCTGCTCGACCCGGAAGCCGAGTGGGTCTACGACCCGGCCAAGGGCTGGTCGAAGTCGCGCAACTCGCCCTGGGCCGGCGAGACGCTGACGGGCCGCGTCGTCGCCACCTTCGTCGGCGGACGCTGCGTGTACGACGTGGAGCGGGGGGTGCTGGCATGAGCTCGCGACCTCCCGTCCGACCGCCCGCCACGCTGGCGCTGGCCGACGGCACCGTCTACCGGGGCCACGCCTTCGGCGCCACCACCGTGGGCGCCGGCGAGGTGTGCTTCAACACCAGCCTCACCGGCTACCAGGAGATCCTCACCGACCCCTCCTACGCCGGCCAGATCGTGGTGATGACCTACACCCAGATCGGCAACGTGGGCGTGAACGCCGAAGACGAGGAGTCGCGGCGGCCCTTCCTGTCGGGCTTCGTGGTGAAGGAGGTGTTCGAGGAGCCGTCGAACTGGCGGGCCGAGGGCGGCCTGGGCGCCTACATGGAGCGCCACGGCATTCCGGGCATCGCGGGCATCGACACGCGCGCTCTGGTGCGGCGCATCCGCGACGGCGGCGCCCAGGTGGGCGTGCTCTCCACCGATCCGGCCCAGCAGGACGCCGACGCGCTGGTGGCGCGGGCGCAGGCCGATCCCGGTCTCGACGGGCTCGACTACGCGGCGAAGGTGACCACCGACCAGCGCTACGCCTGGGACGAGGGACGCTGGCAGGGCATCGACGGCCAGGTGCCGCGGCCGCCGCGTCCGGAGCGCCGCTACCGGGTGGTGGCCATGGACTTCGGCATCAAGCGCAACATCACGCGCATGCTGGTGGACCACGGCTTCGACGTGACCGTGGTTCCCGCCGGCACGTCGGCGGAAGAGGTGCTGGCGCTCGAGCCGGAGGCGCTCTTCCTGTCGAACGGACCGGGCGACCCGGCCGGCGTGGAGGTGCAGGAGACGGTGCGGGCGCTGATCGAGCGGCTGCCCACCTTCGGCATCTGCCTCGGCCACCAGATCCTGGGCCTCGCCCTGGGCGGCCGGACGCGCAAGCTCAAGTTCGGCCACCACGGCGGCAACCAGCCCGGCCAGGACACGGCCACCCACAAGGTCTCGATCTGCGCCGAGAACCACGGCTACGCGGTCGACGCCGACTCGCTGCGCGAGGCCGGCGAGCCGGTGCACATCACCCACGTGAACCTGAACGACGACACGGTCGAGGGGCTGGCCCACGAGACGCGGCCGCTGTTCTCGGTCCAGTACCACCCGGAGGCCTCTCCGGGTCCGCGCGACGCCGCCTTCTTCTTCGGCCGCTTCCGCGAGCTGGTGGAACGCCACGTGGCGGGCGAAAAGGTCACCGGCGCACAGGTCGCCACCGAAGGGACGGGGGAGTAGGCGTGCCGCGCCGCGACGACATCGAGACCATCCTGGTGATCGGCGCCGGGCCGATCGTGATCGGCCAGGCCTGCGAGTTCGACTACTCGGGCTCCCAGGGCTGCAAGGCGCTGCGGGAGGAGGGCTACCGGGTCGTGCTGGTGAACTCGAACCCGGCCACGATCATGACCGACCCGGAGTTCGCCCACCGCACCTACGTCGAGCCGATGACGGTCGAGAGTCTCGAGCAGATCATCGCCCGCGAGCGGCCCGACGTGATCCTGCCGACCCTCGGCGGGCAGACCGCCCTCAACCTGACCATCGACCTCTCCGAGGCCGGCGTGCTCGAGCGCTACGGCGTGGGCCTGATCGGCGCCCAGCTCGACGCGATCAACAAGGCCGAGGACCGTGACCTGTTCCGCGAGGCCATGGAGCGGCTCGGGCTGAAGATGCCGCGCTCGGGCTTCGTGCGTTCCGTCGAAGAGGCCCGCGAGGTGGTGAAGGAGACGGGCATCCCCGCGATCATCCGTCCGTCCTTCACGCTGGGCGGAACCGGCGGCAGCGTCGCCTTCTCCGAGGAGGAGTTCGAGCCGCTGGTCGAGTGGGCGCTCTCCCAGTCGCCCCAGCACAGCTGCGTCGTCGAGCAGAGCGTGCTCGGCTGGAAGGAGTACGAGCTCGAGGTGATGCGCGACTCGGCGGACAACGTCGTCATCATCTGCTCGATCGAGAACTTCGACGCCATGGGCGTCCACACCGGCGACTCGATCACCGTGGCGCCGGCCCAGACGCTCACCGACCGCGAGTACCAGGAGATGCGCGACGCCTCGCTGGCCATCATCCGCGAGATCGGCGTCGACACCGGCGGGTCGAACATCCAGTTCGGGGTGGACCCGAACGACGGCAGCCTGGTGGTGATCGAGATGAACCCGCGCGTGTCGCGCTCCTCGGCGCTGGCGTCCAAGGCCACCGGCTTCCCGATCGCGAAGATCGCCGCCAAGCTGGCGGTCGGCTACACGCTCGACGAGATCCAGAACGACATCACCAAGGAGACGCCGGCCAGCTTCGAGCCGTCGATCGACTACGTGGTGACGAAGGTGCCGCGCTTCACCTTCGAGAAGTTCCCGGGCGTCGACGACGTGCTCACCACCCAGATGAAGTCGGTGGGCGAGGCCATGGCCATCGGCCGCACCTTCAAGGAGAGCCTGCACAAGGCGGTGCGCTCCATGGAGATCGGCCACGCGGGGCTCGAGCCGCCGGAGCTGCCCGAGGGCCGCGACCTCTGGGACCACATCGACACGCCGCGGCCGTCGCGGCTGTGGGCGGTGGTCGAGGCGCTGCGCCAGGGCGCCAGCGTCGAAGAGCTCCATCGCCGGTCCTTCATCGACCCCTGGTTCCTGCGCAACCTGGCCGAGATCGTCGAGATGGAGAAGGGCCTCGCCGCAGCCGACGGCGACGAGGATCGCAGGGCCTGGCTGCGGACCGCCAAGGAGAACGGCTTCTCCGACGCGCGCCTGGGCGAGCTGTGGGGGATGCCGGAGGCGGAGGTCCGCGCGCTGCGCCACGCCGAGGGCGTGCGGCCCGTCTTCAAGCGGGTCGACACCTGCGCCGCCGAGTTCCAGGCCCACACGCCGTACCTGTACTCGACCTACGAGCAGGAGTGCGAGGCCGAGCCTTCCCAGCGTCGGAAGATCGCCATCCTGGGCGGCGGCCCCAACCGCATCGGACAGGGCATCGAGTTCGACTACTGCTGCGTGCACGCCTCGTACGCGCTGGCCGAGGCCGGCTTCGAGACGATCATGGTCAACTGCAACCCGGAGACGGTCTCGACCGACTACGACACCAGCGACCGCCTCTACTTCGAGCCGCTGACCCTCGAGGACGTGCTGGAGATCATGCACGTGGAGAAGCCGGACGGCGTGATCGTCCAGTTCGGCGGCCAGACGCCGCTGAAGCTGGCGGTGGCGCTGGAGCGGGCCGGGGTGCCGATCCTGGGCACGCCGCCGGACGCCATCGACCGCGCCGAGGATCGCGAGCGCTTCGAGGCGCTGCTCGAGGACCTGGGCCTGCGCCGGCCGCCGGCGGGCCTGGCCCGCAGCCCCGAGGAGGCGGAAGCGGTGGCCAGCCGCATCGGCTACCCGGTGCTGGTGCGGCCCTCCTACGTGCTCGGCGGACGCGCCATGGAGATCGTCCACGACGTCGCCTCGCTGCGCAGCTACATGCGCAACGCGGTGAAGGCCTCGCCGGAGCACCCGGTGCTGGTCGACCGCTTCCTGGCCGACGCCACCGAGGTGGACGTCGACGCCATCTCCGACGGGGAGCGGGTGGTGATCGGCGGCATCATGGAGCACATCGAGCAGGCCGGCGTCCACTCGGGCGACAGTGCCTGCTCGATCCCGCCGTACTCGCTGAGCAAGAAGGTCGTCGACGAGATCCTCGACTCGACGCGGCGCCTGGCGCTCGAGCTGGGCGTGCGCGGCCTGATGAACGTGCAGTACGCCGTGAAGGACGAGGAGCTCTACGTCATCGAGGTGAACCCGCGGGCCTCACGCACGGTGCCCTTCGTCTCGAAGGCGATCGGGCGGCCGCTGGCCAAGCTGGCGGCGCGGGTGATGGCCGGCGAGACCCTCGAGCAGGTGGGCCTCACCGAGGAGGTCTGGCCGGTCCACTACTCGGTGAAGGAGGCGGTCTTCCCCTTCGTGAAGTTCCCGGGCGCGGACACCCTGCTGGGGCCCGAGATGAAGAGCACCGGCGAGGTGATGGGCATCGACTCCGACTTCGGACGCGCCTACGCCAAGGCCCAGATCCAGGCGGGCAACTCCCTGCCGACCTCGGGCACCGTGCTCGTGTCGGTCAAGAAGGAGGACCGCGAGGACCTGGGCGTGGCGGTGCGCGAGCTGGTGGAGGCCGGCTTCCGCGTGCTGGCCACCCCGGGCACGGGCGAGAGCCTGGAGCGGCAGGGGCTCGAGGCGGAGATCGTGCCGAAGGTGGGCCGCGGCGGACCGGGCGAGCGCGACACGGTCCAGCGCATCGAGGCCGGCGACGTCGACCTGGTGATCAACAC
>JBNLVK010000191.1:0-17969 GCA_050618055.1 Myxococcota bacterium
GCCGGCGCTGGTGCCCGGCGAGAGCGAGGCCAGCGACGTCGCGGTCCGCAGCCTCGAGGCCGAGAGCCACGAAGAGGAGACCAAGCCGCCGCCGCGCATCACCGAGGCGCGCCTGCTGTCGCTGATGGAGAACGCCGGCAAGCAGGTCGACGACGAGGACCTGGCGGCGGTCATGCACGAGAAGGGCATCGGCACGCCCGCCACCCGCGCCGACATCATCGAGAACCTGATCCAGAAGGGCTACGCGGTGCGCCTGGGCAAGGCGCTGCGCCCCACGGTGAAGGGCATCCGCATGGTGGACACGCTGCGGCGCATCCACATCGACCGGCTCACCTCGCCGGAGCTGACCGGCGAGCTCGAGTTCCAGCTGCGCGAGGTCGAGCGCGGCGAGCGCACCGCCGACACCTTCATGTCGGAGATCCAGGACTACACGGTCTCCATCGTCGACCGCGCCAAGACCTTCGGCTACGAGGAGCTGTACGAGGACGTGGAGCCGCTGGGCAACTGTCCCTCCTGCGGCCGCCCGGTCATCGAGATGGCCTGGTTCTACCGCTGCGAGGAGGAGCCCGCCCGGGAAGAGGACTGCCCGATGCGGTTCTGGAAGGACACCTCGGGCCGCTACCTCGACCGCGCCACGGTCCGCACGCTGCTGCGCGACGGCAAGACCGGCGAGATCGACGGCTTCACCGCCCGCAGCGGACGCACCTACCGCGCCACCATCGAGATCGACGACGAGGAGTGGAAGCTCAAGGTCAAGTCGGTGGGCTGGAACGAGGACTCCGCCAGCGACCAGCCCGAGTACGACGTGAACCCGGAGCCCCTGGGACGCTGCCCCTTCGAGGAGGAGTGTTCGATCGTCGAATCGCCCACCCAGTTCGTGTGCGAGCGCAAGCTCAAGGAGGCCGAGTTCACCAAGGAGGAGCTCAAGCAGCGCAAGGCCGACGGCGTCCCCCAGAGCTGCGGCTTCGTGCTGCCACGCACCGTCTGCAAGCGCGAGATGACCCGCGACGAGGCGCTCCACTACCTGAAGGAAGGCAAGACCGAGCTGCTCACCGACTTCACCTCCCGCTTCGGGCGGCCCTTCTCGGCGACGCTGGTGCTCAAGGAGACCGGTCGCCACGGCTTCGAGTTCCCGCCCCGCAAGGCGCGCGGAGAGGGCGATGACGCCCCCGCGACCGGGGCGACGAAGAAGAAGACGACCCGGAAGAAGAAGGCCACCAAGAAGAAGGCGACCCGGAAGAAGGCCACGAAGAAGAAGGCCACCAAGAAGAAGACCGCCGGGAAGAAGGCCGCGAAGAAGAAGCCGGCGCGCAAGAAGACGGCCGGCGCCGCCAAGAAGGCCACGCGCAAGAAGAAGGCCACGACCTCCCGGGCGTCGTCCGAGGACTGATCCTCCGACGGTGCGCGTCGCGCACGCTCGACGCAGTGCGTCGAGCACCGCTCCCTTTTCTCCGGACTTTCGCGTCGTCACCAGAATTCAGGTGACACCGCAAGTGCGCGGGGAGTATAAGGGTTCCCGAAATGGGCCCAGGTGCCGGGCGACCGGTGCACGGGCCGTGTGCACGGGGAAAGCGCCGTTGGCGAGAGCCAACCAGGACAGGATGCCGCATCGCATACACGGTGGGGTGTTCTCAGGAGGGGTCATGGCCAGTGTCTGCACTGGGCTTCGGGGTGTGCACTTCGCGCGCGCCGCGACGCTGCTGGGGCTGATCGCCGCGTTCGTGGTGGGCGGATCTCCCGACGCTTCGGCGATCGAGTTCGCGGAAGGCCGCGTGCAGATCCACGGCTTCGGCGAGGTGCAGATGCGCGCCCTGGACGAGAAGTTCCAGGAAGAGCTCGACCTGGCCATGTGGTACAACATCCTCAACGTCGAGCTCGAGTTCGACATCGCGCCCGACGGCTTCGGCCCCTTCGACCTGATCTCGGCCTACGTCCGCGCCGAGGCCCGCTACGACGCCATCTACTCCGAAGGCTTCACGCTCTTCCCCAGCGTCAACACCTTCGGCAACGACGCCGAGCGCCTGCCCACGCGCCTGTCCGACGCCGTCGACAAGGACTACGCGGGCGTGGTGCCCTCGTTCGACCGCGACGGCAACTTCGGCAGCCGGCGCATCGACGACAAGGCCCCGGCGAACCTGGTCCCGGTGGGCGAGCGCAAGGGCTTCCCCGGCAACGACACCTTCTTCCGCCAGCGCGGTCCGGACAACCAGGCCGGGCCCAACATGTTCGACAACCGCGGCACGGTCACGCTGCCGCGCGCCTACGACGATCCGGCCTGGTACGTCCACGAGGCGGTCCTCGACTACGAGTTCGCGCTGAAGGAGATCCGCGGCACGGCCAACACCGGCACCCAGATCCTCGGTCCCTGGCTCCCGCGCAACTACATCCGCTCGATGGCGCTGATCCAGGACCGGGGCAACCCGTTCCGCGGCCGCGTCGCTCCCACCAAGGCGCGCATCGGCAGCTTCGGCCCCGGCTTCACCGTGCGCTTCCGCGACGACGCCCAGGCGATCCGCCACTTCCAGGGCGACCCGGCGCTGGTGGTCGCACCCGGCACCACCCGCATCGTCGACCGTCTCGACCCCATGCTCGAGCAGCTGCTGAACGCCCCCGCGAGCGTGCGCGTCGGCCTGGTCCCCATCGACTACGAGACCAACGGCGGCTTCGTCGACTCGGGCATCCCGCTCACGGCCTTCTTCCCCTCCGACTTCGGCGGCGACTTCCTCGGCGGCATCGCCGCCTGTACCGATCCGACCGCGGGCGACTCGGAGCTGATCCGCCGCGGCCAGTCGGCGCCGCCCTCCGGCCGCGACTGCATCCGCGGCTCGGTCGACATCGCGACCGCGGATCCCATGACCGGCTACCAGGGCGACATCTACACCGACCCGAACATCCTCGGCATCACCATGGTCACCGGCGGCGGCGGCGAGAACCCGTTCCGCCCCGCGCCCGACGTCAGCAACCTGGGCCGCGTCATCATCGACGACATGGGCAACGAGCTGGGCAACCCGGACGATCCGGACGGGCTGCTGACCGCCCAGGGCATCTACATCCCGAGCGTCGGCGCGCGGCAGGTCGTGAACAGCGGCCGCCTCGACTCGCTCAACTTCAACTTCGACGAGAACGATCGCGAGTGGAACCGCGGCGACGCCCAGCAGCGCAACAAGGAGCTGAAGGAGGCCTACGCCGACATCGAGCTGCTCGACAGCCGCCTGTGGCTGCGCCTGGGCCTCCAGAACATCGTCTGGGGCAAGACCGAGCTGTTCCGCACCACCGATCAGTTCAACCCGCAGGACCTGGCGCTGGCCTCGCTGCCGAGCCTCGAGGAGTCGCGCGTGGCGCTGTGGTCCGCGCGCGCGGTCTACTCGCTCTACGACGTCGGTCCGCTGGAGGACGTGCGCCTCGAGTTCGCCACCAACATCGACGAGTTCCAGCCCGCCGACATCGGCGCCTGCGGCGAGCCCTTCACCCCCGACCTGGTCTGCTCGCTCACCACCGGCATCTACGCCCACGGCCTGCTTGGCATCGGCGTGGTCGGCATCGACCGACCCGAGAACCCGTGGAAGGAGCTGTCGGACCTGGAGTTCGGCGGCCGCATCGAGTGGCGCTGGGACCGCTTCAGCTTCGCGCTGACCGACTTCTACGGCTTCAGCGACTTCCCCTACGTCGACACCGTCTTCTTCTACGAGCGTGCCGTCGATCCGGAGAGCGGTCGCCCCCTCGTGGCGCGGCTGCCCGGCCAGAACCTGGGCACGTGCAGCAGCATCAACGCCGGCGTCGCCTCCAACTTCCTGGCCGGCGGCGCGATCGTTCCCGAGTACAGCACCTCCTTCGCCAACCACCCGATCTCGGTCACCACCGGCGCCCGCTTCCCGCTGCTGGGCATCGAGGATCGCGGCGGCATCGGCTACGACCCGGGCTGCCTGCGGCCGGGCGGTCCTCCCGGCTCGCCCAACGCGATGAACACCTTCGCCGACCCGGTGCTGCGCAACGACGACGGCAACCTGGTCCCGGTCGACGACGACATCGCGAACACGAACGCCCTCGAGTGGCACTCGGCCAACCAGCAGATCTTCTCCTGGATCTGCGCGGGCACCGTCGGCATCGCCGCCGTGCTCGACGCCAGCGCCTGCGCCTGGACCATCTTCTCCACGCCCGAGGTGCTGCTGCCCCAGCTGCTCCAGGTTCCCTTCGTCGAGCTGATCACGATCACCGCCGCCGGCTCCCAGGCCGGCATCGGCGCGGCCAACGTGCTGAGCACGGTGGGAGGCAACCAGAAGTACAACGAGGCCGACTTCACCGCGCCCTTCGCGTCGATCAACGCGCTCTACAACGACCCCTCGGCGCCCATCTTCGATCGCAACGACGACGGCGGACTGGGCAATGGTCCCAACGACGCGTCCGACTGCGCCTCGCCGGATCCGGCGGTCCGCTACGACTGCGACCTGCGCGGCTTCGACGGCTTCGACGGCCGCGTCGGCCTGTCGATCTTCGGCCTGCGTCCCAGCGGCGAGCAGGTCGCCTTCCAGACCCTCGACAACAGCCTCACCAACGAGCAGCGCGCGCTGCTCGGCTGCGGCCCGTTCTACGGCACGCGCTGCGACTCCAGCGCGAACGTGAACCCGCTGCCGGTCTTCCCCGGCGACACGAACCGCGATCCGCGGGTCTACGCCCGGGCCGGCGGCCTGGACTTCCTGAACATGGAGGCCAGCGCCCTGATGCAGGCGTGGCCCGGCTTCGAGGGCACCCAGATCCGCGACCACCTCACCACCGCCTCGCTGTCCGACTACATGCAGCCCGGCACGGTCGCGGACGGCCAGAGCTTCTTCGGGGGGCCGGTCTGTACGCGCTTCACGGGCATTCCGGGCCAGACCGTCAAGCTCCCGGGCTGTCGCGGCATCCAGTCCCTCGACGTCGTCCACACCGTCGACGACGACCCCAGCAGCGTGCCGCTCAAGGTCACCGTCGAGTTCGAGGACGGCTACCTGCCGTCGGTGGACGGCTGCGTGATCGGCGACCGCGTCATGTACGCGCCGGCCGCGAACGGCGTCGTCCCGGTGGATGCGCGCTACGCGTCCGGTGCCGATGCCACGACCCTGCTGGCCGAGCTGGCGCTGTGCAACCGGGCGCGGCGCGAGGAGGCGATTCCACGCTTCAACCTGAACGGCTACAACGCGGCCGGCGAGCCGATCCTGACGGCGAACCCGGCGGCGATGGGCACCTGCCAGGGCGCCTTCTTCGGCCGCAACAACCCGGGCACGCCGCCGCTCGGCAGCACGGGCACGGTGCAGGGCCAGATCGACTTCACCGTCTGCCGCTCCGCCATCGTCGAGCTCGAGACGCTTCCGCTCATCCACCCGACCGCCGGCTGCATCGACTCGGACGTGTGGTTCGACGCGCGGGCCGACAACGTGTCGAACGACGCGCTGGCGCTGCCCTTCGGCGGCTGCGAGTACTTCTACGAGCGCGACTTCGTCACCGAGTTCTTCGAGGGGACGGCGGCGCTGTTCCAGAACGAGCTGGCGGCCGTCTCGTGGAACTTCATGCTCTTCCTGGCGACGTCGTCCTGCAACGAGGCGTCGCTGGACCTCGACAACCGCGACCACCGCCAGCCGCCCGCCGGCCAGGGCTTCCCGATCGGCGCCGTCGGAGGCATCCGCGCCGACCCGACGTGCTTCGACGCCGAGCGGCCCTGGACGCCGGGCCGCTGTTCGTTCGCCTCCCCGCAGTTCTGCGGGAACGTCTCGGGCTTCCTGGGCGCCGCCGGCGTGCGGCGGCCGGTGGCGCGGGCGGGCGGCAACACGGTCTACGGCCGGCGCACCTTCGTCTGGCACGGCGGCGGCGAGGCGGTGCTCACCTACGAGCAGCGCAACGTGTTCGGCTTCTCGACCGACTTCGCCGAGGACGTCACCAAGACGAACTGGGGCGTCGAGTTCACCTGGATCGAGGATGTGCCCTACACCGACAACGACAGCTGGACGGGCATCACGCGCAGCGACGCGTACAACCTGACCGTCTCGGTGGACCGGCCCACGTTCATCAACTTCCTGAACCCGAACCGGACGTTCTTCTTCAACAGCCAGTGGTTCTTCAACTACCGGCCCGACTACAACAACGGCTTCACCTCGAACGGTCCGTTCAACGTGCTGTTCACCTTCGCCATGTTCACCGGCTACTTCCAGGACCGCGTGATGCCACAGCTGGTGACGGTCTACGACTTCGGATCCCAATCCGGCGGCATCCTGCCGAACCTCCAGTACCGCTTCACCGAGTCGTTCTCGGTCACGGTCGGCATGCTCTACTTCTTCGGAAGCACCAAGATGACCGACATGCCGGTCAACGAGCTGGGTCCGCCGGCGAACCGTGCGGGCGAGTACTCCTACGAGTCGCCGGTGGAGAACGGACTGTCGCTGATCCGCAAGCGCGACGAGGTGTTCATGCGCCTGCGCTGGACGTTCTAGGGCGGGGCCGGTCCGGGCCTCAGTGCCCGCGTTCCAGGAACGACGGCGAGGACATGCGGTGCAGGTCCTCCGGGTCGCGGGGGAGCGAGAGCGTGTCGTAGGCCTCGCGGCGCCAGCCGCTGCCCCCGTCGGCGGCGTCGAAGAAGACGGCGCCCACCGGGTCGAAGACGTTGGCGGGGCTGCCGTCGGGCCAGAGCGGGTATTTCGAGAGGTCGCCGCTGAAGCGGTGGAGCTGGATGCCGACCTCGGTCACCCGGCTGCCGCGCCGCAGCTTGGCGATGTAGTAGAGGGGCTGCTGGGTCTGGTAGTCGATCCACAGCGTCAGCAGGTCGTAGTCGCGGCCCCGCTCCTTCACCGCCCCCTGGATCACCACGGCCCAGCGCACGTCCCAGCGGTCGTTGCCCACCGACAGCCCGCTCGGACCGAAGTTGCGCTCCTCGTCCTGGGGGTAGCCGCCGCGGGTGACGTTGATGGGCGCCAGCACCTCGCGCTCGCCCAGCATGCGCCAGACGTAGGCGTTGGGCCGGATCGCCAGGCCCACGAAGCCGCGGCGCAGGTTCTCGGTGATCGCGATCGACTCGCCGGCGTTGGGGCTGATCGAGCCGGACAGGCCCATGCCCTCGCCGCCGCCGAAGGGCATGCCGCCGCCGCCGGCGTCGCCGGTCACCCGGTAGCGGGGCGTGTAGACGCCGTCGACCCACGACGACACGGCGCGCCGCATCTTCCGCATGGTGGGGACGTAGACGAAGGTGTCGTCCGGGTGGTCGAAGTCCTCGGCCACCTCGGCCGGACGCTGCTGCATCCAGGCCAGGTGGCGCGCGTTGGTGGGCTCGTGGAACTCGCCGCCGGCGATCCACTGGGTCTCGTCGGCGATCGGGCTGCGGTAGCCCGCCTGCTTCAGGTCGGAGCGGTGGGTGGTCTGGAGGAAGTACCACTCGCCCTCGTAGGTCTGGATGCCGCCGATGCGCCCGGGCATGTCGACCAGCCGGAACTTCCCCGCCGGTCCGGCTCCGCGCCAGCGCCGCTCGAAGTTCCAGGCCCAGCGCAGCGCCGCGTCAGGGGCCTTCGGGTCGATCCCCTCGGGCGGGAAGGGCAGGCCGGCCACGTGGCCGCGCAGGTTCCCCGCGTCGTCCAGGGTGGCCTTGCCGCCGTGCTCCGCGGTCGCCTCGCGGAAGAAGGCCGGCACCGGGTAGCGGCGGTGGCAGGGGCCGATCTCGAGGCGCATGCCGTCGTGGAAGAAGGCGTCGCGGTTGCGCCACACCTCCACCGGCAGCAGCTTGCCCAGCAGCAGGATGTCTTCGTAGGCGAGCAGCATGCCCTCGCGGATGCGGACCGGGGCCGCGTCGCGGGTGGGTCCGCCGCCGGGGATGCCGCTGAACACCGGGCACTCGCCCTCGGGCGGGGGCGCGGCGCCGGCCGGCGCCGCGGCGGCCAGCACGCCTGCGGCGCCCGCGGCGCACAGGCCCATCCATCGCTGGCATCGGCGCCGGAGCGCACCCATTCCTCACCTCCGGGGACGATCGCCCCGGCCGCCTTCCCGCGACCGCTCCGATTCTAACGTACCCTCCTGGCGACCCTTTCCGGACCCGGGAGCAGCGTGCGGCGTTCGATCGGCCTACCCCTCGCCCTCGGGATCGTGCTCTCGATCCTGGTGCTGGCCCTCGCCGTGGGCTGGCAGATCCTGGTGGTGGGCGACCCCCGGGTGATGGCCGAGGGGCTGCGCCCGCTCGACTGGGTGCTGCTCGTCCTGGGCACGCTGTTCTTCGTGCTGGTGATGGCGGGCCTCGTCTGGCTCTCCGCCTGGCTGATCCGCGAGATGCGCCTGAACCAGCGGCAGCGCGCCTTCCTGGACGCCGTCACCCACGAGATGAAGACGCCGCTGGCGTCGCTGCGCCTGTACCTGGACACGATCCACCGCCACCCGGCGACCGAGCGGCGCGACGAGTTCCTGGCGCGCATGCGCGAGGACCTGGACCGGCTCGACCGCACGGTCGACCAGGTGCTGGCCGCCGCCCGGGCCGAGGAGCCGGGCCGCCGGCGCGTGCGGGGTCGCGTGGCGCTCTCGGAGCTGCTGCCCCAGTGCATCGAGGAGGTGCGCGAGCGCCACGCCCTGCCGGAGGAGGCCTTCCGCCTGGAGCTGCGGGCCGACACGCCGGTGCGCGGCGACGCCGCCGAGCTGATGGTGGTCTTCCGCAACCTGCTGGAGAACGCGGTCAAGTACTCGGGCGACCCGGTGGACGTGCGCGTCCGGGTGGTCGGCGAGGACGACCGGGTGAAGGTGGACATCGCCGACCGGGGCATCGGCATCCCCGCCGGGGAGCTGCGCAAGATCTTCCAGCGCTTCTACCGGGCCGGTCGCGAGGTGCGGCGTTCGGCCTCGGGGCTGGGGCTCGGGCTGTTCATCGTGCGCAACCTGGTGCGGCGTCAGGGCGGCCGCGTGGTGGCTCGCAGCGAGGGGCAGGGGGCGGGCAGCCGCTTCGAGGTCACGCTGCGGGCGGCGGCCTAGGAGGCAGGGTGGCGCGCATCCTGGTGGTCGAGGACGAGGCCCACATCGCCGACGGGCTCCAGTACAACCTGGAGGCCGAGGGCTGGGAGGTGGCGGTGGCCCGCGACGGCGCCGAGGCGCTGGCGCGGCTGCGCGAGGACGCGCCCTACGACCTGATCGTGCTCGACCTGATGCTGCCCGAGGTGTCGGGGCTCGAGGTGCTGCGCCGGGTGCGCGCCGGCGGCGACTTCGTGCCGGTGCTGATCCTCACCGCCATGGACGAGGCCCACGACCTGGTGCGCGGACTCGAGGAGGGCGCCGACGACTACCTGACCAAGCCCTTCCAGCTCGACGAGCTGCTGGCGCGGGCGCGGGGCCTGCTGCGCCGGCGGCGCTGGGACGGGGTCACCACACCGCCGGCCCAGGAGCCGGTGCGGATCGGCGACGTGGTGGCCCACTTCGACCGGCTCGAGCTGGAGACGCCCGAGGGCACCGTGCAGCTCACGACCCGCGAGGCCGGGCTGCTGCGCGCGCTGGCCCTGCGTCCCGGCGAGGCGATCACGCGCGGCGAGCTGCTGGAGAGCGTCTGGGGGCTGCGCCCCGAGACGCGCACGCGCGTGGTCGACAGCTTCGTCGTGCGTCTGCGCCGCTACATCGAGCCGGATCCGGCGCGGCCCCGTCACATCGTGTCCGTTCGCGGACACGGATACCGACTGGATCCCTGAGTCGCGGCGCCCGGCGACGATCTCGTGATCGCGCCCCCTCACACCTTGTGCCGCGGGGGGCTCGCGTGCCAACCTCTTTCTCGTGAGCGAGCCCCTCCGCATCCACGTCGACCCCGCATTCTCGAACGCGTCGATGGTGGCGTCCTTCGAGGGCTGGAACGACGCCGGCGAAGCCGCCACCTCGGCGGTGCGCTACGTCGCCGCCGCGGTGCAGTCGGTGCCGCTCGCCGAGATCGACGGCGAGGACTACCTGGACTACACGGTGCGCCGTCCGATGGTGCGCTTCGGCGAGGACGGTCACCGCGAGATCGACTGGCCCGTGACGAGCTTCCGCTTCGGCAGCTTCGACCACGATCGCGAGATCATCGCGGTGCAGGGCATCGAGCCGCACACCAAGTGGCGCCAGTACTGCGACGTGTTCGCGTCGGCGGTGGCGCGCTGGAAGGTGCGGCGCGTGGTGCTGCTCGGCGCCTACGTGGCCGACGTGGTCTACTCGCGACCGGTGAACGTCACCGGCTTCGCCAGCGCGAACCACCTGCTCGAGGAGATCGGCGTGACGCCCTCGGCCTACGAGGGGCCGACCGGCATCGTCGGCGTGCTGGGCGAGCGGCTGCGCAGCGAGGGCGTGGAGGTGGTCAGCCTGTGGGCCGGGCTCCCCCACTACATCAGCGCCTCCCCGAACCCGCGCGGCGCGCTGGCGCTGCTCCAGAAGCTGACGGCCTGCACGGGCCTGGTGGTCGACGAGGGCCCGCTACGCCGCGAAGCCGCGAGCTTCGAGGAGAAGATCAGCGCGCTGGTCGCGAACGACCCCGAGTTGACCGAGTACGTTCGCCAGCTCAAACGCAGGGAGTTCGCGCAGTAGGCACGCCGCCAGCCCTCCGACCGACACGGGCGCCCGCGACGGAGACCGGCCCGCCGGCCCATCCGCGACCCGAGCCGTCTCGAGCAGGAACACTGGTGTCGCAAGCACTCTCGTCGCGTCCGACGAAGCGCTTGCCTCCGCGCGAAACGGCTGACCGCGAGGAACCCGCTACGCGTCCGACCGCCGCAAGCGGAGGCCGAAGGCCGTAGCGCGCAGCGAGCCGAAGGCGAGCGAAGTCAAGGAATCCATCAAACTAGAGTTCGATGGATTCCTCAATGAGCATCACCGGGATGCCGTCGTCGACGATGTAGAGGACCTTGCCGTCCTCGCGGAGGAGGGCTTCCTCCACGCGCTTTCCGACCGGCTCGCCGCCGCGGTTGCGGAGGGTTCCGGCGTCGACCTTTTCGTTCAGGCCGGCGAGCACGTCGTCGCCGGCCGGCTTCACCGGCTGCTTCGTCTCGGGGCAGACCAGGATCTCGAGCAGTTCCGCACTGACGGGCATCGCTTGGGTTCTCCTTCCGCGCTAGCGGAGCATCGACGAAGGGTAGTCGAGGATGCGGCGGGCGACGATCAGCTGGTTGATCTGCTGCGTGCCCTCGTAAATGTCGTTGATCTTGGCGTCGCGCATCCACTTCTCGACCAGCAGCTTCTTCGAGTAGCCGGCCGGTCCGAGCAGCTCGACCGCCTTCTGGGTGATCTTCGTGACCGCCAGCCCGGCCTTGGCCTTCGCCATGGAGGCCTCCAGGTTGTTGGGCGTGCCGTGGTTCATCATCGACGCCGCGCGCCAGGTGAGCAGCCGCGCCGCCTGGAGCTCGGCCTCCATCTCCATCACGTCGCGCTCGACCACGGTCTGCTCGTGGAGCGGAGCGTCGTAGCGGATCTCGACGCCCTGGCGCTCGAACTCCTCCTTCAGGAAGTCGAGCGACGCGCGCCCGACGCCCACCGCCATGGCGGCGACGATCGGCCGGCTGGCGTCGAAGGTGGCCATGGCCCCCTTGAAGCCCTTGTCGCCGGTCTTGCCCGCGTCCTTCTTCTTCTTGACCTCGGCGCGGCCGAGCAGGTTCTCCTTCGGCACGCGGCAGTTCTCGAAGACCAGCGTCGCCGTGTCGGAGGCGCGGATGCCGAGCTTGTCCTCGGTGCCCACGAGCCGCATGCCCTCGGTGCCGGCGGGCACCACGAAGGCCTTGATGCCGCCGCGGCCGGCGCTCTTGTCGACGGTCGCCCACACCACCACGAAGCCGCCCTCGTGCTGGGCCGCCGACTCGCCGCTGGTGCAGAAGATCTTGGTGCCGTTCAGCACGTACTCGTCGCCGTCGAGCTCCGCGGTGGCCTGGATGGCGGCCGAGTCGGAGCCGGCCGACGGCTCGGTGATGGCCATGGCGCCCCAGCACGGCGGACCGTCGCCGCGGAAGCGGTCGAGGAAGCGCTTCTTCTGCTCCGGCGTGCCGGTGGCCGACACCGCCGATCCGCCCAGCGCCGCCGACGGGATGCGCAGGTACAGGCCCGCGTCGCCCCAGCACAGCTCCTCGGCCTGCACGCACACCTGCACGAAGCCGTCGCCGGGCGCCTGGAGGTCGGTCTTCGGCGGACCGCCGCGGCCGCTCTCCCAGTAGAAGTCGACCCACTCCCGCGGGAGCGTGTGCTCCTCGTCGTCGTACTTGCGCGAGATGGGCCGCATCTGCTGCTCGGCCATCTCGTGGTAGTGGGCCCGGGAGGCCAGCGAGTTCTCGGTGAGATCGAAGGAGATCGCCATGACGTTCCTCTCTAGACCAGCGACAGGGCTTCGAAGCAGGAAAAGCCCCGGGCGTTGCGGAGATGCATCTCGGGCAGGTAGTCGCGGATGTAGCCGTGACCGCCGAAGACCTGGACGGCGCCGTCGGCGACGTCGAGGGCGACGCGCTGTGCCTGGCGGTGGGCGAGCACCACCTCGCGCTCGGCCGGCAGACCCTGGTCGAGCCGCCAGGCGGCCTCCCAGGCCAGCAGCCGCGCCCCGTCGATCTCGATGGCCATGTCGGCCAGCTTGAAGGCGATGGCCTGCTTGGTGGCGATCGGTGCGCCGAAGGCCTCGCGCTCCTTGGCGTAGTCGCGGGACACCTCGAAGGCGGCCCGCGCCACGCCCACGGCCGCCGCCGCCAGCGCCACCCGGCCGCGCGCGACGACGTCGCGCAGCGCCGCGGCGTCGCCGAGCCGCGCGTCGGCCGCGACCTTCACGCCGGACAGCGCCAGCTCCACCGTCGGCAGCGCCTGGATGCCCATGTTGCGCTCCGGCGTGGCCGTGAGCCCGGCGGCGTCGCGCTCCACCAGGAACAGCGCCGGACCGTCGTCCGCGCTCGCCGTCACCACCACGTGTCGGCCGCCCTCCTGCCAGGGCACCAGGCACTTGTGGCCGTCGAGCACGAAGCCGTCGGACGAGGCCTTGGCCGTCGTCTTCGGCGCGTAGACGTCGGCGCGGAAGCCGGGCTCGACCGCGGCCAGCGAGCCGGGCACGAAGGCGTCGCCGGCGTAGACGGGGAGGACGCGCTCCTGTAGCGCCTCGCTGCCGAAGTCGGCGACCGGTAGCGCCACCAGCGAGGGCGACAGCACGCCGAGCGCCAACGAGAGGTCGCCCCAGGCCAGCTCTTCGGCCACCAGCGCGCCGGTGACCGCGCTGCGCTCGCCGCCGCCCCCGACGCTCTCGGGAAGCGCGTTCGCCACCAGGCCCAGCTCGTGGGCGCCGGCCAGCACAGCGGCGTCCAGCGCGTGGGCCTCGTCGCACTCGCGGGCCTTGGGCCGCACCTCGTTCTCGGCGAACTGGCGGACCGTATCGACGATCAGCTGTTGCTCTTCGCTCGGCTCCAGGTCGATCACGCGCCCTCCGTCGGTGCTCGCTTTGATCTATTTGAAATCATTCATGAAAATGGCGACGCAGTCTACCAGCTGGCGCTGCCGGACGCACCGGTGCGATGCAAACGCCGGTTGGGCGCGCCGCACGCGTCGCGCGTCGCGCAGCATTTCGTTGCTCCGACGCCGAACCTGCCGTTTTCGCGCAGGTTCCGCTTGACGCACCCTGGCGTTCGGGATATCACACCGCGCGTCTCCGGCGACGCTTGCGTGCGCACCGAGCCCGGCTCGACCACCAGCCCCGACGCGTCGTCACCCCCTTGTTCCGCACGTCGCTCGGGAGACGGCGTGGATCGTCCGCCGGCCGCCCGACACGCCCTCAGCTCGACCGACCCGACCGATGGTTCAGAACCCAGACAGGAGCTCAATGTTTCGCGCATGAGATCCCATCACCCGACGCGACCCCTCCTGCTCCTGATTCCGCTCGCCATCGCCGCCGTCTTCATCGCCCAAGGGGGTGTGGGGAATCCGGTACAGGCCGAGCAGTCCCACACCCTGGTGGCGACCAGCGTGTGCGAGGCCCACGAGCTGAAGGCGCGGCTGGCCGAGAACCCGGACCTGCGGGTCGACATCCCCAAGCAGTTCGACAAGCAGTGGCCCACCCGCGCGGCCTGTCTCTCCCACGACGCCGCCGAAGACCCGGACACCCCCGGACCGCTCCAGCCGATCCAGTTCAGCCACAAGCACCACGCCGGCGACTACCAGATCGACTGCCAGTACTGCCACTCGGGCACCGACGTCTCCGCCGCCGCCGGCGTCCCGTCGGTCGAGCTGTGCATGGGCGGCCACTCCCAGTTCCCCAAGGAGTACGACGAGCTCGAGGGCGTGCGCACGCTGAAGCAGCACTGGGAGGACAAGGAGCCGATCGAGTGGGAGCAGATCCACCGGCTGCCGGAGCACGTCCAGTTCCAGCACCGGGCCCACCTGAACGCCGGCTTCGAGTGCCAGACCTGCCACGGCGCGGTCGAGACGATGGACAAGGTCTACATGACCGAGGACACGAAGGTCTGGCCGTGGCTGCTGCCGACGAAGAAGCTCGAAATGGGATGGTGCATCGACTGCCATCGCGCGAACGGGGCGTCGCAGGACTGCTACGCCTGCCATTACTGATCCCCGGAGTAGCTCTCGGATGTCCGAACTGGATCGACGCGATTTCCTGAAGGTCATCGGCACCGGCACCGCCGGAGCGGTCGCGACCACCGGCTGCTACCGCGCCGCCGAGCTGCCGGAGCAGCTGATTCCCTACGTGGTGCAGCCCGAGGAGATCACCCCCGGCGTCGCGGTCACCTACGCGTCCACCTGCCAGGAGTGCTCGGTCGGCTGCGGACTGCACGTGCGCACGCGCGAGGGCCGCCCGATCAAGCTGGAGGGCAACCCGGACCACCCGATCAACGCCGGCGCGCTGTGCGCCCGCGGTCAGGCCGGGATCGTCCGCACCTACCATCCGGACCGCTTCCGCCAGCCCATGGCGCGCGGCGCCGACGGCCACCTGGCGCCCACCTCCTGGGAGGAGGCCGACGCGACGCTCCAGAAGGCGCTGTCCGGCGCCGCCGGCAAGGTGGCGGTGCTGTCGAGCCCGACGGGCCCGACCCTCTCCAAGGTCGTGGACGGCTGGCTCCAGGCGGTGGGCGGCGGCACCCGCGTGACCTACGAGCCCTTCGCGTTCGAGTCGCTGCGCGGCGCCGCGAACGCGGTGTTCGGCGTCGACACCGACCCGGTGTTCGACCTGACCGACACCGACTACGTCATCGACTTCGGCGCCGACCTGCTGGGCGCAGGTCCCTCGCCGGTGGAGCACGCCCGCCAGCTGATGGCCGCCCGCGACGCCAGCGGCGAGGCCGGGCGCAAGGCCCGCCTCGTCTACGTCGGTCCGCGGCTCGACGAGACCGCCAGCGCCTCCGATGAATGGCTGCCGGCCAAGCCGGGCACCGAGGGCCTGCTGGCCCTGGCCATCGCGCGCGTCGCCTTCGACGAGGCGCAGCGCCACGGCAACACGCCCGTCGACGATCCGGCCCTGCTCTCCGGCGTGCGCGCCGAGTTCGGCGCCGACGTGGTCGCGCCGACCACCGGCGTCGACGCGGAGACGATCCGCCGCATCGGCAAGGCGATCGGCAAGGCGAAGCGCCCCGTCGCGCTGCCGCCGGGCACCGCGCTGACCAGCCGCCGCGCCACCGCGGCCAACGCCGCCGTGCTGGTGCTGAACGCCGTGGTGGGCGCCGTCGGCAACACGCTGAAGCTGCCCGTCGCCGACGCGACCGGCGCGCGCGCGTCGTTCCGCGACGTCGTGAAGCTGATCGACGCCATGAAGTCGGGCGCCGTGTCGGTGCTGGTCATCCACGGCTCGAACCCGCTCTACTCGCTGCCGCCGGACGCCGGCTTCGCCGAGGCGCTCGAGAAGGTGGCGCTGGTCGTGTCGACCGCGTCCATGCCCGACGAGACCGCCCTGAAGGCCCACCTGGTGATGCCCGACCACACCGGGCTCGAGTCCTGGGGCGACGCGCAGCCGCGTCCTGGCGTGCGCTCGCTGGTGCAGCCGACGCTGAACCCCCTCTACGACACCCGCGCCTTCGGCGACACGCTGCTGGCGAGCGGCCGCGCCCTGGGCGACGCGACCGCGGCCCTGCCCGCCGGCGAGACCTTCCGCGACGTCCTCCAGGCGTCCTGGAGCGGCACCGACTGGCGCGCGGCGCTCCAGCGCGGCGGGAAGTTCGACGCGGCCCCCGCCGGTCCGGCGCCGATCGCGCCCGGCGTGGCGCGGCTCGAGTTCAAGGAGCCCCAGCTCGAGGGCGCCGGCGAGTTCGTGGTGCTGCCCGTCCCCTCGCCGCTGCTCGGCGACGGCTCGGGCGCGAACCTGCCCCAGCTCCAGGAGACGCCGGACCCGATCACCAAGGTCGCCTGGCAGTCCTGGGCCGAGGTCAGCCGCAACACGGCCGAGAAGCTGGACGTCGGCCCCGGCGACGTGATCGCCATCGAGACCACCTTCGGTCGCGTCGAGGCGCCGGTCTGGCCCCGCGGCGGACTGCGCGACGACGTGGTGGCGCTGGCGGTCGGTCAGGGGCACACGGTCGGCCGCTACGCATCGCTCGCGGGCGACGGCGCGCCGGGCGAGGCCCGCGGCGTCTCGGTCGTCTCCATCCTTCCCTCGCTGACCGACGAGAGCGGCGCCCGCGCCTGGCTCTCGGCCAAGGCGAAGGTGACCGCCACCGGTCGCTACGAGCGCCTGCCCTTCACCCAGGGCACCGACAACAAGCGCGGCCGCTCGCTCGGCAACGCCATCTCGCTGGTGGCGCTGGCCAAGGGCGAGAGCCCCTGGGCGCCCAACGAGGGCCTGCCGGTGGTCGCGGCGGCGGCCGCCGCCGATCACGGCGAAGGCCACGGCGACGCCCACGGCGGCGGCCACCACGACGGTCCCCACGAGATGCTGCGCTACTTCGACCCGAGCGACGACTCGGAGGACGGCGATCCCTTCCGCTGGGGCATGACGATCGACGTCGACAAGTGCACCGGCTGCAGCGCCTGCGTGGTCGCCTGCTCCGTCGAGAACAACATCCCGATGGTCGGCGAAGAGGGCGTGCGCCGGAACCGGCAGATGTCCTGGCTGCGCATCGAGCGCTACGTGGGCGACGGCGAGCAGGAGTTCCAGGCCGGCCGCCCCGGCCCGCAGAACCGCGAGGAGCTGGGCAACGTCGACGTGCGCAACTCGCCCATGCTGTGCCAGCAGTGCGGCGCGGGTCCCTGCGAGCCGGTCTGCCCGGTGCTCGCCACCTACCACACGCCCTCGGGCCTGAACGGCATGATCTACAACCGCTGCATCGGTACGCGGTACTGCTCGAACAACTGCCCGTTCAAGGTCCGCCGCTTCAACTGGTTCGACTACCAGATCGAGGGCTGGCCCGAGCCGATGCCGCTGATGCTGAACCCGGACGTCACCGTCCGCGGCCAGGGCGTGATGGAGAAGTGCACCTTCTGCATCCAGCGCATCCAGGCGGGGCGCCTGGACGCGAAGGTCGGCGGCACGGTGCTCCCCGCCGACGGCGCCATCCAGACCGCCTGCCAGCAGACCTGTCCCACCGACGCCATCGTGTTCGGCAACCTGAAGGACGCGAAGAGCCGGGTGAACGCGGTGGCCGACGACAACGCCGGCCGCGCCTACCGGGCCCTCCACGTGCTCAACACGCGGCCCGCGATCAACTACCTCGCGAAGGTGCAGCGCGAGGGAGGCGATCCCGGCGGCGGCGACCACCACGCCGCCGCACCGACCTCGTCGCGACGTACGGAGAACGCATGACGCCGCCGCCCGCTGAATCGGTTGCCGCGATGATCCGGCCCGCCCCCGTCCAGAAGGACTCGAAGGTCAACCGCGACCTGCTGCGGGTGATGGAAGGGGTGTCGCTGCCCTACATCGCGCTGCTGCACATCGCGATCTTCTTCATGCTCGCGGCCGGCGGCGTCTGGGTCTACCAGATCTACAAGGGCCTGGGCATCGCGGGCTACGCCCACCCGGTCTTCTGGGGCGCCTACATCGTGACCTTCGTGTTCTGGGTGGGCATCGCCCA
>JBNLVK010000192.1:0-4865 GCA_050618055.1 Myxococcota bacterium
GTGGTGGTGATCGGCGGCGGACTGGTCGGCGTGGAGCTGGCCGAGTTCCTGGCCGAGCGCGGGCGCCGGGTCGCCGTCGCCCACGAAGGACCGGTGATGGCGCTCGAGATGGCCCACCCGCGGCGCTGGCGGGTGCTGCACGACCTGCGGGAGATGGGCGTCGAGCTGTACACGCGCACCACCGTGCGCGAGATCACGGAGGAGTGCGTGCACGCCGAGCGCGCGGGCAAGCAGGACGCCGCGCCCGAGGCGCTGTCGCTGCCGGCCGACACGGTGATCGTCGCGACCGGACTGGCGCCGAACCCGGGGCCGGTGGACGAGTTGCGGCGCGCGGGCGCGCCCGTGGTGGTGGTGGGCGACGCGGGCGGCGTCGGCTACATCGAGGGCGCGATCCACCAGGGCTTCGCAGCGGTCGTCGACCTGTAGGCCGCGGAGGGACGCATTGCGCAAGCTCGGGATCGCCCTCGCCGTCCTGCTGAACCTGTCGGCGCTGCTGCTCTACGCGGCGCTGCGCGATCGCGAGGCGCGGCCGGCGGTCGGGGAGCGGCGCGTGGCCCGGCCCGACGGCGGGCGCCTGCACTACTTCGCCGCCGGCCCCGAGGACGGCGCCGTGGTCGCCCTGTTTCCCGGCTACGCCCGCTCGGCCTCCGACTTCAACGAGCTGGTTTCGGCGCTGAACCAGGCCGGGCATCGCACGCTGGCGCTTCAGCCCCGCGGCGTCGACGGCTCGGCCCTCTCCTTCCCCGACGACCTGCACGGCTACGCCGAAGACCTGCGCGCCATGCTCGACGCCGAGGACGTGACCCGGCCGGTCGTCGTGTGCGGTCACGCCTACGGAAACCGGGTGGCGCGCAGCTTCGCCAGCCGCTTCCCCGACCGCACCCGCGGCCTGGTGCTGCTGGCGGCCGGCGGCGCGGATCCCACCCCGCCGGAGATGACCCGCGCGATCGGCCGCGCCATGCTCGGCGTGTGGCCCGAGGGAACGCGCCGCGCCGCCACCGAGCGGGCCTTCTTCGCGAAGGGTCACCCGGTGCCCGACGCCTGGATGCGCGGCTGGTACCCGCTGGCGGGCCTGGCCCAGTCGGGCGCGAACCAGACGCCCTGGGCCGAGTGGGGCGCCGGGGGAAGCGCGCCGGTCCTGGTGGTGCAGCCCGCCGAGGACGCGGTCGCCCCGCGCGGCGGACCCGAGCTGGCGCGGCGCTTCCCGGAGCGGGTGACGCTGGTGAGCGTGCCGCGGGCGGGTCACGCGCTGTTGCCGGAGCAGCCGGAGGCGGTGGCGCGGGCGGTGCTCGCGTTCCTGGGGTCGCTGCCGTGAGTCCGGCGCGCCGCCCGGTGGTCTGGCTGGCGCTGGGGGTCGCGGTGTTCGCGGTGCGGCTGCTCGCCAGCATCACCGGACACTCGCTCACCGCCGACGAGCCCCACTACGTCGGCAAGGGCGCCTACCTGTGGAAGAGCGGCGACTACGACTGGAGCCGCACGCTCACCTACCAGCCGCCGCTGGCCTACCACGTGGCGAGCCTGCCGCTGCTGGCGGTCGACCGCTCCGGCGTGACGTCGGCGAACGACGTGGGACGCCAGCTCGTCGCGAGCAGCGTCATCTCGCGCGACGCGCTGCGCGTCGCCAGCCGCCTGCCCTTCGCGCTCGTGGCCTGCTGGGGCGCGGTGCTGCTCTTCCTGTGGGCCCGCGAGGCGGCGGGACCGGTCGCGGGCCTGCTGGCCGCCGGCTTCTACACCCTGTCGCCCATGCTGCTGGCCCACGGCTCGATCGCCCACTCGGACCTGCTGGTGAGCGTGCTCTACGCCCAGACGCTCTACGCGTTCTGGCGCTGGCGGCGTCGGCCCGGCGCCGCGCGCCTGCTGCTGTGCGGCGTGTCGCTGGGACTCGCGCTGCTGGCCAAGTACTCGGCGCTGCTGCTGCTGCCGACCCTCGCCCTGCTCTTCCTCTGGGAGTGGCTGGCGCCGGACGGGGAGCCGGCCGGCGAGACCTTCGGCCGGCGCTTCGCGCGTCTGACCGCCGACGGCGTCGGGCTGCTGGCGGCCGCCACCGCCACGATCCTCCTGGGCTACGGCGCCTCGCTCGACGCGGCCAGCCAGTGGCTGGGCCCCTTCGGCTGGTACCTGGACATCCACGAGAGCGGGCGGCGCGTGTTCTTCCTCGGCGAGTTCGCCGACGAGTGGCCCGGCTGGCTCTTCTTCCCCATCGCCTTCGCCATCAAGACGCCGATCGGCCTGCTGGTGTGGATCGGGCTGGCGTTCGCCTCGCTGCGCCGCACGCCCTCGCCGCTGGGACGCCACCTGGCGCTGCCGGCCCTCTTCTTCCTGGCGGTCGTGTTCTTCTGGCTGAACGTGCCGACCGGCCTGCGCTACCTGCTGCCGCTGTACCCGCTCGTCGCGCTGTTCGTCGGCACCCAGCTGGCGTCGCTGCCGCGGGGTCCGCTGCGCGGCGTGGCCTTCGCCGCCGGCGCCTGGGCCCTCGCCGCGGGACTCTGGATCCACCCCCACTACCTCACCTACTTCAACGAGGCGGTGGGCGGTCCGCAGCAGGGACACCGCTACCTGCTGGACAGCAACCTCGACTGGGGCCAGGACCTGCCGGCCCTGGCCGACTGGCTCCACGAGCGCGGCGATCCGCCCATCCGCATCGCCTGGTTCGGCGCGGAGCGGCCCGCCGACTACGGCATCCGCGCCCAGCACCTGGTGGACTGCCACCCGGTGGGCGGGCTGGTGGTGGTCAGCGCCAACGTGCGCGAAGGGCTCTACGCCGCACCGAACGTCTTCGCCCCGCCGGTGCCCGGCTGCTGGGACTGGCTCGACGCCCACGAGCCGGTGGCCCGTCCGGGCGGATCGCTCTTCGTCTACGACCTGCCGATGACCGCGGTTCCCCAGGACCGCTAGGGGGCCTTCGGGAAGCCCAGCTCGCCCAGCTTGCGCGCGATGTCCTGGCCGGCGCTCTCGACGTTCACGTCCTTGTCGATCTCGCGCAGCACGCCCTCGCCGTCGATGTAGAAGGTCCAGCGCCGTGCGTAGAGCCCGCCGAGGGACGTCACGCCGTAGCGGCGGGCGACCTCACCGCCCGGATCGGAGAGCAGCACCATCTCCGCCCCCAGCGACTCGGCGAAGGCCGCGTTCTTCTCGGGATCGTCCAGGCTGACCATGAACACGGCGGTCTGGTAGGCGGCCAGGTCCTTGGCGCTGTCACGCAGCGCGGCCAGCTCCTGGGTTCAGCCGGGGGTGAAGGCCTTCGGGAACCAGGCGAGCACGACCCCGCCCTTGCCGACGAACTGCGAGAGGGCGTAGGTGCGGCCGTCGCTTCCCGAGAGCTCGAAGTCGGGAGCCTTCGCGCCGACCTCGACCTTCTCGGCGAAGGCGCCGGAGGCGAGCAGTGTGACCGCGAGAACGAGCCAGCATCGCTTCATGGGGAGAGGCTAGCTCGCAGCCGGCCCGGTGGCGCCCCGTGCACGCCCTTGAAGGCGCGATTGAAGGCGGCCTCCGACGCGTAGCCCACCCGCGCGGCGATCTCGCCGATCGACAGGTCGCGGCGGCCGAGCAGGTGGCGAGCCTTCTCGATGCGCCACTGGGCCAGGTAGCGCATGGGCGAGACGCCCAGCGTCGCGCGGAAGCGGTCGGCGAGCACGCTGCGCGACGCGCCCGCCTTCGCCGCCAGCGCCGGCAGCGTCCAGGCGTGGCCGGGTCGCTCGTGGATGCACTCGAGGGCGCGTCGCACCACCGGGTCGGAGAGGGCCGCGATCAGCCCGGACGACTCGCCGCGTCCCAGGTAGGCGCGCAGCACCTCGATCAGCAGGATCTCGGACAGGCGCCGCACGACCTCGCGGGCGCCGCTGCGCGCGCCCCGGGCCTCGTCGTCCAGGTGGACCAGCAGCGCATCCATCCAGTCCCAGCGCCGGGCCTCGCCGGCGCGCACGTGGAGCAGCGGCGGCAGCGACCGGAACAACGGGGGGTGCGCGCCGTCGCGGTGGGAGAAGTGGCCGCACACGAGCCGCGTCCGTGCGTCGCCCCGTCCGTGGGCGATCTCGGTGGGCGAGATCCGCTCCGCCGCCTCGAGCAGCGCGTCGAGCGGCCGGGCCGCGGCCGCGTCGCCTGGCGCATCGGGGTGCGCCAGCACGTGGGCCGCTCCGTGGGGAACCAGCAGCAGATCGCCGCGGGAGGCGTTGCACGGCGGCGCCCCGGCCACGGCGAGCCGGCAGCGGCCCTCGCTCACCACGTGGAAGCGGACGCAGGAGGGCGCCTCGGGCACGGCCACGGCGAACGCGCCGCGCAGCGTGGCCCGGAAGTAGAGCTCCGAGTCGAGCTCGAGCGCGGCGAGCACGTCGGTCAGGACGTCCATGGGCGGTCCGATGCCGGCAGCGAGGCGCGGGTTTCGCGGCATCCGGACGCGCGGCCAATTCCTCCGGCGCCTGGGGCAAGAGCCGGGCGTGACCGCTGGCCGCGCGGGCCATCGGACCCTCACCAACCCGAACGCCCCGCCCGACGGGGCCCCGAGGAGAGAACGATGCAGCTGCGAAACCGCACCCTCCACGCCGCCGCCCTGGTGGCGCTCCTGGCCGCCGCGCTTCCCGCCCTGGGCGTGCAGCACAGCACGCCCGCGCTCCAGGGGTACGACGTGGTGTCGTACTTCCAGGGCGAGAAGCCGCTGCCCGGCAACGGCAACCACGTCGCGACCCACGACGGTGTCACCTACCTGTTCGTGAACGAGGCGAACCGGAGCGCCTTCCAGGCCGACCCGGAGCGCTTCGTGCCCGCCTACGGCGGCTACTGCGCCTACGGCGTGGCGGTGGGCAAGAAGTTCGTGGGCGACCCGAACGTCTGGGAGATCGTGGACGACCGCCTCTACCTGAACCTGGACA
>JBNLVK010000193.1:0-39231 GCA_050618055.1 Myxococcota bacterium
ACGACGACTCCCTCGACGTGTTCGGCGTGCACGGCGTGGGCGGCTTCGTCGGGACCGTGCTGGCGGGCGTGTTCGCCTCGCAGGTCTTCGGCGGGCTCCAGGGCGATCTCGCCATCGGCAGCCAGGTGGGCACCCAGCTGCTCGCCGCCGTCATCACGGTGGTCTACACCGCCGCCATCAGCTTCGGGCTGGCCCGGGCGATCGACGCCACCGTGGGCCTGCGCATCGACGAGCAGGCCGAGCAGATGGGCCTCGACCTCGATCAGCACGGCGAGAGCGGATACAACTACTGAGCCGCGCGGTTGATCGACCCGCCGCGAGCTGATTTGCTCTGGACATGGCCGACGAACGCGGGCTGCGCGTGCAGCACGACCTCTGCATTCCCGCGGACGAGATCCACGAGAGCGCCAGCCGCTCGAGCGGTCCCGGCGGCCAGCACGTCAACAAGACCGAGACGCGGGTCACGCTGCGCTGGAACGTGCGCGAGAGCCGGGTCCTGTCGGAGACGCGCCGGCGGCGCCTGCTCTCGCGTTTGGACGCCCGGCTGACCCGGCGCGGCCACCTGGTGGTCCACGCGCAGCAGCACCGCTCGCGCGGTCGCAACCGGGAGCTGGCTCGCGAGCGCCTGGCCGAGCTGGTGCGCGACGCGCTGGTGGTGCGGCGCGCGCGGGTGGCGACCGCCCCCAGCCGCGGCCAGCGCCGCCGCCGGCTCGAGGACAAGCGCCGGCGCTCCGCCGTGAAGCGCACCCGCAGCAGGCCGCGGGGCGACGACGGGTGATCGGGACGCTGCTGCCGGACGAGGTGGTGGTGGTGAGCGCCCCGCCCGATCCGCCGCCCTCGCGGCTGCACCCGGAGGAGCAGGCGCTGGCGGCCGAGATGGGCGAGACGCGCCGCCGCGAGTTCGCCCTGGGACGCGCCTGCGCCCACGCGGCGTTGGACCGCCTGGGCGCCTCCGGGCCGGTGCTGCGCGAGCGACGCATGCCGGTGTGGCCGGCGGGCGTGGTCGGGAGCCTGACCCACTGCCCGGGCTACTGCGCGGCGGCGGTGGCGCGCAGCGGTGCGCTGCGTTCGCTGGGCATCGACGCCGAGCAGGACGCGCCGCTCTCCCTGCGGGCCATGCACAGGATCTGCACGCCGGACGAGATCGACGCCCTCGCCGCCCTGGGCGGAGACGCGCCGGAGCGCTGGGCCAAGCTCGTGTTCTCGGCGAAGGAGGCCTTCTACAAGGCCTGGTTCCCGCTGACCGGCGTCTTCCTGGGCTTCCGGGACGTGGCCCTGCGCATCGATCCCGACTGCGCCGGCTTCGAGGTGCGCCTGCTGCGCGACGTACCCGACGTTCCCGACGGCCCGCGCGCGGCCCGCGGACGCTACGCGCTCGCCCCGCCCCACGTGCTCACCGCGCTGACCGTCCCCTACTGAATCCGCGCGCGGCCGGCGAAGCCCTCGTCGTAGCCGTGGAAGTACTCGAGTCGCTCCTCGGGCCAGCGCCAGCAGAGGTAGCCGCTGCCCGTGTCGAAGTCGACGAGCCAGGCGCCCTTCACCACCACGCCCAGCGCCTCCATGCTGCGCAGCCAGCGCGAGACCTGGCGGGTGATCTGCTGCTCGAGCTCGCGGCGCTGCTCGCTGTCGGGCGCCTCGGCGCGCATGCGCTCGCCCAGGGCCTCCACCCGCTCGACCGCCTGCGCCGTGCGCCGCCGCACGTCGGGCAGGATCGCCCGGGCGGCCTCCAGGGTCCAGCGTCGCGACATGGCGCGAACCTACTACTCTCCGCCCGTGCCCGACACCACACCCCTCGTGCTGGCCAGCGGATCGCCGCGGCGCCGCGACCTGCTCGGCGCGGCCGGCATCGCGTTCGAGATCCGGCCCGCCGACGTGGACGAGAGCGCGCTGCCCGGCGAGAAGCCGCTCGAGCACGCGGTCCGTCTGGCGCGGGCCAAGGCCCTCGCCGTGGCCGGGCGGCCGGACGCCGGCGGACGCGTGGTGCTCGGCGCCGACACCATCGTGGTGCTGGACGACCGCGTCTACGGCAAGCCCCGCGACGCCGCCGAGGCGGTCTCGCACCTCTCCGCCCTGTGCGGGCGCACGCACCGGGTGATCACGGCGGTGGCCGTGGTGCGGGGCGACGAGGTGCGCGAGGTGGCGGTCGAGAGCCGGGTGACCCTGCGCGACGCCCCGCCCGACGAGATCCGCGCCTACGCCGCCAGCGGCGAGCCCCTCGACAAGGCGGGCGCCTACGCGCTCCAGGGCGAGGGCGGGCGCCTCGTCGCCGCGGTCGAGGGCAGCCGGACCAACGTGATCGGCCTGCCGATGGACGAGACCCTGGAGCTGCTGGCCCACTTCGGGGTGACGGCGCCGTGAGCGACGTCGGCGAGCGGATCGCCGCGCTGCGGCGACGCATCGACGCGGCGGCCGCGCGCGCCGGACGCCGACCCGAGGACGTGACCCTGGTGGGCGTGTCGAAGCGCCAGCCGGCGGCGGCCATCGCGCGCGCCGTCCTGGCCGGGCTCGAAGACGTCGGCGAGAGCTACGTCCAGGAGGCCCTCGACAAGCTGCCGCGGGTCGAGGAGGCGCTGCGGGCCGAGGGCCGGAACGCGCCCCGCTGGCACTTCATCGGACGCCTCCAGCGCAACAAGGCGCGCCGCGTGGCCGAGCGCTTCGACGTGGTCCACACCCTCGACCGCACGGCGCTGGGCGACGCCCTCGACCGCCACGCCGCGGCGGCGGACCGGCAGCTGGCGGTGCTGCTCCAGATCGACCTGGACGGCGAGCCCCAGAAGGGCGGCGTGGTGCCCGACGATGCGGCGGCCCTGCTCGCGGCGAGCGCGGACTGGCCGGCGCTCGACGTGGTCGGCCTGATGGCGATCCCGGCCGCCAGCGAGGATCCGGAGCGGACGCGCGGCGCCTTCGCGCGCCTGCGCGCGCTGCGCGACGCCCTGCGCGAGGCTCCCGGCGGCGAGGGCCTGCGGGAGCTGTCCATGGGCATGAGCGCCGACTTCGAGGTTGCAATCGAGGAGGGAGCCACGATCATCCGCGTCGGCACCGCGGCCTTCGGACCGCGCGACCCGGGAGGACAGCCCGCATGAGCCAGCTCGACGGAAAGCGCGTGGGCTTCCTGGGCGGCGGCGCCATGGCCGAAGCGCTGGCCGGCGGACTGCTGGCGGCCGGCGTCGCGCCCGGCGACGTGTGCGTCGCCGACCCGGCTCCGGCGCGGCGCAAGCACCTGGAGGAGCGGCTGGGCGTCGCGACCACCGCCGACAACGACGTCGCCGCGGCGGATCGCGACGTGGTGGTGGTGGCGGTGAAGCCGGGGGTCGTGGACGCGGCGCTGGCGTCGGCCGGCGCCTCCGCCGACGGGCCGCTCTGGATCTCGATCGCCGCCGGGGTGACGCTGGCGCGCCTGGCGGCGGCGCTGCCCGCCGGTGCACGCATCGTGCGCGCCATGCCCAACACGCCGGCGCTGGTGCGCTCCGGCGCCACCGCCGTCGTCGCCGGCGAGCACGCCACCCGCGACGACCTGGCCCTGGCGACCGCACTCTTCGAGAGCGTGGGTCACTGCTGGGTGGCGCCCGACGAGAAGCTGCTCGACGCGGTGACCGGTCTCTCGGGCAGCGGCCCGGCCTACGTGTTCGTGTTCCTCGAGGCCCTGGCCGATGCCGGCGTGCGCGTGGGCCTGCCGCGGGACGCGGCCATGGCGCTCGCCACCCAGACCGTGCTCGGCGCGGCGAGGCTCGCCAGCGAGGGCGATCGCCACCCGGCCCAGCTGAAGGACCAGGTGACCTCGCCGGGTGGCACCACCATCGCGGGGCTCGAGCGGCTCGAGGCGGCGGGCCTGCGGGCCGCCGTCTACGACGCGGTGGCGGCCGCCACCCGGCGCTCGAAGGAGCTGGGCGACGAGTCCTGAAAGCGTTTCTTTTCCGGGCGGTTGCCCTCCCCTTCCGAGGCTCGTCCCGAGCTTTCCGGCGGGCCGGCCCAGGCGGCAGGCGCCTAAAGATTCCGCGGGGTTCCGCCGATGGGTTGCCGCAGGAAGAGGGTCCGCCTTGCGCATCACGCCGCTCGACATCCGCAACCACGCGTTCCAGCGTCGCGTCTCCGGCTACGACCGCGAGGAGGTCGACAGCTTCCTGCGCATGGTGGCCGAGGACTACGAGGCCGCCCTGCGCGGCGTCGAAGGGCTGCGCCAGCAGGTGCGCCTGCTCGAGGCCCGCGTGGGCGAGCTGACCGCCAGCGAGCAGCTGCTGAAGGAGACGCTCACCACGGCGCAGCAGATGTCGGACGACCTGAAGAACACCGCCATGAAGGAGGCGGAGATCCTGGTCAGCCAGGCCGAGATCAAGGGCGAGAAGGTGCTCGAGGCCGCCCACCGGCGGGCCGCGCGCCTGGCCGAGGACATCCGCGAGATGAAGCGGCTGCGGCTGCGCCTGGCGGGCACCCTGCGCACGACCATCGAGCGCCACCTGGAGATGCTCGACCACCTGGCCGAGGAGGGCCCCGCCGAGGACGCGGCCATCGAGCAGCGCGCCGCCGTGCTGGGCCGCGCCGGACGCAACGCCCCCGGCGAGGGATGACCTCCGCCGGCGACCTCGACCTGCGCACCACGCGCGACGGCGTCGCCCTCTGGATCCACGTGACCCCGCGTGCGCGCCGGCCCCGCGTCGGGGGCCTGCACGGCGACGCCCTGCGCGTCGCCGTGGCCGCCGCGCCGGTGGACGGCGCCGCCAACGCCGCCTGCCGCGAGGCCCTGGCCGGGGCCCTCGACCTGCCGCGCCGGGACGTGCACATCGATCCGGCCTCCCGCCACCGGCGCAAGCGGGTGGAGATCGCCGGCGACGCGGCCGCGCTGGGGGCCCGCCTGCGGGCTCTGGCGCGCTCCGGAGCCACTGACTAGCCTTGGAGCCCCGATGCCCATCTACGAGTACGCATGTGGCAAGTGCGGCCACGAGTTCGAGGTCGAGCAGCGGATCACCGACGATCCGATCAAGACCTGTCCCGAGTGCCGCTCGCGCAAGGTCAAGAAGCTGATCTCCCAGACGTCCTTCGTGCTGAAGGGCGGCGGCTGGTACTCGGACCTCTACTCGTCGAGCGACGGCAAGAAGGACAAGGACGCCGACAAGGCGGACAAGCCGGACAAGGCCGCCGCCAGCGACGACAAGGCCAAGCCGGAGAAGACGGAGAAGAAGTCCTCGGGCGGCGACGACAAGGGCGGCAAGAAGGGCAAGGGGAAGAAGGCCGCCGCCTGACCCACCCTCGCGCGCGGGCCTCCCGCGTTATACTCGCGCCTCTTCTCCCCCCTCCGCCGCCACGTCCGACCGGGAGCCCCCATGCCCCCCGAATCCGCTGCGATCGAAACGATCGTCGTCGACGGTCTCGCCCTGGCGCAGGAGATCCGCAAGGAGCTGTCCGAGGCCGTCGGACGCCACAAGAGCGCGGGCCGCCGCGCGCCCTGCCTGGCCGTCGTGCTGGTGGGCGACGACCCGGCCAGCGCCTCCTACATCAAGGGCAAGCGCCGCGCCTGCGAGCGCGTGGGCATGGAGTCGGTGGAGCACCGGCTGCCCGCGTCGACATCGCGCGAGGAGCTGCTGGCGCTGCTCGACCGGCTCAACGCCGACGACGGCGTCGACGGCATCCTGGTCCAGCTGCCGCTGCCCGACCATCTCGACGCCAACGAGGTGGCCGGCGCGCTGGATCCGGCCAAGGACGTGGACGGACTCCACCCGGTGAACGCGGGCCGGCTGCTGCTCGGCCAGGGCTGCCTCACCGCCTGCACGCCCCTCGGCATCATGGAGATCCTGCGGCGCTACGACGTGCCGCTCGAGGGCGCCGACGCGGTGGTGATCGGGCGCAGCAACATCGTGGGCAAGCCGGTCTCGCTGCTCCTCCAGCGCGCCAACGCCACGGTCACCATGTGCCACTCGCGCACCCGCGACCTGGCGGAGCGCTGCCGCCGCGCCGACGTGATCGTGGCGGCGGTGGGAAGCCCGCTGCTGGTGAAGCCCGACTGGGTGAAGCCGGGCGCCGCGGTCATCGACGTGGGCGTGACCGACGTCGACGGCACGCTCACCGGCGACGTCGACACGGCCGGCGTCCAGGGCATCGCGCGCATCGTCACGCCGCACCGCCGCGGCGTCGGCCCCATGACCATCACCATGCTGCTCCAGAACACCCTCACGGCGTACGAAGAGCGCTCGGCCGCCTCCGCTTGAAGCACACGCCGCTCCACGCTCTCCACCAGCGCCTCGGCGCGCGCATGGTCGAATTCGCGGGCTACGACATGCCCGTCCAGTACTCGTCCATCAAGGAGGAGCACGCCGCGGTGCGCCAGGCGGTGGGGCTCTTCGACGTCTCCCACATGGGCCAGGTCTTCCTGTCCGGCGCCGGAGCCGGCGCGGCCGCCGACCGCCTGTGCTCGCGCCGCGTGTCGGACCTGGCCGAGGGCCGCGTGCGCTACGCCCTGCTCTGCAACGAGGAGGGCGGCGTGGTCGACGACGTGACCGTCTACCGCACCGGCCCGGACGAGCTCTTCCTGTGCGTGAACGCGGCCAACCGGGCCAAGGACCTGGCCTGGGTGCAGCGCCACGCCGGCGACGCGGCGGTGCGCGACGAGAGTGACGACACGGGGCTGATCGCGGTGCAGGGTCCGCAGGCGGTGGAGCTGATGGCGCGCCTGGCCCCGGCTTCGTTGGCGGCGCTGAAACGTTTTGCCTTCGAACGAGCGGAGGTGGCGGGCGTCGGCTGCCTGGTGTCGCGCACCGGCTACACCGGCGCCGACGGCTACGAGCTCTACTGTCCGGCCGACGGCGCCGAAGCGCTCTTCGAGGCGCTGCTGCGCGAGGGCAAGGAGCTGGACGTGCGGCCGGTGGGTCTGGGCGCCCGTGACACGCTGCGCCTGGAGGCCGCCCTGCCCCTCTACGGCCACGAGCTCGACGACACCACCAGCCCGCTCGAGGCCGGACTCGACGCCTTCGTCGAAGCGGACGGCGACTTCCTGGGCGCCGAGGCGATCCGCCGCCGCAGCCGGGCTGGTCACGAGCGCCGGCTCGCCGGCTTCGTGCTGACCGATCGCGGCGTCGCCCGCGACGGCTACCCGGTGGCGAGCGAGGGTCGGGAGGTGGGCGTCGTCACCTCCGGCGCACCCTCTCCGACGCTCGGAAAATCCATCGGGCTGGCCTACGTTCCCCCGGCGATGGCGACCCCCGGCAACCGCTTCGACGTCCTCGTGCGTGGACGTCCGCTGGGGGCCGAAGTCGTCGACACGCCGTTCGTGAAGGGGGTCGCGGCCGGACGCCGCCCCCCGCGCCGCACCTGAACCGAGCCAAGCGGAGGATCCCCTTGTCCGACTACGACATCCCCCAGGACCTGCGGTACTCGGCCGAGGACGAGTGGGCCCGTGCCGACGACGGCCGCGTCGTGATCGGCGTGACCGACTTCGCGCAGCAGCAGCTCGGCGACATCGTGTTCGTGGAGCTGCCCAAGGTGGGCGAGCGCATCACCAAGGGCGACGCCTTCGGCGTGATCGAGTCGGTCAAGGCGGTGTCGGACCTGTTCGCGCCGGTGTCGGGCGAGGTGGTGGAGCTGAACGGCCAGCTCGAGGACGCGCCCGAGGTGGTGAACGCCGACTGCTACGGCGACGGCTGGATCCTGGCCGTCGAGGGCACCGACGACGCGGACCTGGCCGAGCTGATGGACGCCGACGCCTACCGCGCCCACGTGGCCGAGCGCGAAGAGGACTAGCGGGCCTCTTCGATCCGTCGGCGCGCGAGATCCGCCCACACGCCGGCCGGGTCGAGCATCAGGTAGCGACGCCAGTGGGCCCGGGCGGTGCGGGGCAGCTCGAGCTTCTCGTACACCAGCGCCAGGCTCACGTGCACGTCCGGGAACAGCGGATCCGTCTCCAGCGCCGCCCGGTAGTGGCGCAGCGCCGCCTCGCTGGCGCCGTCGTCCTCGCGCAGCGTGCCCAGGTTCAGGTTGGCCTCGACGTGGCCCGGCACCAGCTCGACCGCCCGCTCGAAGCACTGGCGCGCCAGCTCCTTGCGGTCCTGGTTGAAGCGCACCGAGCCCAGGTTGCAGTGGGCGTCGGCGAACTCCGGGTCGGCCTCGATGGCCTTCTGGTAGGCCTCGGCGGCCTCGGCGAAGGTGGCCCGCTCGCCGTCCAGCTCGCAGCCGCGCTCGAACCACTCGAGCGCGATGCGGCGCGCGCGCTCGCCGGCGCGGCCGGCGTCCAGCGACGCCACGCCGGCGCCCGGCGAGAGCTCGAGCACCAGCTGGCCGTCGGGCTGCATCAGCACGCCCTCGTGGCGCACGACCACGCGCCCGCCGTCGCCCCAGGCCCGCATGGCCGGCAGCGGCTCGAACTCGGGAATGCGCTCGCGCATCGCCTCGACGCTCGAGCGGATGCGCTGGAGCGGGACGCCCCCTTCCAGCAGCCCGACGATCGTGCGGACCGTCACCAGCCCGGAGAAATCGAACGCGGTTTGGGTCTCGTCGTCCGCGGACGGGGCGACCAAGGCCGTGCGCTCCCAGTAGCGCAAGCGCCGACGTGAGACACCACAGATGCGGGCGACGTCGCCGAGCGTGTATGCGGTCACCGACCAGAGAAGTACCAAGCCGGACGGGCACTGTCCAACCCGTTTCGCGTGGCATCGGCGTGAAGCTCGCGGCTCGGCCCGGGCAAGCCGCCTTGCCCCGCGCGCCGGAGAAACGACACCGAGCCGCCGCAGAATGGTGTAATGCGCCCTCCAGAAGGAGGACTCCATGCCGGACGACCGTTCGAGAGGCCTGACCCTGATCCTGCTGACGCTCCTTGCGCTCTCGGGTCCCGTCGGGTGCACCCATGCCCTGCGCATCCGCAATGCCGATGCGTATGCCACGACGCTCCACCTGGGCACCCACGTCGAAACGAAGCCGAGCATCGCGATCGCGCCGTTCGAGGGCTCTCCCGACTCGCTCTGGTTCTTCAATGCCATCGTCGAGCGCCTCGCCATGGACCCCGCCATCGGAGAGCTCCGCACCGACTACGTGCCCAGGCTCGGCGAACGGGCGGGGATCCGCCCCGACCTCATCGTCTCGATCGATCCGACCGTGGACTACCACACCTCGGGCTGGAACTTCCTGATCAACTGGCCCGGCTTCCTGATCTTCACGCCGGCCTGGAACGGCTACGTCTATCGCGCGGACGTGAACACGAACGTGTCGATCCTGGACCAGGACGGCACCCGGCTCGACGGCGTCGACGTGCCGATGACCTACGACCTGCGCCATGCGGACATGCACCGGACCATCTGGACCGGCCTCACCTGGCTCGAGGTCTCGGCGCTCGCGTTCTTCGGCGGCATCTACAACGCCAACGTGTTCGACCCGGATGTCGTCGACCCGTTCCAGACGCAGGTCAAGGACAACTACGCAAACTTCGTGCTGAGCCGGGTCCAGGCGCGCATCCAGTCGATCGCCGCATCGCTGGACCGCCCCGTCGACCAGATCACCCGGGAACCGGACGCGACACCCGAGGCGGAGAGCCCCAGCGAGGATCCACAGGACGAAGAACCGGTCCGCTAGAGTAGGCAACGGAAGCGTTCCCGGAGCTGGTGCCCGGCTCGGACTTCAAATCCGATGGGGAGCGCGGCGACGCGTTCCCGGCGGGTTCGATTCCCGTCCGCTTCCGCCACCATGACCCGCGCTGTCGATGTGGTAGATTCGATCTACAAGGAGTCGGCAGTGTCAGAGAAGCCCAGGGTCATCGTGCACGCGAAGGATCTCCAGCTCGAACCGGACGTCGACGAACGGGTGCGCAGCGGCATCGAGAAGCGCTGCGAGCACCTGGCCGACGAGTTTCCCGAGGTCAAGAGCTTCGAGTTCACGCTCACCGAGGCCGGTGCCGGCTACGAGGTGCACGGTCACGCCACCGGCAAGAACACCGACGTCGCCACCCAGGCCGACGCCACCGACCCGGGCCCCGCCGCCGACATGGTGATCGAGCGCATCGAGAAGCAGCTGCGCAAGATCCACGACAAGCGCATCTTCGCCCAGCGCCGCGACGCCCAGCGCGATCCGCCGAAGCGCCGCTCCGGCTGAACCCGCGCGACCCGCTAGCCCAGGATCAGGTGCAGCTTCAGCGCCAGCACCAGGTTCCCGTGCAGCGTCACCTTGCGCTCGAGCAGCGCCTTCGGCGCCGAGATGTCGCCCCGGTTGAGCGCCCGCCAGGTCAGCACGTCGACCTGCACGTGCCGGTCCGGATCGGCGTGGGCGCCGGGCTCGCCGCGCACGCGGCCCGCCTCGATGTGCAGGGTGAAGTGGCGCTCGTGCTCGGCGGCGTCCCGCAGCTCGAAGAGCAGCCGCGCCTGGGTGTCGCCCAGCCGCTGACGCCGCGAATCGTCGGCGTCGACGCTCTGCGGCACCCACGAGGTGAAGAACGCGTGGGGTGAGATGTCGTCGGGCGGCTTGTCCCGCTCCGGCAGGCGCGCCATGGGCACACCCTACAGGACGGCGCGCAGGGCCGCGCCGGTGTGGGACCCCTCGACGCGGGCCACCTCCTCCGGCGAGCCGCAGGCCACCACCCGCCCGCCGCCCGGACCGCCCTCCGGACCCAGGTCGATGACGTGGTCGGCGCGGCGGATCACGTCCAGGTTGTGCTCCACCACCACCACGCTGGCGCCGCGGGCCAGCAGGTCGTCCAGGCAGCCGAGCAGCACCTCGACGTCCGAGGCGTGCAGCCCGGTGGTCGGCTCGTCGAGCACGTAGAGCGTGTCGGGCGCCCCGTCGCGCAGCGCCAGTGCGATGCGCAGGCGCTGGGCCTCGCCGCCGGAGAGCGTCGAGAGCGGCTGGCCCAGGGTCAGGTAGCCCAGGCCCACGCGGGCCAGCGGCTCGAGCCGCGCCACGACCTTCGCGTCGTCGGCGAAGAAGTCGAGCGCCTCCTCGATCGGCAGCGCCAGCACGTCCACGATCGACAGCCCCCGGAGCTTCACCTCCAGCACCTCCGATCGGTAGCGGCGGCCGTCGCAGTGGGCGCAGGGCATGCGCACGTCGTCCAGGAAGTGCATGTCCACCACCACCTCGCCGGCGCCCTCGCACTCCTCGCAGCGGCCGCCGGCCACGTTGAAGGAGAACCAGCCGGGGCCTACGCCCAGCGCCTTCGCCTCGCGGGTGTCGGCGAAGCGCTTGCGCACGAGCTCGAAGGCCTTGCTGACCGTGGCCGGGTTCGAGCGCGGACTGCGCGAGGGCGGGCTCGGGTCGACCACCACGATCTCGCCCAGCGCCTTCGCGCCCTCGATGGCGCGGCAGGCGCCCCGGTCCGGATCGCGGGTGAGCTGGCCCACCAGCACCGAGCGCACCAGCGTCGACTTGCCCGCGCCGGAGACGCCGGTGAAGGCCACCAGCTGGCCGAGCGGCACGTCGACGGTGACGTCTTCCAGGTTGTTGGCCGCGGCGCCCACGATGCGCAGCGTGCCGCGGGGCGCGCGCTCCGGCCGCGGCGCGCGCGGCAGCGTGCCGGCCAGCGCCCGACCGGTGAGCGAGTCGGCGCAGGCCGCCAGCTCGGCGACGCTCCCCTCGGCCACCACCCGGCCGCCGAAGCGCCCGGCGCCGGGTCCCAGGTCGATCACGTGGTCGGCGGCACCGATCACCTCGGGCGCGTGCTCCACCACCACCACCGTGTTGCCCTGGTCGCGGATGCGTTCGAGCGTTCCCACCAGGCGATCCACGTCGCGGGCGTGCAGGCCGATGGACGGCTCGTCGAGCACGTAGAGCGACGCGGTGAGCGTGCCGCCGAGCGCCGCCGCCAGCTGGATGCGCTGGGCCTCGCCGCCGGACAGCGTGCGCGTCGGGCGGTCGAGGGTCACGTAGTCGAGTCCCACCTGCACCGCGGTGGCGACCCGGGCGCGCACGTCTTCCAGCAGCCGCGCGACGCGCACGCCGTGGTGCTCCGGCAGCCGCAGTGCCGCCAGCCATTCGCCCAGCTGGAAGAGCGTCAGCGCCGCCACCTCGGGCAGGCTGCGCCCGTCGACCCGCACGCAGCGCGCCTCGGGCCGCAGCCGCGTCCCGCCGCAGTCGCCGCAGGGATCGAAGCGCCGGTAGCGCGCGATCAGCACCCGGTTCTGCACCTTGTAGCGCTTGCGCTCGAGGCGCCGGAAGAAGCCGGCCACGCCGCGCCAGCCCTCGCCGTCGCCTTCGAAGACGAGCCGGCGGTCGGCGTCGGACAGCTCCTCGAAGGGCACGTCCACCGGAACGCCGGCGCGCCGGCAGGCAGCCAGCAGGCGCACCTGGTGGCGGCGGCCGCCGGGCGTGGCGAACGGGGCCACCGCACCGGCGGCCAGCGGCTTCGTGGGATCGGGCACCACCCGGTCCGGGTCGAGGCCCGGCACGCGGCCGAAGCCCTCGCAGGTGGGGCAGGCGCCGGCCGAGCTGTTGTACGAGAACAGCGCCGGCCGGGGCGTGGCGAAGCGGCGCCCGCAGCCGTCGCAGGCGAAGCCGTCCTGGTAGGCGGCCCGGCGTCCGCCCTCCCCCACCACCACGCAGCGCCCCCCGCCCAGGCGGAAGGCGTTGGCCAGCGCCTCGCGCAGTCGTCCGCCCTCGGCGGCGTCGCCGCGCAGCGCCAGCCGGTCCACCAGCACCAGGCCATCGGGGCGCAGCGCGTCGAGCGCGCGTACCGTGAGCTCCGACGCGTCGTGCAGGGTGTCGGCTCCGTCCAGGATGCGCGCGTAGCCGTCGCGGACCAGGCGCTCGCGCAGCGCCGTGCCCTTCTCCTTCGCGCGGGCCGGCAGCGGCGCGCCGATCTGCACGCGCCCGCCGGCGAAGCGCTCGGCGATGCGACCGGCCACCGCCTCCACCGTGCCCGGCTCCACCACCCGGTCGCAGTCCGGGCAGCGCGTCTCGCCCACGTGGGCGAACAGCAGGCGCAGGTGGTCCAGGATCTCGGTGGCGCTGCCCACGGTCGAGCGGGCGTTGGTCACCCGGTTGCGCCGCTCGATCGCGACGGCCGGCGGCAGGTGCGACACCAGGTCCACCTCGGGCCGCGGCAGCTGCTCCAGGAACTGGCGGGCGTAGGTCGAGAGCGACGAGACGTAGCGCCGCTGGCCCTCGGCGTAGAGCGTGTCGAAGGCGAGGGTCGACTTGCCCGATCCGGAGACGCCCGTGATCACGGTGAGCGACCCCAGCGGGACGCGGCAGCTCGCTCCGGCCAGGTTGTGCGAGCGCGCGTTGACGATCGCGATGTCGGACATGGGGGTGGCGACGTCGCGCTAGAGTCCGCCGTCGGGCAGCGCCTCGGGCTCCTCGAAGATCAGCGAAACGCTGATGTGGACCCCGCTCTCGCTCTGGGCCATGTGCAGCACGCGCACCTCGGCGGAGGACAGGAACTTGTTGATGTCCTCCTCCACCTCCTTCACGAGGCCGCGGAACACCCTCGCTCGTAGTGCCATCTATTCGTCCCCCCGCTCTGACTGACGCCGAGCCTCCTCGGCGTACCGCTCCTTCCCCAGGGAGTCTGCCGCTTCTGCCAGCCGACGCCACTCGTCCCGCTCCGGCGGCTCGCCCAGGGCCTGGGCCACGGAGCGCAGCAGGAAGGCGTTCCCCTCGCGGACCGCCTGCTCGCGCAGCGCCGCCAGGCGCTCCGTGTCCTCCGCCTTGCCCAGGAACTCGACGGCCTCGTCCACGCGCTCCTCGGCCAGGTAGGCCTCGGCGATGGCCAGCGCCTGCTCGGCGGGCAGCTCCTTCTCGACCAGGTGACGGCGTTCCAGCGGGTTCGGGATGCGGCTCTTCGCCACGCTTCGCTCCTCTAGTAGCGGGGGACGTCGGGATCGACGGTCAGCGACCAGGCTTCGATTCCGCCGGTCAGGTTGGTGACGTCGGAGAAGCCGGCGTCGCGCAGCAGCGCGCAGGCGCGGGCGCTGCGTCCGCCGTGGTGGCAGTACACCACGACGGGACGCTCCTTCCAGTCGGCCAGCTCCGCCGACCGCGCCTCGACCTCGCCGAGCGGCAGCCAGCGGCTGCCCTCGATGCGGGCCGTCTCCACCTCGTCGGCCTCGCGCACGTCGAGCAGCAGCAGGTCGTGCCCGGCGTCGAGCCGCGCCTTCACTTCCGCCGCCGACGCCTCCGGGCTCGCTTCGGCCTCCACCGCGGGAACGCCGCAGAAGCCCTCGTAGTCGATCAGTCCGGTGACGGTCGGCGACTCGCCGCACACCGGGCACTCCGGATCCTTGCGCACCCGGAACTCGTTGAACTCCATGCGCAGGGCGTCGTACTGGAGCAGGCGTCCGTAGAGCGGCTCGCCCAGGCCGGTGGCCAGCTTCACCGTCTCGGTGGCCTGGATCAGCGCGACGAGCCCCGGCAGCACGCCCAGCACGCCGCCCTCGGCGCACGACGGCACGGCGCCCGGCGGCGGCGGCTCCGGGTAGAGGCAGCGGTAGCAGGGTCCGTGCTTCGCGTCGAAGACCGTGGCCTGGCCGTCGAAGCGGAAGATCGAGCCGTGCACGTTCGGCTTGCCGAGCAGCACGCAGGCGTCGTTGGTCAGGTAGCGGGTCGGGAAGTTGTCGGTGCCGTCCACCACCACGTCGTAGTCGGCGAACAGCTCCATGGCGTTCTCGGACGAGAGCTGCACGGCGTGGATGCGCACGTCCACGTCCGGGTTCATGGCGCGCACCCGCTCGGCCGCCACCTCGGTCTTGGGGCGCCCCACGTCGCGCGTGGTGAACAGCACCTGGCGGTGCAGGTTCGAGGCGTCGACCACGTCGAAGTCGACGAGACCCAGCGTGCCCACGCCGGCTGCCGCCAGGTACTGGGCCAGCGGACAGCCGAGCCCGCCCGCCCCGACGAGCAGCACGCGGGCGGCGAGCAGCGCCTGCTGCCCCTCGAGCCCCACCTCGGGCAGGGTCAGGTGGCGCCGGTAGCGGTCGTACTGGTCCGGTGTGAGCGGCGTTCCACCCATGGGCGGAACGCTATCCAACGCGGGCGGGCGCCACTAGGGCGCCGGTCAGAGGTCCTCGCCGGCCTCGTCCTTCTCGGGCAGGACGATGATCTCGTAGGCCTTGCGGGGCTTGTCGATCATCTTCCACCTCACGGTGACCCAGTCGTCGTTCTTCAGGTCCGTCCACTTGGCCTTGGGCTTCTTGCCCCCGGAGGTGTCCTCGACCTTGGTCCCCTTCAGGCGCTCGAAGGTGACTTTGTCGCCCATCCGGTTGTCGACGATCATCTTGCGCTTGTTGATCTTGTCGACCTTGCCGGTGAATTCCCGGTACTGGGCCGAGGCCATGCCGGGCAGCGCCACGGGCAGCACCAGCGCCACCAGGCCGATCATCGCGAGCTGACGGGCGATCCTTCGCATCGAACCTTCTCCTGTCGAGCGACGCCGCACCCCGGGCGCCGTTGGGGTCCACACCTCCGACGGTCCCAGGGACCCGCGAATTCGCGCCTCGACGCGCCTGCGCGAGGGTCGAAGTCGGTGCCGGAGGTGGGACTCGAACCCACAAGACCTTGCGGCCGGAGCCTTTTGAGGGCCCTGCGTATGCCAATTCCGCCACTCCGGCGAAGCGCGCGCGAGGATACCACGCCCCCGGGGAGCCGCCCCGCCCGTGCGGGGGTCGTGCGCTTGAAGAGCCCCCCACAGGGGTTACCCTACCGGGCACTGGGGCTGTAGCTCAGCTGGGAGAGCATCAGGCTGGCAGTCTGAGGGTCAGGGGTTCGATCCCCCTCAGCTCCACCATTCTTCGGAAGCCCGTCGCGACCGCGCGGCGGGCTTCTTTCGTTCTCAGTCGGCGTAGCCCAGGGCGCGCAGGGCGTCGCGGGTCTCGGCGTCCGGGTCGAGCGGGTCCTGCCGCGGACCGCGCGACAGGTCCGCGAGGAACGCGGCCATGCGGGCGCGCATCGCGGCGACGCGATCCGGCTCGCGCGGGGCCAGGTCGCTCCGCTCCTGCGGATCGTCGCCCAGCGCGTAGAGCGCGGGCCGCGGCTCGGCCTCGTCGACCAGCAGCTTCCAGCCCCCCTCGATCCAGGCGCGCTCGCTGGGGCCGTAGAGCATGCCCTCAGCCAGCACGGGGCGCGGATCTTCCCCGCCGGCGATGCGCGCCAGCAGGCTCCCGCCGCGCATCGACGACGGCACGGGCAGGCCCGCCAGCTCCAGCAGCGTCGGCGCCAGGTCGATCGCGGGCGCGACCGCGTCGACCACGCGTCCTGCCGAGAGGGACTCCGGCGCCACGAGCAGCAGCGGAACCCGCATCACCTCGGCGTGCAGGGTGTTGCCGTGCTCCCGTTCGCCGTGCTCGCCGAAGGCCTCGCCGTGGTCGGAGGTGAAGGCCAGCACCGGCGCCTCGCCGCCGCGCCGCGTCTCGATCGCCCGACGGAGCCGGCCCACCAGGGAATCGACGGCGCGCACCTCGGCGTCGTAGAGCGCGGCCGGATCGTCGCCTTCCGGCGCGAAGCCTTCGGCCGGCAGGTACGGGCGATGGGGCGTCAGCAGGTGGATCCAGGCGAACACCGGCGCGTCCGGCGGCGCCGCGCCCAGCCACTGCTCGAAGGCGTCCACCAGCAGCGCGTCGTTGGCGAAGGCGTGATCGAGGCTTCCCCAACGCTGACGGCTCTCCGGCCCCAGCTCCCGGCGCGGCACGACGCGGCCCGCACCGGAGGCCTGCAGCCAGTGGTCGAAGCCCCGGTCGAAGCCGCGACGCGGCGCCAGCAGCGGCTGGTTCACGAAGGCGGCGGTGGCGAAGCCGGCGTCGCGAAACCGGCCGGCCAGCGTGTCGACGTCCTCGCGCAGGGGCATGCGGTGCAGACGCCGCTGCTGGCGCACCCGCTCGGGCCACTTCGGGTCGTCGGCCCGCTCGATCATGCCGAGCTCGCGCGGCCAGCGCGACGTCAGCAGCGCGGCCATGCTCGGCAGGGTCCAGCTCGCCATGGCCTGGGCCTGGGCGAAGCGCACCCCGTCGCGGGCGAGCGCGTCGACGTGGGGGGTCGCCGGCGCGTCGGCGGCGTAGCACGAGAGCCGGTCGGCGCGCAGCGTGTCGACCACCACCAGGAAGACGCTGCGCGGCCCCGGAGGGTCCGGTGCGGGAGCGCACGCGCAGAGCGTCGCCAGGGCGAGTCCCGCGAGCGCCCGCCGCACTCCTCCCGGCACCTAGCGCCGCCAGAACCGGGTCTGGAAGAGCGCCAGCACGGCGAAGAACTCGAGGCGCCCGAGCCACATCAGGCCCACCATCACCAGCTTCTGCCAGTCGGCGAAGAAGGCGAAGTTGCCGGTGGGCCCCACGGCCGAGAGACCGGGGCCGATGTTCGACAGGGTGGCCATGGAGGCGGTGGCCGCCGTGACGATGCCCGCTCCGCCCACCGAGAGCAGCACCGCGCCCACGCCCCAGCCCACCAGCCACAGCAGCAGCAGCGCCGCCACGCTGCGCACCGACTCCTCGGGCACCGGCTTGCCGCCCACCACGATGGCGACCACCGCGTTGGGACTGAAGGTGAGGCGCACCTCGCGCATGGCGACGCGCCAGCCGATCAGCAGCCGCACGATCTTGGCGCCGCCGGCGGTGGATCCGGCGCAGCCGCCGCCGAACATCAGCGCCACCAGCAGCGCGCGGGAGAGCCCCGGCCAGGTCTCGAAGTCGCTGGTGGCGAAGCCGGTGGTGGTGAGCACCGAGACCACCTGGAAGGCCGCGTCCACGAGCAGGTGCGCAACGCCCCCCTCCGCCCCCGCGCCCATCAGGTTCCACAGGACCAGCAGCGTCCCCATCGCCGCGATGCCCAGGTAGACGCGCAGCTCCAGGTCGCGCAGCACCGACAGGTTGCGCTTGCTCGCCAGCGAGTAGTGCACGAAGAAGTTGACGCCGGCGGCCAGCATGAACACCAGCACCACGAGCTGGATGCGGATGGGGAAGTGGGCCAGCGAGTCGTTGTAGGGGGAGAAGCCGCCGGTCGAGATGGTGGAGAAGGAGTGGACCACCGCGTCGTAGACGCCCGCACCCAGCACGAGCATGATCGCGATCTGCGCCACGGTCAGCGCCAGGTAGATGCGGAACAGCGCCGCCGCCGTCTGCCGCACGCGCGCGTGGAAGATCTCCGAGCGGGGACCCGGCACCTCCAGGTTGAACAGGAAGCGCGCGCCCGGCCCCAGCTCCGAGAGCAGCGCCACGAACAGCACGACGATGCCGATGCCGCCCAGCCACTGGGTCATGCTGCGCCAGAAGAGCACCGCCGAGGGCAGCGCCTCGATGTCGGTCAGGATCGAGGCCCCGGTGGTGGTGAAGCCGGACGCCGACTCGAACAAGGCGTCCACCACGCCGGGCACGGCGCCGCTGGCCAGGTAGGGCACCGCGCCGGTGACCGAGGCCAGCAGCCAGGCGCCGACCACGATCATCACGCCGTCCCGCCGGTAGAGATCGCCCTCCGACTCGCCCAGCTTGCGGAAGCCCACGCCCAGCAGCGCCGCCACGCCGGCGCCGGCCAGGAAGCCGCGCGCCGTCGCCAGGTCGAGGGGGAAGATGCAGACCAGCAGCGGAACCAGCTCGGCGCCGGCCAGTGCGTAGAGCACCAGTCCCAGGATCGACAGCACGCGCCGGACGTTCATGGGCGCGCGCTAGTCCGGATCCGGACCCGGGAACAGCAGGTGCGCCATGCCCACCTCCTCCTGCCGGACGAACAGGATGACGTCGTCGCCCGCCTCGAGCCGGATGTCGCCGTGGGGAATGAGCGCACGCCCGCTGCGCAGGATGGCGGCGACGATCAGGCCCTGCGGCGTCTCGATGTCGGCCAGGCGCCCGCCCGCGGTGGCGCTCTCCGGGTAGACGTGGCGCTGCACGAACTCGGCTGCGCCGTTCTCGAGCGACACGATGTGGGGCTCGTAGTTGGCGTCGATGTAGTCGCGGATCTTCTGGGCGGCGATGGTGCGCGGCGACACCACGTCGAGCACCGCCACCTTGCGCCACAGGCTCGACGTCTCGCTCTTCTGCACCAGGGCCGTCAGGCGCCGGGCACCGATCTCCTGGGCCAGCAGGCAGGCCATCAGGTTGGTCTCGTCGTGGCCGGTGAGCGCGATGAAGGCGCGCGCGTCGCCCACGCCCTCGGAGGCCAGCACCGACATGTCGGTGGCGTCGGCGTGCACGATGTCGTGCTGGGGGAACTGGGCCGCCAGCTCCTCGGCGCGCTGGCGCTCCGACTCGATGATCTTGATGCGCCGCGCCTGGCCCTCCAGGCGGGTCACCACGGCCTGGGCGGTGGCGCCGCCGCCGGCCACCACCACCAGCCCGAGCCGCCGCGAGTGGCGGCTCACGCGACGCTCGAACTCGTCCACCCCCTCCGGCGTGCCGATCGCCAGCACGTCGTCGCCCACCTGGGCGCGGTCGTCGCCGGTGGGCACGGTCACCCGGTCGCCCGACAGGAAGGCGAGCACCAGGCAGTCCTTGGGCAGGTGGGCGTCGGCCAGCCGGCTCTCGGCCAGGATCGAGCCGGCCTCCACCCGGGTGCGGCGCACCTGGAGCATGCCGCCGGCCATGTACTCGATGTCCAGGGTGTTGTAGCCGAGCACGTGGTTGAGCACGCGGGTGGTGGTCAGCAGCTGGGTCGAGAGCAGCAGGTCGGCCTGGAAGGAGCGCTCGTAGATGCGTCCGTAGCGGGTGACGTCCTCGGAGGTGGCCACCCGCACCACGGTGCGCGGGGCGCCCACGCTCTTGGCCAGCAGCGACGCGGCCAGGTTCGCCTCGTCCGAGGAGCTGGCCGACACGAACAGGTCGCACTGGTCGACGCCGGCCTGCTCGAGGGTCGGCACGTGGCTGCCGTTGCCGAGCACGAAGCCCACGTCGAGCTCCTCCTCGACCATGCGCCGCTTGCCCGGATCGCTGTCGATGAGGGTGACGGTGTGGCCGTCCGCGGAGAGGCTGCGCGCGAGGTAGCGGCCCACCTCGCCGGCGCCCATGACGACGTAGCGTTTCGGTTTCATCGGTCGATCGGGTCGGAAGCGGGGGCGAACGGGGGCGGGTGGGGAGGCCTGGGGACTGTACCGCTCTTTGGCGCAGACGACGCGCCGGCCGCTCCCGCGGGGGGAGGCCGTGCTACTGCACGTAGCCCAGCTCCTCGAGCTGGCGCAGGGTGTCCTCGTCCACCGTGGCCGCAGACTCCGGGACGACGCGCCCCTCCGACACGGCGGCGAGGCGCGCCTGGAGCGCCTCGCGCAGGCGCGCGGCCACGGCGCCCTCCTCGTGGATCCGGTCGTCGAGCTCGTACGGGTCGCGCTCCAGGTCGAACAGCTCCTCCCCGCCGGCCGTGTGATGCACGAACTTCCAGCGCGGCTCCACCAGGGCGAACTTCAGGCCCGGCTCCCAGCCGGTCTCGCGGGTCGATGGACCGTCCTGCGCATAGGTGCGCCGCTGGACGAAGGCCGTGCGCGGCGCGAGGGGGGCGGCCGCGAGCGCCGGAACGAACGAGCGCCCCTCCGCGGCCGGGCGCGCCGCCGCGCCCTCCACCATCAGCTCCAGCACGCTGGGCAGCACGTCGGTGTGCTCCACCAGTCCGTCGACGCGACCGGGCACCAGGCTCCCGTCGCTCGCGTGCACGATCAGGGGCACGCGCACCTGCTCCTCGTAGATGTGCTTGCCGTGTCCGCGCCAGCCGTGGTTGCCGAGCCCTTCGCCGTGGTCGGCCGTCACGATCCAGAGCACCGGGTCGGGCAGCCGCGCCGAGACCGTCTCGTACAGCCGGGACAGCTCCTGGTCGGCGAAGCGGATCTCGGCGTCGTAGGCCGCCATGGCCTCGACCAGCGCCCGGCTCGGCAGGTAGTCCGCCGGGACGCCGCGTTCGCCGGTGTAGAAGTCGGCGAGCCGCGCCACGTCGGACGGCGCGACGGCGAGCGCCTCCCGGTGCTCGGCCGGCGCCTGGTGGGGATCATGCACGTCGAACAGGTGGATCCAGAGGAACAGCCGCTCGCAGCTTCCGCAGGCCGCGAGCCAGCGGCGCGCCGCCTCGACGGTCTCGTTCGCGGGACGGTAGGGACGGCGCGGCTCCCGCGGCGGACGATCGAACACGCGGAAGCCGCGGTGGAGACCCGCCGGCTGGAAGTGGACCCGCGTGCTCACGAAGGCGGCGGTGGTCACCCCCGCGCCGCGCAGCTGCTGGGCCAGCGTCCCGACCCCGTCCGGAAGCCGCTGGCCGTTGCGCTCGATGCCGTGCTGGAGGGGATACAGGCCGGTGAACATCGTGGCGTGGGACGGAGCGGTGGTCGACATGGGCGCATAGGCCCGTTCGAACACCACGCCACGCTCCGCCAGGGAGTCGAGGAACGGCGAGGTGGGACGCGGGTAGCCGTACGCGCCGAGATGGTCGGCGCGCAGGGTGTCGAGGGTGACGAAGACGACCCGGTCCCAGGTGGGTGCAGCCGGGCGTCCCGATCCACATGCCGCGAGCAGCGTCGCTCCCAGCAGGAGGACCGCCGCGGTGCGGGGGCTCACTCCGTCAGGGAGATGGCCTGGCGCGGGCAGAGGCGCACGGCCTCCTCGACCTTGCCGCGCAGCTCCTCGCCGGGGCTCTCGACCAGCACGGTCAGCGTGTCGTCGTCCTCGACGCGGAAGCACTCCGGGCAGACGTCCATGCACACCGCGTTGGCTTCACACAGGTCGTAGTCGATGACGATCTTCATCGGGCCGGTCCCCTCTTCGTTCGGTTCGGATTCAAACACGTCCCCCACCCCTCGGCAAGGACGATCACGGATCAGTCGGCGCCGGAGTCGAGCATCAGCTCGGCGGCCCAGCGGGTATGGGTCAGGATCTCGCTGCGTTCGTGCAGACCGCTCGCCCAGCCGGTCAGCGACGCGAACCAGACCAGCAGCAGCGACTGGACCAGGCGCCGCTCGGTCTCGGTCGGATCCGCGGCACCGTCCGCTCCGACCGGTCCGACCGGCTCGCCGCGCAGGGACGCGGTGATCAGCGCCTCGGTGCGCGCGTGGAAGGACGCCACCTTGAGCGTAAGCTCCGGCGCACCGGACGCGATGGCGCGCACCAGCGCGCGGGCCAGGTTCGGACGCCGGCACAGGGCGTCGGTGTAGCCCTCGAAGAAGCCGGTCACGCGGGCCAGCGGCGTGTCCCCGGCCGGCGGCTCGCGCCGCACCCGGCGCTCGTGCTCGCCCAGCTACAGCTCCAGGGCCGCCAGCAGCAGGTCCTCCTTGCTGCGTAAGCGGCGGTAGAGGGTCCCGAGGGCGACGTTCGCCTGGGCGGCGACGTCCCGCAGCCGCACGGCCTCGAACCCGCCCTGCTCGGCCAGCTCGATCGCCGCACCCACGATGCGGCGGGAGCGCTCCTCCATGCCCAGATTGAAACACGTTCCAGTCGAGCGGTCCAGAAGCGGGCGAGCGGGCGCCAGCGGGCTTCCCAACCTGGGAAAGAGACTTCCCACGCGCCCGCGCCCGGCGCCCTGAGGGGCTTTCCACACGGCATGGCCCTTGCAATTCCAGGGGGTTGCCGGAGGGAGGGCCGGCAACATGCCGGAGTCTCCTCGCATGCACCGACGATCCTGGTTCTCCATTCCGCTGCTGCTGCTGCCCCTCTCGACCGCCTCGGCCGAGGAGCCGACCCCCGGCCAGGCCCTGGTCCGGGAGCCCTTCCGCGAGGTCGGCGAGCTCAGCCAGCTCCACGACCCGGGCCGGCTCCACGGCGCCGAGCCGGTGCAGGAGACCCGCGCCTGGGACCGCCTCTACCTGAACAAGAGCGGCCTCGAGGTGCGCAAGCCGCTCACCCTGGGCGAGCGGCGCATCGAGCTGGGCGTGAAGGGCCCGCTGATGAAGCGCAAGCGGGTGGGCCTGAAGTTCGAGGTCCGCTTCTAGCTCCATGCGCCTGCGCGTCGGGACGTTGAACGCCTGGGGACTCCCCGAGCCGCTGTCGGTCGAGCCGCTGCGGCGGCTGCACGCCGTCGGCGAGCGGCTGCCGGACCTGGGGCTCGACGTGGTCGCCTTCCAGGAGGTCTGGTTCGCGGGCGCGCGGCGCGTGCTCGCCCAGGCCGGGAAGCGCGCCGGGCTGGAGCACGCCTGGAGCCCGCGGGCGTCGATCGGCGGATCCGGGCTGCTGGTGCTGTCGCGCCACCCCATCGAGGAGGCGCTGCTGACCCCCTACCTGCTGCGCGGCCTGCCCGAGCGGGTGGCCCACGGCGACTACTACGGGGGCAAGGGCTACGTGCAGCTGCGCCTGCGGACCCCGATGGGCGCGGTCACCTTCGTGGACACCCACCTGCACGCCCGCTACGCCAGCGAGGTGGCCCACGCCTACCTGGCGCACCGGTCGGGCCAGGTGGTGCAGCTCGCCCTGGCGAGCCGCGACGTCCACGACCCGCTGATCGTGGCCGGCGACTTCAACTTCGTGCGCGGCAGCCAGGAGCACGGCGTGCTGCGCGGGCTCTCGGGCCTGCGCGACCTGCCCCACGAGACCGGCGATCCGGACGCGACCGTGCTGCGCAGCAACCCCTTCCGCGCCGGCAGCCGCAAGCCGGATCGGCGCGTCGACTACGTCTTCGGCCGCGACGGCGACGGCAGGAAGCTCACCCCGGTGGCGTCCCGCCGCATCCTCGACGGAGCCATCGACGGCGGCGACCTGGCCTACTCGAACCATGCCGGCGTCGAGGTGGAGGTCGAGATCACGCCGGCGCCGCGCCGCGCCTGGCGGCCCTGGCAGCCGCGGCGCGACGCCATCGAGCGCGCGCAGGCGCTGATGCTCGAGGGACGGCGCGCCGCCGAGCGGCGGCGGCGGGGCCAGCGCACGGTCACCGGCGCCGGGCTCGGCGTGGCCTCGCTGGTGGCCCTGGGCGATCGGCGCTGGCTGCGCGCCCGCGCCGGCCGCCGACGCTTCCTGCGCCTCGGGCTCCAGGTCGGCGCGGCGGCGGCGCTGATGCCGAGCGTCGGCTGCTCGCTGCTCTCCGAGGTGTTCGTGCCCGACGAGATCGCCGCCTACGACCAGCTCCAGCGCGCGCTGGCCCGGGCCTCGCGTGGCGCGGCCAACGCGTAGGGCGCCCGTGCCCTAGGATCGGAAGGTCTCGTCGTCCAGGGCGCCCTCGCTCCGGGCCACCACGCAGGTGACGGCGGCGTCGCCGGCGACGTTCACGGCGGTGCGCACCATGTCGAGCAGGCGGTCGACGCCGAGCACGAGTCCGATGCCCTCGACGGGCAGGTTCACCTGGCGCAGCACCATCGCCAGCATCACCAGCCCCACACCGGGCACGGCCGCGGTGCCGATCGACGCCAGCGTGGCCGTCAGCACGACCATCAGGTAGCCGGTCGGACCGATGTCGACGCCGTAGGCCTGGGCGATGAAGCCGGTGGCGACGCCCTGCATGATGGCGGTGCCGTCCATGTTGATGGTGGCGCCCAGGGGGACGGTGAACGAGGCGATCCGGTTGTCGACGCCCAGCCGCTTCTCGACGGTGCGCAGCGTGACCGGCAGGGTCGCGCCGCTGCTGGCGGTACTGAACGCCACCACCAGCGGGGGACGCATGTTGCGGAAGAACCGGAGCGGCGAGAGCCCGGCCAGCGCGCGCACCACCAGCGAGAAGGTCAGCGACGCATGCAGGACCAGCACGGCCAGCACCACGAAGAAGTACTTCGCCAGCGGCGCGATGGCCGCGAAGCCCTGCACGGCGAACACCTTGGCGATCAGGCAGAAGACGCCGTAGGGCGCCAGCATCATGAGGATCATCACGAGCCGCATGATCACGTCGTTCAGGTCCTGGAAGACCGCGAGCATGCGGCGGCCGGCCTCGCCCACCGAGGTCACCGCCAGGCCGAAGAGACCGGCGAAGACGATGATCTGGAGCATGTTGCCCTCGGCCATGGCCTTCACCGGGTTGGTCGGCACCAGGTTGATGAAGGTCTGGGACAGCGAGGGCGGCTCGCTGGGCGTGAACTGGACGTCGGTGGTCAGCTCGAAGCCGGCGCCCGGCTGGAAGACGATGGCGAACAGCAGCGCCAGGCTGATCGCGACGGCAGTGGTGGCCAGGTACAGCAGCAGCGTCTTGCCGCCCACGCGGCCGAGCTTGGTCAGGTCGTCGAGCGACGCGGTGCCGCACACCAGCGACACGAACACCAGCGGCACCACCAGCAGCTTCAGCGAGGCGAGGAAGATCTCGCCGCCGACGTGCAGCGCGCCGTCCACGAGCAGCTCGCGCATCACGCCGTCCGGCCCCATCGCGTTCAGCAGCAGACCGACCGCCAGGCCCGTCGCCATCCCGATCAGGATGCGAACGGTCAGCTGGCTCTGAGGATCGCGTTCGGCCACGTACCACCCCCCGGCCCGCAACGGTAGCGGACCGGCTCTCGCGTCGGCCCGCCCGCGCTACCTTCGATGCCGTGGAGCCCGCGGTGTCCCGTCTGATCGAGATCCTGCGCGACGGGGCCGTGGACGCCACCGCCGTGGCGGCCACCGGTGTCGACGATCCGGTCGCACTGGCCGGCGCCCTGAGCGCCGCCGCGGCCGACGAGGACCTGTGCAAGACCGCCGAGGCGTGGGCGCCCGGTCTGCTGGTCTCGGCCGAGCCCGCCTTCGGGCTCCAGACCCTGCTGCGCATCGTCCACGAGCGCCGCGAGCTGGGCAGCCCGGTCGACCTGAACGCCACGCCCGCCCTGGGAGCGCTGCTCGGCTCGAGCCGCTTCATCGCGCGCCGGCTGCTGACCACGCCCGACTGGATCGACGGGCTGTCGGGCTCGCCGCCGGACGCGCCGGGCCACGAGGCGATCGCGCCCGAGTGGGAGTCGATACGCCGGGCGAAGTACCGCGGACTGCTGCGCATCGCGGCGCGCGACCTGATGGGGCGGCCCTTCGAGCAGTCGCTGCGGGAGCTGTCCGACCTGGCCGACCGCTGCCTGGTCGCCGCCCTCGCCTGCGCCGCCGACGCCTGCGGCACGCCCCCGCCCTCGCTGCTGGCGCTGGGCAAGCTGGGCGGACGCGAGCTCAACTTCAGCTCCGACGTCGACCTGCTGTTCGTCTACGAGCTGGCCGACGGCGAGGACCCGATCCAGCGCTCCGCCGAGGTCGCCCGCCTGATCCGGCAGCTCAAGAAGAACCTGGAGGCGCCCTCCCCCGACGGCTTCGGCTACCGGGTCGACCTGGACCTGCGGCCCGAGGGCAAGTCGGGCGTGCTGGCCAACCCGGTCGACGCCGCCCTCGCCTACTACGAGAGCTTCGGCGCCGCGTGGGAGCGGCAGATGCTGATCCGCCTGCGCAAGGTGGCCGGACCCGACGCCCCCGCCGACCGCTTCATGGAGAGCGTCGCGCCCTTCGTCTACCGCCGCCTGATCGGACCCGACGTGATGCGCGAGGTCCACGCCATGAAGACGCGCATCGAGAGCGAGCGGCGCTCGGCGGGACGCGACCTGGAGGCGTCGCTCAAGGAGGGTCCGGGCGGCATCCGCGACGTCGAGTTCCTGGTCCAGGCCTTCCAGCTGCTGGAGGGCGGCCGCCGTCCGGAGCTGCGCAGCGGAAACGTGCTCGACATGCTGCGCGCGCTGGGAGAGCAGTCGCTGCTGCCCGAGCAGAGCGTCGAGAGCCTGTGCGACGCCTACCTGTGGCTGCGACGCGCGGAGCACGCGCTCCAGCTGGCCGAGGAGCAGCAGACCAACCACGTGCCCCGCGACCCCGCCGCGCAGACCGCCCTGGCGCGGCGCATGGGCTACGTGGGCGCGTCGGGCAGCGCGGTGCGCGACGCGTTCCTGGAGGACTGGACCCGGGTGCGCAGCGAGGTGCGCGGCCACTTCGAGTCGCTGGTGCTGCGCGAGGAGGTCTCGTGAGCAGCCTGCTCGAGCGCATCCGCGCCGCGCTGGACGGCACGCCGCTGGCCGAGCTGTCGCCGGCGGCGGTCGACTTCGCGGAGCATCACGACGCGGCCGGCCGCGACCTGTCGGAGGACGCGCTGCGCGGCATCGCCCGCGTCGTCGCCAGCCAGCCCGGCACCGCCGGCTTCCTGGCCCACCGCAGCCACTTCCTGGAGCGGCTGCACGAGTTCCCGGCGGACGTGCTCGAGAAGCGTGCCGCCGCCTTCTCCGCCGACCACGACGCCATCCTCGAACTCGACCTGGAGGACGCGCTCGATGCGCTGCGCCTGCGCCGCCGCGAGGAGATGGCCTTCGCCGCCTGCGTCGACCTGGCCGGCACCGCCTCCTTCGAGGCGGTCTCCGAGTACCTGTCGCTGCTGGCCGAGTCGACCCTGGTCGCCGCGCTGGAGCTGGCGCGGCGCGAGACGAAGGGCGACGACGCCGACGCCTTCGCGGTCCTCGGCATGGGCAAGCTGGCCGGACGCGAGCTCACCTACCACAGCGATCTCGACCTGATCTTCCTCTACCAGGGCGGTCCCGACCTGGTGGCGCAGGCCTCGCGCATCGGTCAGCGGCTCATCTCCTACCTGACCACCATGACCGGCGCCGGCGTGGCCTACGAGGTCGACACGCGGCTGCGTCCCTCCGGCCGGCAGGGCATGCTGGTCACCAGCTTCGAGGCCTTCGAGCAGTACCAGCTGAAGACGGCGGCCACCTGGGAGCACCTGGCCCAGCTGCGCGGCCGGGTCGTCGCCGGTCCGCCGGCGGCCCGCGACGTGCTCGACCGCGTGCACGGTCACATCCTGGCGGAGAAGGCGCCCCACTGGAGCGAGCTGGCCGAGATGCGCGAGCAGGTGCGCGCCGAGCGCGCCGCCGGAACCGCCGGCATGGCGATCAAGACCGGCGCCGGCGGCCTGATGGACGTGGACTTCCTGGCCGGCGGCGGCCTGCTCGAGCGCGGCGCCGACGCCTTCCCGCCGGTGCCGAGCGTCCCGGCCATGCTGCGGGCCTGCGCCGCCGGTCCGGCGGTCGAGTCGCTGGTGGCCGACTACGGCCTGCTGCGGCGGGTCGAGGCCCGCATGCGCTGGGTGGCCGGGCGCGGGGTCGAGTCGCTGGCGGACGACGAGACCGCGGCGCTGGTCGCCGAGCTGGTCGAGCCCGGTCTCGCCGGTCCTGCACTCGTGTTGCGCATCGCCGAGGCCCGGGAGCGCATCCGCGGCCGCTGGGACGCGGTGGTGAGCGCCGGCCGCCTGGACGCCCTGGAGGCCTAGGGGCGCTGGCGCCGGCTTCAAGTCGGACCCCGCGTCTCCCGATATTCCTTCGGGGAGACGCGACTTTGCGCCTGATTGCCTGTCACAGCTGCCGCGCCCAGTACGACGTGTCCGGGATCGTGGCCGAGAGCATCCGCTGCCGCTGCGGCGAGTCGATCGCCAACCGCGACCTGACCGCGGTGGATGCGCAGGTCCACCGCTGCGGCGCCTGCGGCGCCCAGGTCGCGGCCGACGCGACGAGCTGCGGCTACTGCGCCAGCGAGATCGTGCGCGAGGGCGACCTGTCGCTCATCTGCCCCGAGTGCTTCGCCCGCAACGACGAGGCGTCGCGCTTCTGCACCGCCTGCGGCGTGGGCTTCAACCCGGAGCCGCTCCAGGTGGACGGCCACGAGCTGCCCTGCCCGGCCTGCGAGGCGCTGATGCCCCCGCGCCAGGTGGCGGGCATCGGTCTCAACGAGTGCCCGCAGTGCAACGGCCTGTGGGTGCCCGGCGACAACTTCGACCTGCTGGTGCGGCGCGCCACCGAAGCGCGGCGCGACGCGGGCGCCGACGCCCCGCGCACCACCGGCGGCAACCCGCTGCGCAGCGCCATGACCTACCGCAAGTGCCCCGAGTGCATGAGCTTCATGCAGCGGCGCAACTACAAGCGCTCCTCGGGCGTGATCCTCGACGTCTGCCACCAGCACGGCACCTGGCTCGACGCCGACGAGCTGGAGCAGATCGCCGGCTTCATCCTCTCGGGCGGCAAGACGTCGGCCATGCTCGACGCCGAGCACGAGCAGGCCCGGACGCAGGCGGCGGCGGCCGCACGCGCCGCGCAGATCCAGGCGATGCACCACTCGCGCCGCTCGGTCCTCGACGCCCACGACGTCGTCGAGCTGACCGACATCGGCGGCGGCCTGGTGCGACTCCTCACACGACTCTTGACCTAGGAGAACGACATGGGATTCATCGAGAAGCTGCGCGCAGAGCTGGTCGACATCATCGAGTGGGTCGACGACAGCCGTCACACGCTGGTGTGGCGCTTCCCGCGCTACCACAACCAGATCAAGTACGGCGCCCAGCTGATCGTGCGGCCGGGACAGGCCGCCGTCTTCGTACACCGCGGCCAGATCGCCGACGTGTTCGGCCCGGGCCAGTACAAGCTGGAGACGAGCAACCTGCCCGTCCTGTCGACCCTGGCCGGCTGGATGTACGGCTTCGACAGCCCCTTCAAGGCCGAGGTCTACTTCGTCAGCACCCGCCAGGTCACCGACCTGAAGTGGGGCACGCCGAACCCGGTGATGATGCGCGACGTCGACTTCGGGCCGGTCCGGGTGCGCGCCTTCGGCACCTACGCGCTGAAGGCCCAGGATCCGGGCGTGCTGCTCTCGGAGCTGGTGGGCACGGACCAGGAGTTCGAGGCCGAGGAGATCCACGAGCTGCTGCGCTCGATCATCAACCAGGCCTTCGCCGACGTGGTCGGCAAGTCGGAGATCCCGCTGCTCGACCTGGCGTCGAACTACGCCGCCCTCTCGGAGCAGGTGCGCCGGCTGGTGGTGTCGCGCGTCGACGACGAGTACGGGCTGGAGATCCCGCAGCTGGTGATCGTCAACGTGTCGGTGCCGGCCGAGGTGGAGCAGGCCCTCGACGCGCGCAGCAGCATGGGCGTGCTGGGCGACATGGGCGCGTACCAGGCCTACCAGCTCGGCGCCTCCATGCCGGCCGCCGCCGAGAACCCGGCCGGCGGACTGGCCGGCGCCGGCGTGGGCGTGGGCATGGGCATGGCGATGGCCGACCGCTTCCAGCCCGCTCCGGGTGGCCCCGCCGCTCCGCCGCCGGTGGCCCCGCCGCCCCCGCCCACCCAGTGGTTCATCGTCGAGGGCGGCCAGTCGGTCGGACCCTTCACGCCGGAGCAGCTCAGCCAGGCCGTGGCGGCCGGGCGGGTGGGCGGCGACACGCTGGTGTGGAGCGCCGGCATGAGCGAGTGGGTCGCGGCGCGCAGCGCGCCCGGCGTGGCTCCGCTGCTGGCGAACACGCCGCCCCCGCCGCCGGGTCGGTAGGGAGTGTCTGCACAGAGCGGTTTCGCCGACATTCGCTAGCCGAAGCCCGACTCAGTGCTTGTGGCCGATGGATCCGCCGAGGGCGGTCTCGGCCAGCAGCCGCACCGAGGCGTCCGGGTGGGTGTTGGCCACCGTGCGCAGCGCGCGCGCGCCCTCCGGTCCGCAGGCGCGGAGCGCCCCCACCGCGGTGCGGGCGGCCTCCGGCGTTCCGTAGTCGACCACCTCGCGCAGGCCGGGCACGGCGGTCGCCCCCAGACCCGACACCGCCTGCATGGCCGCGTGGCGGACCTCCAGGTCCGGATCCCCCAGCGCGAACAGCAGGCGATCGAGCGCCGCGGCCCCGTCCAGCTCGGCCAGGCGGGTGACGGCGGCGGCGCGCACCTCGGCGGACCCGTCGCTGCGCAGGCGCCTGGCGAGCTCCCCGCGCTGCGAGGCGTCGGCGTGGCGCGCGGCGACGGCGCGGTGCGCGGGCGAGTCGTGGCGGGCGAACAGCGACCGCGTGAGCGGCGCGTCGAGCGACCCGTCGAGCACCGCCAGCGCGCGGTAGACGGGCGCCGGACCCATGCCGTCCGCCGGCGCGCGGAAGCGCAGCGGCTCGCGCAGCTCCGACGGCCTCGAACGCGCGACGATGCGCAGCACCGCGTCGCCCAGCGAGGGCGGATCGCGCAGCAGCACGGCCACCAGCCGGCCGGCCGACACCGGGTCGAGGGCGGCGTCCAGATCGGGCACCTCGGCCAGGCGATCGAGCGCCGCGCCGGCCAGCACCGGCTGGGCGCCCTCGGCCAGCCGGATCAGGTGGGCCACGCCCGGGTTCGCGTCGCGCAGCTCGGGCGGCAGCGCGAGGAAGTGCTCGAGCAGGCGCACCGACCCGAGCGCCGGGCTGCGCACGAAGGCGTCGCCGCTGCGCGCCACGCTGCGGGTGCGCGCCAGCCGCTGGGGATCGGCGATGCGCTGGCGCCAGATGGACGCGCCGGGCAGCCGCTCCACCGCCAGCAGCACCCGGTCGCCGGCGGCGAAGCGCACCGGACGCACCGGCGAGAGCTCCTCCCAGGCCAGCTCGAGCGTCTCGCCCACCCGACCCTCGCCCCGCAGCACGACCTCGAGCGTGGCGACGGCGGCGTACGACTCGCCGTCCAGCGCGGTCGGCGCGCCGAACACGGCGACCGCAGCCAGCGGTGCCCGCTCCAGCGCACGGAACAGCTCCACCCCGCCGGCCGCCGGACGAGGCTCGGCGCCGGCCCCGCTCGCGAGCAGGGCCAGGAGCGCCAGCAGCGCGCGCCTCAATGCTGGTAGTACAGGGCGTTGGTCACGCCGAGGGCCATGGTGCCCTGCTCCCCGACGTTGCCGTCGACGAAGTCGGCCAGCGTGGTGTTCGCCGCCGCGTTCAGGTCGTCCGGGTAGACGGGGAACATCGGCCCGCAGGCGCCGTCGGTGCCCTTCACCACCGCCACGAACCAGGTGTCGGCGGTGAGTCCGGTGAACGGCACCGTCACCGTCGCCTCCCAGCGCTCGGCTCCGTCCACGGCCGGGAAGACGTCCGTCACCGTGATGTCGAAGTCGCCGTCGCCGGTGGTGGTCGGATCGCAGTCGCCTTCGCTGCGGGTGGTGATCGGCGTGGCGGTGTAGGCGTAGGGGTTCAACGGGTCCACCACCACCGAGCTGACGTTGCCGCCGGCGTTCGAGTAGATCTCGATGGTGTCCCACTGGGCCCAGGCCGGCGAGGACACGCTCACCTCGAAGTTCACGTCCGTGTTCGTGCTGGTGACGGTGGTCGAGCCGGTCCGGGTCAGGTCGGCCACGCCGCCGGACCCGTCGGTGGCCAGCAGCCGCGACTGCACGTACACGCCCTGGCCTCCGACCACGCGCCCGGCGTCCACCGACGCGGCCACCTCGTCCGGATCCAGCGTCGACGGCGTGTCCATGCCGGCGCTGGCCGCGGTCCAGCTGCGGGCGCCCGCCGTGCGCAGGTTGCGGAAGTCGTGGGTGTCGGTGTCGGAGATGGCCGTCGTCTTGATGTCCTGGTCGAGCAGGTTCATCCAGATGCCGATGCGCTCGTCGAGGAACTCGCTCTGGTGGCCCCGGTCGTTGCCGTTCCACAGCTCCAGCGCCGGGTAGGCGAAGAACAGGTTGGCCGGCACGGTCGGGTGCAGCCGGCGCGAGGCGCGGTCGGCCAGCGTCATGGCGTCGGCGGGCGGCACCAGCGAGGTGTCGATCTTGAGCGGCGAGAAGTGGCTGCCGATGTGGTTGATCTGCACCGTGGTCGCCGGCGTCGACTGGGCGTTCGTGGTGGCCAGGGTGAAGATCTCGGACGGCGCCAGGTTGTAGTTGCCGTAGGACGGGAAGTCCTCGCCCGGCGGGGCGGCCACCGCCCAGTCGGTCGAGCCGCCGGAGGGCACCGACGCGTCGATCGTCACCGGGTACGAGTTGAAGTGGCCGTAGTCGAAGGTGGTGATCTCCTCGCCGACGGTCGACGCCAGGAAGCTCGAGAGACCCTCGGCCACGATGGCCGGACCGTAGTCCTTGTGGACGTGGTGATCGGTGGCGATCAGGTTGTCGACGCCCTCCCCGGAGAACGACTCGACCCGGTTCAGGTCGCTCACCTGCGAGTCGGCCGTCGCCACGCCGTGGACGTGGACGTCGGAGGACACGAAGCCCGGCGTGTCGACCACCCGTGCGATCTGTGCAGTCAGGTTGGTGACGCTGCCGGGGGTGACGGTGACCGCCCCCGACTCGCTGGGCAGGGTCGTGCCCCACAGCGAGTACTCGGTGCCGCGCGAGGCGAAGACGTGGAAGGTGCCGGTCTCCAGCTCGAAGGTCACCACGCCGTCGGCGCCGGTGTAGTCGAAGGCGACCACGCCGAAGGGCTCGTCGTCGTTCAGGTCGTTGAACAGGCCCAGGTCGACCGAGCCGAAGCCGGGCAGCGTGGCCGTGACGAAGGGCTCCGGGCTGGGATCCAGGCCCACCACCGTGATGCGCGCCGGCACGGCCGAGCCGGTCTCGTCGGTGACGGTGACCGTCACCGTTCCGTTGTCGGGCAGCGCGAAGTCGACCACCTCCAGGTCGCCGGCGGGGAACAGCTCGATGGTCGTGACCGGCGGGGTCGCCGTGCCACCCACGTAGTTCACGCGCTCCCTGGCGGCCGACACCCCGTAGTTCGTCCCGGCGGCGGCCGGCACCTCGACCTGGCCCGAGTAGCAGCCGCTGGCGTCGGTGATGAAGTGGGCGAGCACCGCGTCGATGGCCCCGGCGGCCAGCGTGCCGACGGTGACCGTCGCGTTCGGCGCGGCCGCTCCGCCGACCGTGACGCAGCCCTGCACGGTGCCGGTGGGCCGGCCGAAGATCTGGTCGGCCAGCTCCTGGGCCTGGTTGCCGCTGCCGTCGCCCACCGACATGTAGCGGGTGTAGGTGTTGCTGCCGGCCGCGGGCACGACGAAGGCGGACGGCACTCCCAGCAGGGCCACCACCGGGCTGATGGCGTGGGTGATGATCGTGACGCCGCTGATGGTCACGTAGCCGCTGGCGTTGGCCGGCGAGACGTACCCGTACTCGAAGCGGTCGGCCCCCTGGATCTGCCGCTCCGCGAACCAGCCCAGGCCGCCGCGGCTGGCGCCGGTCACGGCCTCGCCCACGCCGTCGTTGGGCTTGAAGAAGCCGTCCACCTCGCCGGCGGTGTTCATCCACTCGCCCACGAACAGCGGCAGGTTGGCCGCCTCGTTGTTGAAGACCTCGGTGTCGAGGCGCACGTGGGCGTCGCCCGGCTCCAGGGTGTAGGTGGTGCAGGCCGTGATGTCCTGGTCGTTGTCGTCGATGCCGGGCGGCACGGCCAGGCCCGCGTCGAGGATCGCGCTCGAGGGGTTCACGAAGTCGAGCAGGTCGTCGGGACCGCACACGCGCACGATCGCGGCGGTGCCGTCCTGCCCGTCGTTCACGACGGTCAGGGTCTGGTAGTTGGCCACCGTCTCGATGTTGAGCATGGCCTGCAGCTCGAGGAAGTTGTCGGTGGTGGGGTTCGACGGCAGCACCGCGTCGATGATGTTTCCGCCGAAGGCGCCCACGCTGTAGAAGTCGCGCGGCGTCGGGTCGGTGGGAACCGCGGGTGCGGTCACGTCCTGCACGACGAAGCGCGCGTCGTCGTTCTCCAGGCAGTAGTCGCCGAGGCGCCGGTGCGCGAGCGGACCGCTCACGGGACACTGGCCGGCGCTGGTGATCTCGTAGGCGCGGGCCTTCTCGATGTCGTAGGCGAAGGGCTGGCCCGCCGTCACGGTCATGCCGTCCGACGTGCGCACCGCCTTCACCAGCAGCAGGTTGTCGTCCTGCATCGGGAAGCCCGGACCCTGGGTGGCGGCACCGCTGATCGACGCGGTGTAGTCCGACGGACCGGTCTGGCTCACCACCAGCGGCTGGAAGTTCAGGAACGCCTCGGGTGTGCCGGTGAAGGCACCGGTCAGCTGGAAGGCGATGGTGAAGCTCTGCGTCGTGACGTCACCGGTCGGTGACAGGATCTTCACGACGGCCGGCGGCTGGCAGATGGCGCCCAGGACTCCGAGCGATCCCAGGGTGACCAGAGCGAGCAGGAACCTTCGCGCGCGCATTCAGCGTGCCCTCCCTCCGCCGGGCGGAGCTTCCGGGTGGAATTTCCCATCTTCTCCCGGCGAGCCGGGTCAGTGCAACGCGCTTGGCAGGCCCCGCGGGGGGATCAGCGGCGATCGCGGGCCAGCTGGGCCATCCAGCCGAACAGCTCCACCGGGTTGGGCGGCGGCGAGGGATCGCCGAACTCGCGGTAGAGCGTGGAGACGTTGACGGCGATGCGCTCCGCGTCGCCCCAGCCGTCGTAGTCGGCCAGCGAGATGTCGCGGGCGGCTTCGAGCACCGGCATGCCCGCCTCGAAGCGCGCGCGGGCCTCGTCGCGGACGTACACCAGGTAGCCGCGCAGCGCGTCCACGCCGGCCGCGTCGGTGATCGGGCCGTGGCCGGGCACGATCGCCGCGGCCTCCAGCGCCACGATCCGGTCGCAGGCGTCGATCCAGTTGCCGACCGGCCCCTCCCACAGGATCGGGTGGCCGTCGATGAACAGGATGTCGCCGCTGAAGACGGTGCGGTCCGACGGGACGTGGACGATCACGTCGCCCTTCGTGTGGCACGGGCCCACCTCGTGGAGATCCACCCGCTTGTCCCCCACCCGGAGCTCGTGGCGGCCCTCGAAGGTCTCGGTGGGCGGCGTCAGCGTGATCCCCTCGAAGTCGAAGGGGCCGAACACGTCGGCGAAGAAGGCGCCGGCCTCGCCCAGGTCGGCGGCGTTCTTCTTCAGCGCGGCCAGGGCCGCGGGCGGCAGCTCGCGCATCTCCTCGGCGCAGGCCCGCGAGGCGACGATCGTGGCGCCCTCCACCAGCTCGTTGCCGAAGCAGTGGTCGCCGTTGGCGTGGGTGTTCACCAGGGTGTCGATGGCGGCGGCCGCCGGCACCGCGTCGCGCATGGCCCGCAGCATCTCGCTCGTGAGCGGCAGGTCGAAGAGCGTGTCGACCAGCAGCGACGCCTCGCCGTCGCAGACCAGGCCGGCGTTGCTCCACCCCCAGGACCCGTCGGGCTGGAGCCAGGCGTGGCTGCCGCCTCCGAGGTCGTGCAATCCCCTGCGGTACTCCCAGCCCGGCATGAAGCCTCCTCGCCCGCATTGTACGCTCGCCGGATGCGTGCCGTGCGTTGCCGCGAAGGCTCGGTCCAGGTGGTCGAGGTGCCCGAGCCCGCCGGCGACGGCGTGCGCGTGGCGATCCGCTCGGCCGGCATCTGCGGCTCCGACCTGCACATGGTCGGCGCCGGCGGCGACCTGCCCTTCACGCTGGGCCACGAGCTGGCCGGCACCACGCCCGACGGCACCGCGGTGGCGATCGAGCCGCTGCTGCCCTGTGGAAGCTGCGATCGCTGCCGGCGCGGCGACTACAACCTGTGCGTGCTGTCGCCCGGCACGGTGATCGGCGCCGGACACGACGGGGGCATGGCCGACGCGCTGGTCGTGCCCGAGCGCTGCCTGGTCCCGCTGGCCCCCGGTGTCGACGTGGCCGACGCCTGCCTGGTCGAGCCGCTGGCCGTGGCGGTGCACGGTCTGCGCCGCAGCGGGCTGCCCGAGGACGGCCGCGTGCTGGTCGTGGGCGGCGGGGCGATCGGCCTGTGCACGGTGGCGGCGGCGCGCGCGGCGGGCGCCCGCGAGGTGGCGCTGGCGGGGCGACACGACTCCCAGCGCGAGGCCGGCGCCAGGCTCGGGGCCCGCCCCCACGACGCCGACGAGGCGCCCTTCGACCTGGTGGTGGACGCCGCCGGGAATGCCGGCGCACTCCAGCAGGCGGTGGCCCACTGCCGTCCCGGCGGACGGCTGCTGCTGGTCGCCAGCTACTGGGAGGGACTCGAGCTGCCCGGCTTCGCCCTGTGCATGAAGGAGATCGACGTGCTGCCGGCCAGCATGTACGGACGCGCCGAAGGCGGCCGCGACGTCGACGTGGCGGCCCGACTGCTGGCGTCGGACCCGGAGATCGCGCCGGCGCTGATCACCCACCGCTTCCCGCTGGACGCGGCCTCCGAGGCCTTCCGCGCGGCGGCCGATCGCCGCGCCGGCGCCATCAAGGTGGTGCTCGAGCCCGGGAGCTAGGAGCGGCGGTCGGCGCAGCGGGCGGCGGCGGTGCCGATGCGCACCGTGCGCAGGTCGCCGAAGGGCGTGCCGACGCCGCTGTTCAGCGTCAGCGCCACCGCCAGGTTGCGGTCCGGGTCCGCCCAGGCGCCGGACCCGCCGAAGCCGAAGTGGCCGAAGCCGTTGGGCACGCGCACGCCGAAGGTGGGCACGCGGTGGTAGCCGAGCCGCCAGTGCATGGGCAGCGGGATCACCTTGCCCACGCCGCGGTTCTGCACCTCGGCGGCGCGCCACACCGTCTCGCGGCGGATCAGGCTCACGCCGTCGAGCTCGCCGTCGGCGGCCAGCAGGGCGTACATGCGCGCCAGCGAGCGGGCGGTGAACATGCCGTTGGCGGCCGGGATCGTGGCGGTGACGAACGCCTCGCTGTTGAAGTCGACGTCCTCCATGCCGCGCGGGATCAGCGCCTGCACCAGCGCCGCCGAGTCGATGCGCACGCGGGCCAGGCGCAGCAGCCCCTTCATGCCGCTCGCGTAGCGCTCGACCCGCTCGATGGCGCTGCCGCCGTTCTTCATCAGGTCGGGCAGGATGAGCTTCGCCCGGCGCCGCATCTGGTGGGCGGGCAGCCCGACGAACAGCCCGTCCAGTCCCAGCGGCTTGGCGATCTCGCTCTCCAGCGCCTCGGCGTAGGGCTTGCCGGTAAGCCGCCGCACGATCTCGCCGATCAGCCAGCCGTAGGTCAGGCCGTGGTAGCCGTGGGCCGCGCCCGGCGGGTGGGACGTGCGCGCGTTGGCGAGCGCCTCCGCCATGTAGTCCCAGTCCTGCATGCGATCGGCGTGGTCGATGATCGAGCGGATGTCGTAGAGGCCCGCCTCGTGGCACATCAGGTGGCGGAGGGTGACGTCCTGCTTGCCCTCGGCGGCGAACTCGGGCCACACCTCGCAGATCGGATCCTCGTAGTCGATGAGCCCGCGGTCGACCAGGATGTGCATCAGGGTCGACGCCACCCCCTTCGAGGTGGAGTAGGACAGCGAGACCGTGTCCTCCTCCCAGGGGCTGCCCTCCTCGTCGCGCACGCCGCCCCAGCAGTCGACGACCTTCTCGCCGCGGTGGTAGACGCAGACCGCGGCACCGCCGCCGCGACCGGAGCGTGGAAGCTGGCGCCGAAGCGCGTCGGCGACCCTCTGGAAGTCCGGGTGGACGAAACCCTGCAGCATCAACGTTCTCAGCGGGGGGGGCGGGAGGACCGGGATGTTAACCCGCGCGGCGCGCCGCGCGCACCCGCCTGGCGGCGCGCGCAAGGGGCGGCGCGCCCCGGTGCTATCGTGCAGACGACACCCGGTCGACACCCTGTCGACACCCGGCAGGTGTGCCGCAGGAGACGCAGCATGATCACGAGGATGCCCTTCGGTCGAACCGGTCACGAGAGCAGCCGCATCCTGTTCGGCGCGGCCGCGCTCTTCCAGTGCGACCAGGCGACGGCCGACGCCGCGCTGGAGCAGCTGCTCGAGGCGGGCGTGAACCACATCGACGCCGCCGCCAGCTACGGCGACGCCGAGCTGCGCGTCGGGCCGTGGATGGACCGGCACCGGGACGCGTTCTTCCTGGCCACCAAGACGGGCGAGCGCCGCTACGAGGCGGCCCGCGACCAGATCGAGGCCTCGCGCCGGCGCCTGCGCGCCGACGTGATCGACCTGATCCAGCTGCACAACCTGGTGAAGCCCGAGGACTGGGAGACGGCGATGGGTCCGGACGGCGCGCTGCGCGCGGCCGTGGAGGCGCGCGACGCCGGTCACGTGCGCTTCATCGGCGTCACCGGACACGGCTCGCGGGTGGCGCAGATGCACCTCCGGAGCCTCGAGCACTTCGCCTTCGACTCGGTGCTGCTGCCCTGCAACCCGTCCATGCTGGCCGGCGCCGAGTACGCGGCCGAGTTCGACGCCCTGCGCGCCCTGTGCCGCGAGCGCAACGTGGCGGTGCAGACCATCAAGGCGATCGCCCGCCGCCGCTGGCCCGAGGGCCACACGCCGGACCGCACCACCTGGTACCAGCCGCTCGAGTCGCCCGAGGCGATCGAGCGGGCCATCCACTTCGTGCTGGCCCACGACGACCTGTTCGTGAACACCGCCAGCGACCTCGACCTGCTGCCCCACGCCCTGCGCGCCGGCGAGAGCTTCCGGGGCGCCCCGGCCGACGCCGCCCTTGCCGCCGACCAGAGCGAGTACGCGGTCGAGCCGCTGTTCGTGCGCGGCTACCGCCCCGAGGCCTGAGCGCGTGCGATCGGGTGGTACCCTCGGCTCATGAGCGATCATCCCAGCCCGCCGCCCCGACCGGAGCGCGAGGTCCGGGGCTCCTCCACCGGCCTCGATCCCAAGGTGGCCGGCGCCCTCTGCTACCTGCTCGGCATCCTCACCGCCGTGGTCTTCCTGGTCCTCGAGAAGCAGGACCGGGACGTGCGCTTCCACGCCTACCAGTCGCTGGCCACCTTCGGCGGACTGCTGGTGCTGTCGGTGGCCGCCGGGATCGTGCCGCTGGTGGGAGATCGGAAGAGCACAC
>JBNLVK010000194.1:0-3673 GCA_050618055.1 Myxococcota bacterium
CCCGGCCCCTCCTGCTCGCTGATGCTGAAGGAGGAGTACCCGGCGCTGCTCGAGACCGACGCGGCGCGCCGCGTCGCCGAGGCCACCCGCGACCTGATGGAGTTCCTCTACGACCTGGCGAAGGCGAAGAAGATGAAGCGCGACTTCAGCGTGCCCGTCGCCTCGGTCGCCTACCAGGCGCCCTGCCACCTGCGCCACCAGAACCTGGGCTTCCGAGCCCGCGACCTGCTGAAGCTGACCGGCGCCGAGGTGACCGTGGTGGACGCCTGCTCCGGCGTCGACGGCACCTGGGGCATGCAGGCCCGCTTCCACGACGCCTCCATGCAGGTGGCCCGCCCCATGCTCGCCCGCATCGAGGAGGCGAACGCCGAGCACGTCTCCACCGACTGCCCGCTGTCGGCGCTGCGCATCGAAGAGGGCACCGGGCGCAAGGCCGTCCACCCGGTGGTGCTGCTGCGCCACGCCTACGGGCTGCCCGCCGAATGAGGCCGCTGGCGGCGCCGGAGATCGCGGACCTGCGGGCCTACGCGGAGCTGCGGCCCGACTACCGGCGCGCCGTCATCGAGCACAAGAAGCTGCGCCGCGTGGCGATCGGCGACCGCGTGACGCTGGTCTTCGAGGACCGGGAGACGCTGCGCTTCCAGGTGCAGGAGATGCTCTTCGTCGAGCGCATCGGGGATCCGGCGCGCGTCCAGCAGGAGCTCGACGTCTACAACGAGCTCATGCCCGGCGAGCGCGAGCTGTCGGCCACGCTGTTCATCGAGATCACCGACCTTCCCGAGATCCGCCCGGAGCTGCTGCGCCTGGTCGGGCTCGACGAGCACGTCTGGCTCGTCCTGGGTGAGGACGACGACGCCACCCGCATCCACGCGCGCTTCGACCCGAAGCAGATGGAGGAGGACCGCCTGTCGGCGGTGCAGTACGTGCGCTTCGCCCTGGACGAGGAGCAGGCGCGTCGCTTCGAGGACGACCGCGTCCCGGTGTCGCTCGAGATCGATCACCCGAACTACGCGGCCCGCGTCGAGATGTCGCCGCAGGTCCGAGCGAGCCTGGCGGCCGGCCTGCGCTCCGAGCCCGCCCCGCTGCTGGTGGCCGGCGCGGTGGCGCCGACGCCGGATCGCGTGCTGTTCGAGACCGGGCGGGTGCGCGCGACCCTGCTGGGGGCGGCTCCGGTGCGCGCCCACGTGGTGGTGGAGACCATCGGCGAGGACCTGGGCGAGGCGCTGTGGGACGAGATGATCGCCGCGGTCCGCGAGGCCGCGAAGCGCGTGGCCGCCGAGCACGGCCGCGCGCGCATCCGGGCCGACACCGAGGGCGAGCGCATCCCGCTGCGCTGGCACGTCCACTCCATCGACGAGTGAGCCCGGACCGGCTCCGCGCGCGCCGGCAAAAAACCCGCCCAGCCCCTCGGAACGGGGTGATAAGCTCGCCCTCCGCCGCAGGAAACCGGCGAGGAGGACGTGGATGCGGGATCGGATGCGACTGCGCCGGCTGGCCGGCCTGACCGCGCTGCTGGCGCTGGCCCTGGCGGCGCCGGCCTTTGCCCAGGACGACGAGGACGAGGACGCCGGCATCTACTCGGAGAACGGACTCTACCTCTCGGCCTCCGCCCTCTACGCCTTCGCCACCGACAAGGACGGCCTGGAGAGCGAGGAGGAGTGGCGCCTGAACTCCGCGTTCGGTCCGCCGACCTCCAGCGACGCCGACGACTCCTGGGGCGTCTCGGGCCGCCTCGGCTACCGCTTCCACCCGCGCATCGCCGCCGAGGTGCAGGCGGACTGGATCGACGGCTTCGAGATCGAGAGCAAGCTCTCGACCATGGATCCGAACCGCGAGACCGACATCGGCATGCTGGCGCTCACCGCCAACGCCAAGGGCTACCTGCTCACCGAGCGCTTCCAGCCCTACCTGCTGGCCGGCGCGGGCTGGGGTCGCTCGTTCACCGACCGACCGCCCCGCGGCGCCACCCAGCGCGAGGACGGCGCCGTCTTCAAGATGGGCGGCGGCATCGACATCTACGGCAGCCCGGACGTCGCACTCACGCTGGAGGCGGCGTACCTGCTGCCCACCGGTGAGATCGACGACATGAACTACGTGTCGCTGTCGGCGGGCCTGACGCTGCGCTTCTACCCGCTCGACTGAGCGCCCCTCACAGAAGCTCGAGCACGTCCTCCGGCGGCCGGCCGACGACCGCCCGGTCGGCGGCCACGGCGATCGGCCGCTCGATCAGGATCGGGTGCTTCGCCATGGCGTCGAGGATCGCGTCGTCGCCCGCGTCGGCGCCGAGCCCCGCCTCGGCGAAGGCCGACTCTCCCTTGCGTACCCACTCGGCCGGCGCCCGACCGAGCCGCTCGCGCAGCAGGTCGAGCTCCTGGCGCGTGAGCGGATCCTCCAGGTAGCGGCGCTCCTCGAAGTCCACGCCGCGCTCGGTGAGCAGCGCGTGGGCGGCGCGGCTCTTCGAGCAGCGCGGATTGTGCAGCAGCACCAGGCGGTTCCCGGTTCCCAGCATCGATCATCGCCTCCGTCGGATGGGGCCCCGGATCATGCCGCAGCGCCGCCCGCACCGCCTGGGCCGCTCGAGACCGCTCCGGGCCGAATTCTGCACGCTCCCCGTCGCTTTTCTGGTATAACGCGCCGGGCCGTGGCAGGACGCCCCGACCCGTCGGGAGGATGGCATGATCGACACCGGCGACACCGCCTGGATCCTGACCTCGACCGCCCTGGTGCTGTTCATGACGATCCCGGGGCTCTCGCTCTTCTACGGCGGGCTCGTGCGCACCAAGAACGTGCTGTCGGTGCTCATGCAGTGCTTCGTGCTGACCGCCTTCGTGACGGTGCTCTGGTTCGCCTACGGCTACAGCCTGGCCTTCGACACCACAGGCATGGAGGCCGGCACCACCGGCCTGCACTCCTTCGTCGGCGGACTCGGCAAGACGTTCCTGCGCGGCATCACGCCGGAGACGGCGAGCGGCACGATCCCGGAGATCCTGTTCGTCGCCTTCCAGCTGACCTTCGCGATCATCACGCCGGCGCTGATCGTCGGCGCCTTCGCCGAGCGCATGCGCTTCTCGGCCATGATGCTGTTCATGATCGGCTGGCTCACGCTGGTCTACCTGCCCATCTGCCACATGACCTGGGGCGGCGACGGCAGCTTCTTCGGCGACATGGGCGTGTTCGACTTCGCCGGCGGCATCGTGGTGCACATCACGGCCGGCGTCGCGGCGCTGGTGCTCGCCATCCAGCTGGGCGTGCGCAAGGGCTGGCCCACCACGCCCATGCCTCCCCACAACCTGACCATGACCGTCACCGGCACCGGCATGCTGTGGGTCGGCTGGTTCGGCTTCAACGCGGGCAGCGCCCTGGGTGCCAACGGCAGCGCCGCCATGGCGCTGATGGTCACCCAGATCTCGGCGGCCACCGCGGCGCTGACCTGGATGTTCATCGAGTGGGGCCAGGCGGGGCGGCCCAGCGTGCTGGGCATCGTGACCGGCAGCATCGCCGGCCTGGCCGCCGTCACGCCGGCCAGCGGCTTCATCGGACCCTTCGGCGGCTTCGCCATCGGGCTCGCCAGCGGCTGCGCCTGCTACTGGGCCTCGGTCGTGCTGAAGTTCAGGCTCGGCTACGACGACTCGCTCGACGTGTTCGGCGTGCACGGCGTGGGCGGCTTCGTCGG
>JBNLVK010000195.1:0-15149 GCA_050618055.1 Myxococcota bacterium
CGTGTGCTCTTCCGATCTCGGCGGCGAAGAAGGGATTCTCGAACACGGTGAAGTCGACCCCGGGGCCGTCGACGATCACGTTGTCGCTGAACTCGAGCACGATCTCCCCCAGCAGGCCCAGCGAGAAGACGCCCAGCGTGCCGCCGTAGAGCCCGCTGCCGGTGGGCGGCCCGAGCACCACGTCGGGCATGAGCGCGAGCCCGAAGCCGCCGTTGGTGCCGACGCTGTAGCCGTCCACCGCGTCGGCGTAGGGATCGCCCTCGGTGGTGAACGACGCCTGGTCGGTGTAGAGCAGGCCGTGCAGGGTGGCCTCGACCTCCAGCGTGTTCGCGCCGTCGAGCACCAGCGCGGCGCCCCACACGTCCTCGGCCCAGACGTCGTGGTGCGACCCCGCGGTCGGCTCGAGGGTGAAGCGGTCGCTGATGTCGCTGCCGTTCAGCCGCACCACCAGGCTCTGCGGGTCGGCGTGGACGATCAGGCCCAGGTCGATGTGGAGCGGAGCGCGCGTGAGCGCGGCGCCGGCGGCGGGCGCGCGGATCTCGACCACCGGGCCCATCGCCTGGGAGCAGTCCTGTCCCATCAGGCCCAGGCTGCCGCAGAGCAGCAGCACCACCAGGGCGCGGGACGGTCGCAGGGCGGAATCGTGCATGGGATCTCCTCGTCGTTTCACAGGGATTCGAGACGCAGGGCGCAGGCCTGGGAGGTGGGCTGGCCCGAGAGGAAGAAGACGTCCGGGCCGCGGTAGTCGACGCCGGGCTCGCCGGCGCGCACCCGCAGCACGCTGGGATCGCGCTGGAGGCCGAAGTTGTCCGGGTCGAGCGACGCCTGGAGGGTCGTGCTCGAGAGCAGCGCGAAGTCGCCGGCGTCGACGTCGCCCACCGCCGGCAGCGTGACTTCGTACTCGGTGAGCGACCCGTCGCAGCGCTCGCTCACGTAGAGCCGGTCGCCGGCGTCGTTGAACGCGACACCGCTGGTGGCGCCCGGGCAGACGGCCGGCGAGGGGCCGCCGGCCAGCGCCGGCACCGCCAGCTCGGAGACGAGCAGCGGCGCCGGGTACACGTCGCCGGGCGTGGTCAGGTCGTCCAGCGGCTGGAGGTCGACCACGAAGACGCTCTTGCGCGCCACGCTTCCCACCACGCCGACGCGTCCGGAGGGATGCACCGCGACGCCGCCGAAGCCGAAGGCGCCGTCCGCCACCGGACCGGTGCCCGCCACCATCGTCAGCGTCTCCGGGTCGAGCACCTGGAGCCCGGCCGGCGAGAGCGGCAGTGCGCCCAGCTCGATGTCCGGTGTGTCCGGATCGTCCTGCTGGATGCCGATGGCGCCGGAGAGGGTCACCAGCACCAGCTCGCGGCCGGCGGTCGCCAGGCGATCCACGTGGGTGGGGTTGAAGAGCGGGCCGCCGCCCAGCGCCGCCGGGTCGCGGGTCTCCACCATGTAGGCGTCGGTGGCGGGCGAGAGCCAGGGCGGGTCGCTGGTCAGGTCGGTGTCGTAGACCAGCACGGCGCCGGGCAGGAAGAGCGACAGCACCGAGCTCCCCAGGTTCGACATCGACACGAACAGGCGCGCGGCGGCCACGGCCGCCCCCGACGTGAACGAGGCGTAGAAGCTGCCCGCCACCGCCGGATCGCAGAAGAAGGCCGGATCGATGCCGGCGGAGTAGTCCTCGCCATTCGAATCGATGGGCTCCAGGGGACGCACGCAGGCGTCGGTGGAGACCGCGGTGCGCAGGGCCGACGCTCCCGGAGCCGGCAGCCGCCGGAAGTCGTCCGGGTCGAAGCCGGCGTCCACCTCGACCTCCACCTCCACCAGCTCGCCCAGGTCGGGATCGAAGACCATCACCTCCTCGTAGTCGCTGGCGGTCGCGAGCCCCAGATCCGCCGCGGCGAGATCCGGGTCGCGCACGAAGACGCCGTCGAGCTTCGGGGAGTCGGGGATGGCCAGGCTTCCCTCGGCGGCGCCGTCGCCGTCGCTGTCGTCGGGAATGCCCAGGATCGGCACGCCCGGGTCGACGCGCGGCACGTCGCCGTCGAGATCGAGGGGAACGATTGCCGGCGGATCGAAGCTCAGCGCCACGCCGCGGCTGCCGTCGCCCAGCAATGCCAGGTCCGGCGGGAAGGGGTTGAGGCCGATCGCCTGGCAGCCGACCGCGCTGTCCACGTCCACGCTCACGCTGCCGCCGCTGCCGTCGCCGCCACAGGCGAGGGTCCAGCCGAGCGCGGCGCACGCGACCGCCCACCGCCGCCTCATCGCCAGCCCTCGAGCCGGACCGTCACCGTGCGGCCCGGCTGGGGAAAGAAGAGCGCATCGCGCACGGCCTGGTCGGTCAGGTTGGTACCGATCACCGACACCCGCAGCCCCGCGAGGCCCGCGCGCTCGCACGAGGCGGCGAGCCACGGCAGGCGGTGCAGCGCGAGGCTACCGCTGGCGTCCCAGGTGGTGCGGTCGCCGATCACCAGGTTGCCGCCCTCGTTGGCCGGGATGTCGTCGGTGTACTGCACGCCGCCCACCAGCTTGAGGCGACCGTCCCACGGCGTGAGCTCGAGCCGCACGTCGTACTCGTCCTCGGGCCGGCCCGGCAGCGACGTGCGCGAGCGGCGGATCTCGGTGTCCAGGTGGGTCCAGCTGCCCGAGACCGCCACGAAGGGGGCGAAGAGCAGCCGGCCGAACACCTCGACGCCGCGGGCGCGGGCGTCGGGGATGTTCGTGGCGCGCACCACCTGCTGGTTCACGTTCTGGAAGACGATCGAGTTGTCGATCTCGTTGTAGAAGTAGGCGCCCTCCAGGAAGACGCTGCGCAGCAGGCCGCCCGGCGCGAAACGCAGGCGCAGCCCGGCGTCCAGGTTGTCGGCGTCCTCCGGGTCGAGCCCCGGGTTGCCGCGCAGCGAGCGCTCGTCGATGTACAGCTCGTCGAAGTTCGGCACCCGGTAGGAGCGCTCCGCGTTGGCCAGCAGCTCGAGCCAGGGCCAGGGCCGCGCGCGCAGGCCGACGCGCGGGATCCACTCGGAGCCGAGCCCCTGGGTCTCGTCGAAGCGCAGGCCCGGGACCAGGGACAGGCGGCCCTCGAACAGGGACAGCTCGTTCTGGGCGAACACGCCGAGCACGCGCCGGTGCCGGTAGCCGGTGCCCTGCGGATCGAGCTCGTCGCGGCGCAGCTCGGCGCCCAGGGACGGCCGCTGGCGCAGCGGTCCCCAGACGACCTCGCCGGCCAGCTCGGCGCGACCGCCGTAGCTGCTGTTGCGGTCGTCGGTGTCGTAGACCGGGTCGAAGGACTCGTCGCGGAAGCGGTGGCGCTCGTAGCGGTGGAAGGCACGCAGCTCGGCCTCGAAGCGCTCGCGGGCGTGCAGCGCGCGCAGCTGGACCACGTTGCGGGTGCGGCGCCGGTGGCCCGTCGGGCTCTGGCCGCGCAGCGCCCCCCCGCTGGCCTGGTCGAGACCGGGGGCGCCCTCGCTGGCATGGAAGAGCTGATCGGTCAGCTCCAGGCGTCCGTGGTCGCCCACGTCCGCCGCCAGCTTCAGCAGTCCGCCGTGGCGCTCCGAGCGGTTGTTGATGCGCTCGATCGAGTCGTTGTCGTCGGGCAGGAACGTCTCGATCGGCTCGAACTTCCAGTCGCCCGAGGTGTTGAAGTAGTCGTAGCCGGCCCGGGTCTCCAGCGGGCCCACGCGCCCGGTCTGGGTGATCGATCCGGTCCAGGTCTGGAACGGACCGGCCGAGCCGGCGACGTGCGTGGTCGGCCGGGCGCTGGCCCGCTTCGTCACCAGGTTCACGACGCCGCCGATGGCGTCGCTGCCGGTCTGCACGCCGCCACCGCCGCGGGTCACCTCGATGCGCTCGATCAGGTCGAGGGGGATGGTCGACAGGTCGACCGTGCCGCTCTGGGCCGAGTTGAGGCGCACGCCGTCGAGCAGCACCACCACCTGGGCGCCGGTCGAGCCGCGGATCGACACCTCGGAGCGCTCGCCCGGTCCGCCGAAGCGGCGCACGAACACGCCGGGCGTGCCCTCCAGCAGGTCGGCCACCTGCTTGCCCTCCCCTTCGAACTCGTCGACCTCGATCACGCGGGTGAAGGCGGTCGGGTCCTCGCGGCTGGCGGGCGGCGCGGTCTCCTCGACCACCACCGCGGGAGCGGGCTGCTCGATGGCGTCCGGATCCACCGGCTCGGCGCCGGCGAACGCAGCCCACGCCGCGCCCATTCCGACGATCCACCGCCTCCGTGCCACCCGACGATCCTCCTTCCGCGGTGGAAGGACCCCAGAGGCGACGACGTGGAGGCGCGGGCGACCGACCTCGGTCGGATCGCCGCTACCGCGTCACCTTCCCGCTCCCGGGGAAGGACGCGCTCTGCTGGAAGGCCGGTCTTCTGGCTCCCGGATCCCGCGGCCGTCGAGCCTTCCCAACCGGACGCGACGCTCTCGCGCGCGCTCGGTCAGTGGCGTCCTTTCGACGACCGTCCCCGGTTACAGCGACGGGCTCGCGCCGGATTCCCACCGGCTTCCCGCAGACCCTGCGTCCGACGCGACCTCCGTGCGGCGCTCGCCGGGAGCGCACGCGTTTGCAGTCGGATCACGGGGCCTGCCCCCACCCCCCTTCGAAGGGAGGAACGGGGGACACCTTCCACCGCAATGTTGCGACTTTGTACCCCGCACCCCCCGGGCGTGCAAACGCGGTGCTCCGCCTACGCCCGCGACCGCCTCCACCGGACCCCGCGCAGAGAGCGTCGGGTCAGCCCAGCTCGGACCCGAACAGCGTCTTCACCCGGCTCCAGGCGTCCTTCGCCGCCGCCTCCTGGTAGGTGGCGCGCTGGTCGCAGAAGAAGCCGTGGTCGGCGCCCGGGTAGACCACCACCTCGTGGTCGGTGCCGGCCTTCTCCAGGGCCTCGCGGATCGTGGCCACCTGGTCCTGCGGGATCAGCGTGTCCTCCTGGCCGAACAGGCACAGGATCTTCCCCGAGATGCCGGAGGTGCGGCTCACCGTCGAGGCGCCGCCGCCCGGACCCTGCGGCGCGGCGATGCCGCCGCCGTAGAAGCTGGCGGCGGCCCGCACCGGCACGGTGCAGGCGGTGAGGTAGGTCATGTGGCCGCCGATGCAGAAACCCATGGCACCGACCTTGTCGCCGTCGACGTCGGAGCGGCCCGCCAGGTAGGCGTGGGCCGCCGTCGCGTCGGCGATCATCTCGTCGGCGTCGAGCTGGTTCAGCAGGGCCATGCCCTTCGCCATGCCGTCGTCGTCGTAGCCGTACTCGACGCCCGGTCCGGTGCGGTGGAAGTAGTCGGGGGCGAGGGCCACGTAGCCCTCCTTCGCGACCCGCTCGGTGACGTCGCGGATGTGCGAGTTGATGCCGAAGATCTCCATGAACACGATCACGCCGGGTCGGGTCTCGCCGTCGGCGGGACGCGCCACGTAGCCGCCCATGCTCGCTCCGCCAACGGGGATCTCGACGCGGTCGGTGGTGATGTCCATGGGGGTCTCCTTCTTGCCTTCGGGGTGGGCCGGGCAGGTTGCAGCGGCGTCCGGCGCTCGTCAACCGCGTGGCCGGATCAGGCGTGCATGCGCGGCAGCGGCGGGGCGTCGGCGAGCGCGCGGGCCTCCAGCTCCGCCAGCTGGGCCAGGCGCGCGGCGACCTCGCGGCGCGGCGCCACCTCGGACGCCAGCTCCACGTAGACCCCGTGGTGCCGCGCCTCGGACGCCAGCAGTCCCTCGTAGAACGCCCGCAGTCGGTCGTCGGACACCGCCTTCGCCAGCAGCCCGAAGCGCTCGCAGCTACGCGCCTCGATCAGCGCGCAGCACAGCAGCGTGTCCACCAGCCGCGCCGGCTCGTGGGTGCGCGTCGCCTTGCGCAGCCTGCCCGCATAGGGGCTGGGACGCAGGATGCGGAAGCTCTCGCCCCGCTCGGCCAGGATCGCCAGCAGCTGCTCGAAGTGGACCAGCTCCTCGCGGGCCAGCCGCGACAGCGGCGCCAGCAGGAAGCCGTGCTGCGGGTAGCGGAACACCAGGTTGACGGCCATGCCGGCCGCCTTCTTCTCGCAGTGGGCGTGGTCGACCAGCAGCTCGGGCAGGTCGGCGAGCACGCGATCGGCCCAGTCCGGCGAGGTGGGTTCGGCCAGGGAGAGCACGGCGCGCAGTGTAGACTAGGCCCCGATGGAGTACCGGAACCTGGGACGCACCGGCCTGTCGGTGAGCGAGATCTCGCTGGGCTCGTGGCTCACCTTCGGCTCGAGCGTCGACCGCGAGGGCACCCGCGAGCTGGTGCACCAGGCCTACGACCTGGGCATCAACCTCTTCGACACCGCCGACGTCTACTCGAACGGCCAGGGCGAGGAGGCGCTGGGCTACGCCCTCCAGGGCATTCCGCGGCGCTACGTGGTCGTCGCCAGCAAGTGCTTCTTCCCCATGTCGGAGCACCCGAACGACCGCGGGCTGTCGCGCAAGCACATCGTCGAGAGCGTGGAGGGATCGCTGCGGCGCCTGGGCACCGACTACATCGACCTGCTCCAGTGTCACCGGCCCGACCCCAGGACGCCCGTCGAGGAGACGGTCCGCGCCTTCGAGGACCTGATCCGCCAGGGCAAGCTGCTCTACTGGGGCGTGTCCGAGTGGCGCGCCGCCCAGGTGGTGGACGCCTGCCGCATCGCCGACCTGCGCAACGCCTACCGGCCCGTCTCGAACCAGCCCCAGTACAACATCCTGCGCCGCGGCATCGAGCGCGAGGTGCTGCCGGTGTGCGACCGCGAGGGACTGGGCCAGATCGTCTTCAGCCCGCTCGCCCAGGGCGCGCTGACGGGCAAGTACTCGGGCGGCACGCGGCCCGAGGGATCGCGCGCCGCCGACCCGCAGCGCAACGTCTTCATGGAGGCCTTCCTGGCCGACGACGAGCTGCGGCGCATCGACGCGCTGGCGCCGCTGGCCGACGAGCTCGGCATGTCCATGGCCCAGCTCGCCCTGGCCTGGTGCCTGCGCCAGCCCGGCGTCTCCAGCGTGATCGTGGGCGTCACGAAGCGCTCGCAGCTGGAGGACGACGTGAAGGCCTCGGGACGGCGGCTCCCGGACGAGGTGCTGGCTCGCATCGACGAGGTGTTCCCCGCGAAGCGGGGTTGACGCTATTTCGCGTAGTCCTTGGCCCGGTAGATCTTCGTGGGCGGCGGGTCGCCGAGCTTCGCGTCGTCCGAATCGAGCAGCGCCAGCGCCTGCTTGCGGTCGTCGTCGTCGAACGCGCGGGTCGAGGTGCAGAACTCGACCATCACGCCGTTGGGATCCTGGGCGTAGATCGACACGCACCAGTCGTGGTCCACCTCCATCACGTCGACGCCGTGCTCGAGCCAGCGGTCGCGGCGCCGCGCCAGGTCGTCCAGGTCGCTGGCGCCGAAGGCGATGTGGTTGGCCCAGACCGGGAGTCCGAGTCCGGTGGAGATGGCGGTGCCGTAGTCGGGCGGGAGATCCGGATCGCGGATGTCCCAGAAGGCGATCATCTCGCCGTTGCCCGTGTCGTAGAAGAGGTGCTTGGCGAAGCCCTGGTCGCCGGCGGGCGCGATCTCGACCCTGGCCAGCTCGAAGCCCATGGGGCCGGTGTAGAAGGCGTGGGTCGCCTTCGCGTCCCGGGTGGCGATGGCAACGTGATGGAAGCTCATGGGGCACTCCTGCTTGGGGCGGGTGCTAGGTTCGCACGAAGGGGGTCGGCCTGGCCAGACACCCCGGAGAGGCGAGGATCCGCCGAGTGCGCTGGCGCATCACCCTGATGGTCGCGATCGCCGCCGGCGTCGCGCTCGCCTGGTGGGCGGGCCTCTTCGACCACCTGGAGCCGGAACGGGCCGCGGCCCTGCTGCGGGACACCGGACCCTGGGGCCGGCTCGCCTTCGTGGTCGCCCTCGCCCTGGCCAACGGCCTGGGCAGCCCCGCGGCGCCCTTCATCTTCCCGGCCATCGCCGTCTGGCCGCCGCTCACCGCCTTCCTGCTGATCTGGGCCGGCGCGGTGGGCGCCGGCATGGTGGGCTACCTCTTCGCCCGCACCCTGGGCCGCGACTGGGTCGAGCCGCGGCTTCCCCTGGCGCTCCGCAACCTGGACGAGCGCATCCGCGAGCGACAGCTGCGTACCGTGCTGCTGTTCCGGCTGAGCGCCTACCTGCTGGCCCCGTCCCACTGGGCGCTGGGGCTCTCGAGCGTGAGCCCCGGGCCCATGCTGGTCGGCACGGTGATCGCCTTCGCGCCCTGGTCGGCCTTCTGGGCCTTCGCCGGCAGCGGCTTCCTCGAGCTGCTCTGGCAGCGGCCGGTGACCGGCACGCTGCTGCTCGTGGCGATCGTGGCCGCCGTCTTCGGCGTGCGCCACTGGCGGATCCGCCGCGCGCGATCAGCGGATGCGGTGGTGGACGCGTAGCCCCTGCCCGTCCGCCGCGTGCGGTGTCTCGAAACGGTGGGGATCCGGGGTGGTCGGACTCGCCGCGAGCGACGGCACGTTGTTGTAGTGGACGTCGCGCACCGGCAGCTCCACCTCCTCGTACCCGCCGCGTGCCAGGAAGCGGGACAGCTCGGGAAGCATGCGCGGCCAGCGCCGACGCGGCACGACCACGTCCGGTGTCAGCTCGCGCTCCGCGACCAGGTTGTTGCCCGAGAGCCCCACGATCACCCGGCTGCCCAGGTGGAACATCAGCGGGTGGGCCTCGTAGTTGGTGGCGATCACCAGCTCCGACGGATCCGCGTAGCGCTCCTTCAGGTGGGCCACCAGGAAGTCGACGGGTCCGCGCACCGGCTCGCGCAGCTCGGCGATGCGTCCGCGCAGCGCGTCGACGCGCGGGACGAGCGACGCGAGCAGCAGCGCCGCGACGGCACCCGCCACCACGCGACGCCGCGCCCCCGCCCGGTCGAGCAGCGCCGAGGCCTCGAGCAGCGCGACGCCGGTCAGCAGCGGGCCCAGCACGAAGAAGTAGCGCTCGTAGACCAGCGGGTTGAGGCAGCCGATCGCCGTGTAGCCCAGGCAGAAGAGCGCGAGGCGCACGGCCAGCCCGTGGGCCTCGGGTCCGCTCGCCGCGTCGCGCCGGAACACCCAGCTCCCGGCGGCGACGCCGAGCGCCGCCGGCAGCAAGAGCTCCTGGCGCGCGAAGTGGGCGACGACCTGCATCCAGCTCGTCAGGTAGCCCGCCGGCGAGAGCCCCACGTGGGAGGCGAACTCGCGGGCCACGCGGAAGGTCTCGAAGAAGTGGAGCCAGGGCGCGACCAGCAGCGCCGCCAGTGCGTGGGGCGCCAGCGCCTGCCACAGGCGCGTGCGGCGGTCCTGGGGCGCCGCCCGCCAGGCCCGCAGCACCGCATCCGACGCCAGAAGTGCGGTCGTCGCGAACCAGGCCACGTGGAAGACGTGGAAGAGCAGGAACGAGACGGCGGCGAGCTCTGCGGCGCGCCCCCAGCGGAAGTTCCCTTCCGAGCGCTCCTCGCGCAGGTGGAGCGCCAGCACCGCCGGCAGCACGGCCATCAGCAGACCGTAGTAGCGCGCCTCGCGCAGGTGGAGCTGGAGCGACACGGACGCGCTGCACAAGGCGAAGAAGGCGGCGGCGAACGCAAGCCGGCGCCCGGGCGGCACCGCCGGCAGCAGGCTCGCCAGCAGGATGCACAGGCCCACGGCGCCCAGCAGCGCGAAGGGCAGCCTCAGCCGGAACGCCTGCGCGTGGGCGTCGTCGCTGCGCCGCGCCCAGGCGACCGCCGGCGCCGCCACGTAGAAGTCGCCCCACGTCTTGCCGATGTAGGCGTCGACCGACTCCTTCACGCCCAGCGCCACGTCGGGACCGAACTCGTAGACCACGTTGCGCTCGCCGTGGACCCTGGGGAAGCCGTGGTCGAGGACGCGGCTCGCGAACATGGCCGTCTCGCCCTCGTCCTGCCAGAGCAGCGGGTGGGAGAGCCGGCCGAGCAGCAGCACGGCGAAGGCCGCCACGGCGACGGCGAGCAGCAGGACGGAGACGGGGCGCGGCACCGCCGGTAGTGTCCCCGCTCGGGCCGCGCGTGTCAGGCGCGGTCTTCGCCGATCAGTTGAAGGTGCCCGCGCCCGGCTGTCCGCCGGTGCCCGGCGGCGGCTCGACGATCACGGTCGGAACCGCGCTGCCGATGGCGCAGCCCGCGCCCGGCACGTCGCAGGGGTCGCGGCGCGGCATGCCCACGCCCGACGCCATGTTGCTCCAGGCCTCGCCCGGCGGGCCCAGCGCCACGTCCACGTCGTCGGCCCGGAAGTGGGGGTCGGCCGCGGCCAGCCCGCCCAGGTCCGGCGGGCAGGTGTCGTCGCCGCCGGGCGCCATGCGCTCGTCGTGGGCGTTCGACACGTACAGGGGCTCGCTGTCCTTGGCGATCACGCAGTGGTTCGGATCGGTGTTCCGGACCTCGCCGCCGCGGCTCACCGAGAGCGGCGCGTCCCACTCGCAGAACATGGCGTAGGGGCCGATCTTCTCGGAGAGCACGTAGGCCTCGGCGTCGTTGCCCGCCACCCGCACCTGGGCGTCGCGCGCGCCCAGCCGTGCCGGCACGCCGCCGTCCCGGGCGTCGATCAGCCGCACGCGGCCCTCGTCCAGCTGGGCGTCCGGCGATCCGGCCTCGGTCCGGCCGACGGTCAGCGACGATCCGCCGTCCAGGGCGGCCAGCACGTCGTTCATCAGGATGCCGGCGCTCCCGGCGCTGCCGGTGGTGATGGTGTCGCCGGCGAACACGTCGTCGCCGCAGGCGAGCGAGCGGGTGCCGCCCGGTCCGCTCGCCTGGACGTCGCCGGAGAGCGACGTCACCTGCCCCACGGCCCCCTGGGCCAGGGCCGGCAGCGGAGCGGCGAGGGCGAGGGCGAGGGCCAGCATCCAGATCGGCAGGGAGCTTCGGGTGCGCAGCATGGGATTGCCTCCGCCCGCCTACTGCGGGCCGTAGTAGACGGTCAGAAGGCCGCCGTAGACGTTGCGGTCGTAGTCGAAGACCGCGGTGTTGGACTCGTTGTTCTCGTGCCGGTAGTAGGCGGTGACCGACAGCCAGTCGGTGATGGGCCGGTCGAGCTGGGCCCGCACCGTGTAGCGGTTGTCCCGGCGCTTCTTGTGGTTCACGAACGGCGCCGGGTAGGACGAGGGCTGGCGGTAGGGCTCGTAGGCGTAGGCGAAGTCGACGTCCAGGCCGACGCGCCAGGGAAGCTGCTGGTAGACGCCCACGTGGCCTCCGTAGCCCACGTGGGAGTAGTCGCGTCCCTCGGCCTCGTAGCGCTGGTGCTCGACGCCGGCGCGCAGCGTGGTGCTGTCGGTGACGCCCACCGCGTGGTCGTAGCCGACGCGGAAATCGGTGCCGTCCCGGTCGCGCTCCTCGGACCAGTCGACGCCGCCGGCGATCACGCGCGGGTTCGTCGTGTTGAACATGTAGTTGCGGTAGGCGAACGTGCCGTAGAGGGTGCCGGCGCCCCAGTCGTCGAAGCTGCGGTCGTAGGACAGCGTCGCGCCCGAGTTCGCCAGGTAGGGATCGCCGCGGTTCCAGGTGTAGCCGAAGAAGGGCTGGAGGCGGACGAAGCTCACCTCGTCGATGCGGCGGTCGAGCCAGAGCGAAGCCATCGGCGTGTAGGTGTTGAAGCGCTGGAGCTCGAACATCAGGTCGCCGTAGAAGCCGGCGTTGGCGCCGCCCGCCCAGTTCTCGGTGCGGAACAGCTCGGCGCCCAGCTCGGCGCTCCACCAGACGCGCCCGTCGCCCTCGTCGGAGACGTTGCTCGGAACCGTCGGGTCGTCGCCCTCGAGCACCACGTTGTCGTCGTACTCGACGCCGACGCTGGCCTGCGCCACCACGCCGCCCGGCGTGAAGCCCACGTGCTCGTCCAGCTCGTCGAGCAGCGCCTGGGCGCGGCGTCCCCATTGCGAGTCGGGAGAACGCTGCACGACGCCCTCGAGGGCCGCCCTCGCCTTCTGGCGCTCGCGGGCGCGCTGCCAGGCCAGGGCCGAGTAGTAGGAGGCCAGCGGATCGATGTTCGGGTCGCGGGTGGCGGCCCGCTCGAAGGCGGCGGCGGCCTCCTCGTCCCGCGACCGCTCCAGCAGCACCAGGCCCTGGTAGAGCTGCACGCGGGCGTCGCCCGGATCGCGCTCGGCGGCCAGGCGCAGATCGCGCTCCGCCGCGGCCAGGTCGCCGCGGTGGTAGTGGGCCATGGCCAGGTCGATCGAGAGGCCGTCGATCGAGGGATCCAGGCTGCGCGCCCGCTTCAGCGGATCGATCGCCGCGTCGTAGCGCTTCAGGTGGAGCAGGCAGCGGCCCTCGAGGGCGGCCGCCTCGGCGTCCTCCGGATCCAGCGTCCGAGCGCGCTTCGCCTTGACGATCGCCTCCTCGCAGCGGTCCGCCGCGGCCAGCCGCTCGGCGCTCTGGCGCAGCACCAGACCCTCGTCGGCGGCCAGCGCCGGAAAGGCCAGTCCCATCGCCGCCAGGCCGGCGGCGCAACCCCGCACGAATCCCCGCATCAGGCGATCCGTCGCCGGGCGGCGAGGCCCGTCAGGCCGAGGGCCAGCAGCAGGCCCGTGCCCGGCTCGGGCACCACGGCCATCAGGATGTTCAGCTGGGGCAGCACCAGCACGTTCTCGGATCCGTTCGGAAACACCTGGTTGTCCGGGTCCTCGAGGAAGTAGGTCACGTCGACGCAGGCCTGGCTCGCCACCAGCGTAACGCCGCCGCAGTCGCCGCCCACGTTGCTGAAGTCGAGGGGGATGCCCACGTAGTAGAACGGGTTGCTCTGCGCGTCCTCGGTCTCGACCACCACCCAGCCGGTCGCGTCGTCGATCACCAGTCCGCCGCGGTCGTGCGTCTCGTCGGCTTCGTCGGTGAAGTCGGTGGTGTAGGTGGTCGGGCAGCCGCTGGCCCGGTCGTTCAGCAGGGTGGCGAACAGCAGGTAGACCTGGTCCGGCATGCCTCCCGGGAACACGTCCTCGACCACCCACCGGGAGGTCACCTGGTTCGGCGCGGGTCCCACGCCGATGTTCGTTCCGTCTGCCGACTGGCCCACCACGTCGAGGGCTCCGGTCACCGCGAAGACGTCGACGTCGATCACGGGTACGCCGGCCGGAATGGATCCGAAGGCCAGCCCCTTGTGCTCGCCGCCGATCAACGGACCGTCGAAGAAGACGGTCGCGGGAGTGCTCCAGGCCGGGCCTGCCAGGAGCACCAGAAGGATCGTCGCGAGCAGCCCACCGCCCCAGGTAGAGAATCCGCACTTCATGTCGGATTCGTGTCAGCGAGTGCCCGGTTTGTGGCAGAAAAATCGTGCGGCCGCGGGCATTTCGCTGTCGTGCCGGGGACAGGGGCGAGGCGCGTCGGGCGCTTGGCGGGGCGTCCTGCCGGTGGCCGGGGGCCCGCTAGCGGACGACGATGCGCGCAGGCCGGCGGAAGCCCTGGTGCAACTCGCCGTCCGGCTGGGGGCGCGGGCGCAGCAGGCCGTCGCGCTCCTCGAGCCAGGCGAGCAGCCCCAGCAGCTCCGCGTCGAGGGTCCGCACGCAGCCGAGCGACATGGGCTTGCCCAGCAGCAGCGGATCCGCCCCGCCGTGGAGCGCCACCCCGTCGCCTGCAAAGGTGATCTTCGCGACCCCCAGCGGCCCGCGCTCGGAGGGCGGAATCGGCCGCGCTCCCAGCCGGCGGGCCGTATCGCCCGGCTCCCAGCCCGGGTTCCGCACCACGCTGTAGAGCGGGAACTCGCCGGCGGGCGTGGGGTGCGACGGCGAGCCCGTCACCACGCGCAGCGTCGGGCCGTCGACGTCGCCGGCCAGGTCGCGGGCGGTCAGCCGGAAGGTCTCGCGATCGAGCTCGAGCACCAGGCCGGGGTCCCCCGACGCCCCCAGCAGCAGGCACAGCAGGGGGACCAGGAGGAGCAGCGGCTGGCGGGTCGGTCGGCGCATCGGACCCGTCGAAGCTAACACGAAAACCCCTTGTTTTTCAACCACATGGTAGTCGTGCACCGGCACGGGACGGGGCCTCGCCGCGATTCTCGCGCTTGCCAAGCGCCCAGGCGGTGTGGGAGTCTGGCCGCGCTGCACCAAGGGAAGGGAAGCCGATGCGCACCCCGTTGTTCTCGCTCCTGCTGGCGCTCGCCGCGCTCCACCTGCCCGTCTCCGCGCAGGCCGGCAAGGTCACGGTCGAGTTCGACTTCGGCGCCAGCTCGGTGGCCATCCTCGGCGGCTTCATCGACGTCCCGCCCGACGGCGCCATCACCCAGGCGTCCGGCAAGATCGACTTCGGCGCGACGTCGCCCTCGGGCGCAGGCCCGGGCGCCGCCACGCTCCGCAGCCTCACCCTGGCCGGCACCTTCGCGAAGAGCCAGTTCGGCGCGAACGTGAGCGGCGCCGTCGGCGCCACCCAGCCCGGCTCCGGCTTCGGACAGCTGCTGCCGGGCACCAGCAGCGCCACCTTCAACCCCTTCGTCATGAACTTCACCGGCTTCGCGAACTGCGCCGGCACCGGCACCCAGTGCACGGTCCTGGGCCTGCCCGCGACCTTCACCGGACCCAAGACCGTGTCGGTCCCGACGCTGGCCGTCGCGAACCTGAACAGCGTGGGCAACGCCGTCGTGAACGGGACCTTCACCTTCACGCTCGGCGGATTCACCGCCGTGCTGACGCTGGTCGGCAACGAGGTGGCGCGCACCTTCGTTCCCGAGCCCAACACCGCCGGCCTGCTGGCGCTCGGGCTCGCCGGCCTGGGCATCGCCCGCCGCCAGCGCCGTCGCTAGCGACCCGCGACCCTACGGCAGCGGCAGCACGCAGGGACCGCCCGGCGGCTGCTCGTACGGGATCGTGCCGTCGCAGACCCCGTCGCAGAAGTTCTCGATGCGCCCGCCGGGCCGCAGGAAGCCCAGCAGCTGGTCGATCGAGGCCGGGACGGTGGCGCGCACGCCGTGGGGGTCGCACTCGCTGCTGGGGATCTGGTTGGCCAGCGGCGGAATGAACGGGGTCTGGGCCGGGTCGTAGATGTCGTAGGTGCCGGTGTCGTAGATGACCATGGCCGAGTCGACCGGGCCCTCCACGTCGTCGATGCCCAGCAGGCCCTCCATCACCGATCCCTCCAGGCTCGGCAGCGAGAGCGTGCGGGCCAGGATCTCGCTCGCCTGGTTCGACACCTGCTTGTCCAGCCAGGCGACCGTCATCAGCAGCTTCTTGTCGCCGGTCTCGACCTGCGGCTGGAGGCGGTGG
>JBNLVK010000196.1:0-3268 GCA_050618055.1 Myxococcota bacterium
GTGTGCTCTTCCGATCTCGCGCCACCAGCAGCCCGAGCTGGAGCGCGGCCAGGTAGATCCACGCCACCATGTGGAAGGCGGTGGCGGCGGCCAGCAGGAGCGCGCCGCCCACGTGCAGGACCGCGCGGCGCCGCCCGGGCGCCGCGTCGAGTCCGCGCACCAGCAGTGCCGCGCCCGACAGCAGCAGACCGATCACCGGAAGCTCGGTCATCAGGCCCGTGCCCAGCAGCACGTGCAGCCAGGCCGGCACGACCAGCAGCACGGCCAGCAGCGAGACCTCGCGGCGGTCGAAGAGGGCCTGGGTGAGCGCGTGGACGCCGACCAGCGGCAGCACGGCGTACACGGCCGAGACGAGCTTGCTGGCGGCCAGCGGGCCCACGTCCAGCAGGTTCATGGCCGAGCCGTGGAGGACGTAGCTGCCGACGATCCAGGGATCGTTCTTCAGCACGAAGAAGGGGTCCTGGGACCAGCGCCAGGCGCGCACCCAGCGCAGGCAGTCGTCGCCGATCCAGAAGCCGAAGTCGTCGGCGGCCAGGGTGAACCCGTAGGCGAGGCGCCAGACCCAGCCGAGCGCCAGCACGCCCAGGCAGGCGACGAGGGTGACGGCGGGAAGGGGAGCCGTCGCGGGCCGCCGCCACAGGATCCAGCCGACGAGTCCGATCTGGAGCGCCCAGGCCAGCTGCTCGATCGCGTCGAGCTCGAACACCCCCGTGTCGACGATCTCGCTCACGTCCGCGCGAGTAGACGGCGGATCCAGGGGGCCGTCAAGGCGGGCGGGCGCGAAGCGTCCGCGTCAGGGGGCCCGGTCCGGCTTGCGCGCGATCACGCGCAGCGAGCCGCTGGTGACCCGCAGCATGCGCCCCCGGAACGGCCGCCAGCGCTCGAAGGGCGGGATCAGCCGGTCGAGGGGGCGCACCAGCTCGCGCACCCGCGACATCAGGAAGGGCAGCCGGTAGAACTGGTAGGCCGGATCGACCGCGCGGACCGACAGCCCGCAGCCCTCGAGCAGGGCCCGCATCGTGTCGGGGGCGTAGAAGACCACGTGCTCCGGGATCTTGAAGGAGACCCAGCGACGTCCCGACAGGCGCGCGAGCCAGCTCGCCACGTTCGGGGTGACCAGCACCAGGTGGCCGCCCGGTGCGAGGCGCGACACCAGGTCTGCCAGGAAGGGGCGGGGCTCGCTGATGTGCTCGATCAGGTGGGCGGCGAAGATCACGTCGAAGCGCTGCGACGCCAGCTCCGGCACGTCGCCCACGGCGCCGCGGAAGACCCGGCCGGGCAGCCGCGCCGCCGACTCGCGCACCGCCCGCTCCGACGCGTCCACGCCCCAGGCGTCGAAGCCCGCCGCGCTCGCCTCGGCCAGGAAGAAGCCGAAGCCGCAGCCCACCTCGAGCAGCCGGCCGCCGTCGGCGAACTGGCGGATGCGGCGCACGTCGTCGGCGAAGGTGGCCCGGTACTCCTCTTCCTGGCTCGCGTAGTCGCCGTATCCCACGCCCGCGTCGCCGCTCTCGAAGTACTCGTCGCCGTAGAGCTCGTCGAGCAGCGCGCGGGGCGGCATCGGGTCGAGCTGGGTCAGGCCGCAGGCGCGGCAGTCGCGGACGGCGTGTCCGGCGATCCGCTGGCGATCGCGGAAGGCGTCGCCGCCGCAGTGGACGCAGGCCACGGCTAGCCGTCCCCGGGCTCGCTGGCGGTTGGACCCGTGTAGGACGCGTAGCGGCCGGCGTGGTAGCGGAAGGGCAGGCGCACCAGCGAGGCCAGCATGGCCGGCGCGTGACGCCACAGCGAGACGCTCGAGTGGTCGTCGACGGTGAGGCTCACCGGCACGCGCTTCACGTCCAGGTCGTTCTTGAAGGCCAGGTAGAGGACCTCGACGTCGAAGGCGAAGTCGTCGATGCGGCTCTCGCCGAACAGGAAGCGGGCGGCTTCGCGCTGGAAGCCCTTGAAGCCGCATTGGGTGTCGCGGATGCCGGTCACCACCAGGCGGCTCACGATCTCGGTGAACACGAAGCTGGCCAGGTTGCGCAGCAGACCCCGCTTCACCCGGGTCGGAACGCGGCTGGCGGAGCGCGTGCCGATGCAGGCGTGGAACTCCTTGCGGTCCAGGTAGTCGAGCATGGTCGGGAGCGGCGAAAGGTCGTAGGGGACGTCGGCGTCGGTGAAGAACAGGAACTCGCCCCGGGCGGCGAGCATGCCGGTGCGGACCGCCGCGCCCTTGCCGCGGTTGCGCTCGTGGCGGATCACGCGGATGCCGGGGAAGCGCCGCTCCACGATCTCCGCGGTGCCGTCGCTGGAGCCGTCGTCGACGAACACGATCTCGGAGCTGCCGAGGGTGTCGGCGTGCTCGCGCAGGTAGCGGTCGAGGCGCTCGAGCGAGCGCTCCACGAAGCCGGCGCCCTGGTAGCAGGGAACCACGAACGACAGGTGCGGCGCGGCGGCGTCGCTCACCGTCGGCCCTCGTACACGGCGTAGCGCCCCACCCGGAACAGCTCCCGGGCGCGTCGGTCCCGCACGGGCCGGTTCGAGATGAGCAGCTGCCCGGGCTCGAGGGCGCGGACCTCCGCGCGCAGGTCCGGCTCTTCGTGGATCCCGCGCTCGGCCGAGGCCAGGCGGCCCGGATCGCCGATCGCGTACTGGAGGAAGAGCCACTCGAACCAGTGGTACTTGTGGTCGGCGCCCACGAACAGACGGATCGGCTGGGCGAGGTTCTCCTCGCTGAGCGTTCCGTCGCCCGTGAACTCGCGCCGCATCCAGGTCCCCAAGGCAAGGGTATCCGATAGCTCCATCGCCTCGGGGAGCTCCATGCGCGGTTTGGTCCAGGCGACCTCCGAGAGCCGCTCGGCCGCGAACACCCGATCGTGCTGCACGCCCACGAAGGCGCAGAAGGCCGCCGCCGCCAGGCCCCAGCCGAGCCGCTCGCGGGCCGGGCGCGGAGCGCCCCGCTCGCGCTCCTGGAACAGGGCCGCCACGCCCAGCGGGACCAGCGCGGCGGCCAGCGGCAGCACGGTGCGGAAGGGCGTGACGTTGGTGCCCCGGCCCGCGCTGGCGGCCAGCACGGCCAGCGAGGCCAGCACGCCCAGCGCCAGCGCGCGCGGCCGACCGGGCGCGGCCAGCGCCCGCGCCACGCCGAACGCCGCCAGCGGAGCCAGCGACCACAGCGCGTAGAGCAGCGCCGCCGGGTAGATGAGTGCGTTGCCCAGGCGGTGCCCCGGTCGCCCGAAGCGGAAGATGGCGATGTCCTGGACCGTCGCGAACTGGTGGAAGGGGCTTC
>JBNLVK010000197.1:0-13982 GCA_050618055.1 Myxococcota bacterium
GTTCTGGCGACACGCTGTCACAACATCCAGGTTCTTCCACGGATTCCCCACCCGACCGGATCGTCGGGGGCGAGGACTCCACGGGCGCCGGCATCAGGTGCCCGGTTCGGCGTCCTCGCGGCGCGACCAGCTGATCACTCCCGCGATCCACAGCACCACGGCGAGGATGGCGTAGACGATCCACACATCTCCGGGAACCGCCCAGTTGAACAGCCGTATGAAACCGATGAACAGCACCACGAGCACCGGTACGGCCACCACTGCGGCCACCACCGCGTAGACCATGCCCTGTGCGAATCCCAGGAGGGGACCGGTGGTCCGGGAGCGGACCTTGTCGACCGAATCGGTGACGAGATCGGTCACCTGTTGTGTCCACTCCGGCGCGTCGGGGTCCTTGGCTTCGGGATCGGCCGGACCGGCTTGGCCCTCGGATGCTGCCATGGCCAAGACACTAACTGACCGCTCGCGCCTCAACCGCTGCGACCACCCTGCAGGTCGACGACCACCGACATGCGCAGGCCCGCGCCGCAGCATGGTGGCGTCCGGTCCCAGCAGGCGGAAGTCGGCGCCGGTCGCCAGCGCGCGCGAGGCCAGGTGCATCACCTGGGCGTGCTCCAGGTCGCTGTAGGCGAAGACCACCTCGTCCACCTGCTCGCGGGCGCAGACCTCCTCCAGCTCGGCCTCGTCGACGATGGGGACGCCGTCGGGGTGGAACGCGCCGGACAGCGCCGGCGGATAGCGTCGCGCGTCGATGCCCGGGATCTGGGCGGCGGTGAACGCCACCACCCGGGCCTGCGGATCGTCGCGGTAGACGGTGTTGAAGCAGTGGAAGTCGCGGCCCGCGGCTCCCAGGATCAGGATCCGACGGCGTCGCTCCGGGTCGGGCACCGGCTCTCCTCCTGCTGGATGCGTGCACATTCCGGTTCGCGACCGCGCACGACGCGGCGACCGCGCAGGCGTCCGCTCGTCTCGGTCACCACCGTGCACTGGCCCTCCCGGCCGTCGCGCTCGTAGTAGACCACCACCCAGTCGTGGGTGCGGCCGAGCCGGTGGGCGCGCGCCGTGTTCGAGTAGAGCGCGTGGAAGGTCCAGCCGGCGAGGTCGCGGTGCAGGATCGGGAGCCAGGCCTCGCCGGAGGGGTTGAAGCGGCGCGGGGCGATGCGGCGCAGCTCGTCGCGCTGCGCCCGCCGCCGGTACTCGGCGTCGACGGCCAGGATCGTGTCCACGTCGGGACGCGGCGCCGCCTCGCCCATGCCCGATCGCGCGTGTGCGCGGCGGCGCGCGGAGCGCGCGAGCATTCCGGCCAGCGAGTCGCGCACGGCGCGCACGCGGCGCGGTCCGAAGCCGGACACGCCTTCCAGCCGGCCGTCGTGGGCAGCCAGCTCGAGCTCCTCCAGGGTCTCGACGCCCAGGGCGTCGTGGATGCGGTGGGCCAGGTCCTCGCCGATCCCCGGGATCGTGCAGAAGAGGTCCTCCGGCGAGACGCTCCCCTCCAGCCGCTCGAGCAGGCCCAGGCGGCCCGTGCGCACCAGCTCGCGGACGGCGGCGGCCAGGCTGCGGCCGATGCCCGGCAGCGTCTCGAGGGCCCGCTCCCCCTCTGCGTCGACCCGCTCGCGGACCGGCGCCGGCAGGGCGCGCAGGGTCGTCGCACCGCCGCGCCAGGCGCGCACCCGGTAGGGACTCGCGTGCTGGGCCTCCAGCAGGTCGGCGACCCGCTCGAAGCTCTCGGCGATCTCCGCGTTGGTGAGCGGCTCCATGAACCAAGCGTCGGTCCCCGGGAGGCCTGCGCAAGGCCGGGCCGGCGGCTGCCGTGGCCCTCCGCCCCACTGCCGGGGCCCGGCGTCCCAGCGGGGCCCCTGCGGCGCCGGCTCGCGGCGCCCGGGGCCGGTACAGTGCTTGCTCCGCACCTGAACACCCGTCCGAGGAGAACCGTCCGTGAGCGAGCACTTCGACGTCCTGATCGTGGGGGCCGGCATCTCGGGGGTCGGCGGCGCCTACCACCTGAAGCAGCAGTGCCCCGACAAGACCTTCGTGGTGCTCGAGGCCTACGAGAGCTTCGGCGGCACCTGGTGGATGCACCGCTATCCGGGCATCCGCTCGGACAGCGACCTCTACACCTTCGGCTACCGCTTCAAGCCCTGGACCGGGCCGCCCATCGCCACCGCCGAGGAGATCCGCACCTACATGGGCGAGGTGATCGAGGAGAACGACCTCGACCGCCACATCCGCTACCAGCACCGCATCGAGAAGGCCAGCTGGTCGAGCGACGAGAACCTGTGGACGATCGAGGGCCGGCGCACCGACACCGGCGAGGCGGTGCGCTTCACCGCGAACTTCCTGTGGATGTGCCAGGGCTACTACAAGCACGCCAAGGGCTACACCCCGGAGTGGGAGGGCATGGAGGACTTCGAGGGCGAGATCGTCCACCCGCAGACCTGGCCCGAGGACCTGGACTACCGGGACAAGGACGTGCTGGTGATCGGATCGGGGGCGACGGCGGCGACGCTGGTTCCGGCCATCGCCGACGAGACCCGCCACGTGACCATGCTCCAGCGCTCGCCCACCTACTTCATTCCGGCGCGCAACGCGAACGAGCTGGCCGACCTGCTGCGCGAGCTCGAGGTCGACGAGACGTGGATCCACGAGATCACGCGGCGCAAGATCCTGCACGACCAGCAGGCCATCACGAAGGCCTGCTTCGAGCAGCCCGAGGACATGAAGAAGCTGCTGCTGGCGGCGGTGCAGCAGTACCTGGGTCCCGACTTCGACATGAGCCACTTCACGCCGCGCTACCGGCCCTGGCAGCAGCGCATCGCCTTCGTGCCCGAGGGCGACATCTTCCAGGGGATCGCCTCGGGCAAGGCGTCGGTGGTCACCGACGAGATCGAGCGCTTCACCAAGAAGGGCATCCTGCTCGCGTCGGGGCGCGAGCTCGAGGCCGACATCATCGTGACGGCCACCGGCTTCGAGCTGTGCGTGATGGGCGACATCGCCTTCAGCGTCGACGGGAAGCCGGTGAAGTGGTCCGACACCGTCACCTACCGCGGCATGATGTTCACCGGCGTGCCGAACCTGCTCTGGGTGTTCGGCTACTTCCGCGCCAGCTGGACGCTGCGCGCCGACCTGCTGGCCGACTTCGTCTGCCGCCTGCTGAAGCACATGGACGCGATCGGCGCGAAGCGGGTCGAGCCGGTGCTGCGCCCCGAGGACGAGGGCCTGCCGGAGCTGCCGTGGATGGACGCGGACAACTTCAACCCGAACTACCTGATGCGCAGCATGCACCTGCTGCCCAGGCGCCTCGACCGCCCCGAGTGGCAGCACACCCAGGACTACTGGCGCGAGAAGGACGAGATCCCGGCCATCGACCTCGAGGCACCCGAGTTCCGGTACTCCTGACTACTCGCCCACGAACACCGACACGTCCTCGATCCGGTGCGCGATCTCCGGGTCGGCCGAGCTCTCCTCCTGGAGGTGCATCTCGACGTCCTCGGGGGTGAGATCCCGGTAGCGCGGCACGACCGAGTCGAACCCGTTGACGCTGACGATCTGCGCCAGCAGGGACGGGAAAGCGCCGACGAACGCCTCGCCGAAGGGCACCCGCACCGGCGTGTGGTCGAGGCTCGTGTCGAAGACGGCGATCGCGCGTCCGTCGGTCGTCATGCCCCGCCCCGCCTGGATCGCCACCCAGCCGATCGTCTCGTTCTCGAGCCCGCCCGCGTACGCCTCCTCCGGCTCCAGTCCCACCCGGAAGCCCTCGGCGGTGCGATCGAACATGCGCGCGGCGATGGGCTGCGCGCCGTGGTCGGTCATGACGGTGGCGAAGACGCCCGGTGCGACGCCGTAGGGCAGCGGGAGCACCACCTCCGCCTGGCCGACCCGGGCCACCTGATCGGTGTCGACGTGGCCCGCCTCGACCACCAGTCCGCCCAGGTCCTGGATGCCCGGGTCGGTGACCAGGTAGAAGGCGCGCTCCGCGTCGTGGGGGCGTCCGACGAAGTCCCGGCTCTGCACGCGCATCTCGAAGGAGTCGGACGCGACGCCGCGCACGCGCAGCACGGCGGCGGCCGGGTCGTTCGAGGACATGGGACCGACGACCACCACCGGGTTCGTGTAGGTGCGGGCGAGCGGCACCGTCCGCCAGTCGCCGTCGACCTCGGGGAGCGTGCCCCACTCGAGCACGGGGCCGTGCTCCGGCGCGCTGCGCCGCAGGGCGGAGGGGTCCAGGTCCATCGCCGACACGTCCTGGGCGAAGACCTGCGGTCCGAGCGCCATCACCGAGACGCTCTCGGTCTCGTGGTCGGTCTCGGCGTCGGCGGTCGTCTCCTCCTCGACCCAGAGCCGCGCGCTCAGCACCGGCACGGGCCGCTCGTCGGCCGCGATGCGCCCGATCCAGAACGGCACGGAGTCGGGGCCCGTCGCCAGCCGACCCGAGCCCGGCGAGGACACGGCGAGGTAGCCGATCCGCTCGGCGCCGTGGGTTCCGTCGGCGCCCTCCGACTCGAAGATGGCCGCCAGGAAGCCCTGCCCGGTGACGTCGCGCGCGCGCACGACCACCGGGTCGGCGTCGTTCGAGGTCTGGACCGTGAGGAAGACCTCGGGCGGCGCGTCGAAGGGCGTGTCGAAGGCGACCGCGTCCCACACGCCGGCTTCGGCGATCTCCAGGTGGCCGGCCTCCCACGCGCGGCCGTCGGCGAGCGCATGGCGGCCGGATTCGATGACGAGGTACGGGATCGCCTCGGGCACGTGGGCGCCGTCGCCGTCCTCCCACTCGGCGAAGCGCAGCCGGAAGCCGTCCGCTTCGACGCGGTCGAGGCGCGCGATGCCCGGCTGGGCCTCGCGGGCGGTGGGCGGGCCGAGCAGCACGACCGGGTTCGCGAACGAGCGGGTGTAGGGCACGCGGAACAGCCCATCGTCGGCTTCGACCGTGCCCAGGTCGGCGAGCGCGTTGCCCGCCGCGTCGGTCAACGTCGTGTCGGGCGGCGGGGCCACCGTGAAGTCGGGCTCGGGCACCGGCGCGGGGGCGGTCGGCGGGGGGCAGCCGAGCAGCCACAGGAGCAGGCGGAAGCGGCCCGGATGCCCGTCGGCGCGGATCCGCAGCCGCTCGCACAGGCGTTCGTGCCGCTTCCAGGGAGGCGTCTTCGGCCACGCGTGCTTCGGCGCGTCCCCCCAGCCGTCGTGGTGCGCGGTGGGGTGCGGCTTCGTGGCGTGGGACGCCTTCGGCCAGCCCGGGTGTCCGCCGAAGAACCAGCCGGCGGTCGCGGGCGTGGCCAGCAGGACGGCGAGCAGGAGGGCCAGGGTGCGGCCGCGGGGGAGGTGACGCATCGGGGGTACCGCCTCTGTCGGAAGCGCGCTTCCCCTCCTCGACGCACGCGTCGTGGAACAGTCCCTCTTCGGCGCACCGGTCGCCGACGCCCGTGACCTGGCTCACGGAAGCCCGGGTGCGGAAACGCCGCGGGCGCCGTGCAGTGGCGACGCAACTGCGGCCTGGCCGCTTCCTCAGAGGCCGAACGGGTAGGTGTCCGGCACGCCCTCGAGCTTCTCGGTGCCCAGCGGATCGACCGCGCGGGTCCGGTCGATCCAGACGGAGAGGTACGCGCGTGGCGGCTCCGCCGCCCTCAGCGCTTCCAGGTCACCCGCAGCAGGTCTCCGCCCTCGCCGTAGGTGTAGTCGAGGTCGCCCTCGTAGGCGCGGTGGAGTGCATCGCCGATGTTGCGGGCGAGGCCGGCTTCGGTGGTCTCGATCGTCACCGCCGCTTCGTCGCTTCGGACCGCCATGATCCGCTTGAGCGGGTGATCGCCCTTCTCGCGCGACTCCACGTTCCGCGCCAGGCCCAGGATCTCGGCCCGGTGCGCCTCGATGAAGGAGCCGCTGATCGTCAGGACTCCCGCCGGGTACGCGTCCCGGATGCGGTGGCAGGCCGGGCAGAGCGCCCGGTGCGCGTCCTCGGGGGCGTCGCCCCAGACCCAGCGACCGTTCCGGTAGAGCGCTCCGCAGTCGGCGCAGGTGGTCGGGTCGGGGAGCTTTCGCTCGGAGCGATACGGCTCGGCGTTGCCCTTCCCGATCAGGCGATCCCTCCGGGCGTCGGATCGAGGGGTCCGCGGGGGGTTGGCGTGCGTCATGGGCATCGGCCTCCAGTGCCGGACGTCGGACGGCGACTCTTCGAGAGAGCAGAATCCGTGCCACCCCGGGAACGCACGCGCGCGGGCCACACGACCTCCGGGCGAGGCGCAAACGGTCCCGGACCGTCCGGGTGGGGTCGCCGGCCCCAGCTTCCCCCTGGGTGCGCCCGGTCACCCGCTCGGGGGTCGTCACGTCGTGGTCGCGACGCTGGCGCGGAAGCGCGCCAGGGCCACGCCGAACAGAACCGCCGCGATCAGCGCCACGGCGACGAAGGGGAGCCACACGGCCGCCAGGCCGGCGCCGCGGAACAGGATCGCCTGGGAGATGGTCACGAAGTGGGTCGTGGGCGAGAAGAACATGATCCAGCGGATCACGTCGGGCATCGCGTCGAAGGGCGTGTTGCCTCCCGAGAGGATGTTCACCGGGATGACCACCAGCATCATCAGCAGCCCGAACTGCGGCATCGAGCGGACCAGCGTGGCGAGGGTCACGCCCAGGCAGGTCATGGCGAACACGTTGAGCGCCGCGCCCGTCAGGAACAGCAGCGGCGACCCGTGCAGCGGCGCGCCCAGCATCCCGCGGATCACGACGGCCGTCGACAGCGCCGTCGCCGCCAGCACGACGAGGCTGTTGGCGACGATCTTTCCCAGCATGATCTCGAAGGGGCGCAGCGGCATGACGAGCAGGTGCTCGAGCGTCCCGTGCTCGCGCTCCCGGATGATGGCCGCTCCCGTCAGGATGACAGACAGCATGGCGACGACCATCGTGAGGCCGTTGATCCCCATGAACCAGGAGCCCACCAGGTTCGGGTTGAACTGGGCGCGTGTGACCAGGCGCACGGCGGAGTCCGGCGTCTCGGGCGATCCGCTCGTGAACTCGGCGGCCTCCTCGAGCAGGATCGCGCGGATGTAGACCGCTCCGATGCCGGCCTGCGACATGGCGGTCGCGTCGACGTTCAGCTGCACCGTCGGCGTGCGGCCCGCGACCACGTCCGCCTCGAAGTCCGGCGGCACGTCGATGACGAACGTGTAGAGCGCGCGGTCCATCGCCCGGTCGATCTCGTCCGCCGGCAGCTCGACGGGGTTGCGGAAGTAGGGCGGGGCGAGCGCGTCCGCGAACCGCCGCGAGAGGATCGAATGGTCCTCGTCGACGATCGCGACCGAGGCGTTGCGCAGCTCCAGGGACACGCCGTTGGCCATCACGTAGATCATCGCGGTGAACCCGTAGACCAGGAACACCAGCATCACCGGGTCGCACCGGAGGCTCATGAGCTCCTTGCCGACGAGGCGCAGGACGTGACGGAGCGGTTGCATCGCCTAGCGCTCCTGCTTCCGCAGCAGCGCCGCGCTGGCACCCCAGTAGAACAGGACGAAGCCCGCGAGGATCAGCAGCTCGGTGCCGAGCGCACCGAAGCCGAGCGCCTTCGTGAACGCTCCGACGCTCGCCTGGAGGAAGTAGGTCACGGGATAGGCGTATCCCATCACGGCGCTCGCCCCGGTCAGCGACGACAGCGGAACCAGGAGGCCGCTGAAGTTGATCGCCGGGGTCATGGTCAGGATGGTGGTCGCCACCAGGGCGGCGATCTGGGACCGGACGAACGTGGAGACCAGGAGGCCGAGGCCCGTCGCGGCGAAGGCGTACAGCACCGCACCGGACAGCAGGGCCGGACCGCTCCCCTTCAGCGGAACCCGGAACAGGGTGATCGCGAGCAGCAGCAGGGCGAGGAAGCCCAGCAGGGCCAGGCCGGCGTAGGGAAGCTGCTTGCCGACCAGGAACTCGAGCCGGGTCACCGGCGTCGCGTAGAAGTTCGTGATCGATCCCAGCTCCTTCTCGCGCACGACACCGAGCGCGCTCAGCACGGCGGGAACCAGGATCAGGATGACCGCGATGACTCCCGGCACGATGGCATGGGTGCTGCGGAAGTCCTGGTTGTAGCGGAAGCGGGTGGCGACCTCGTAGGGCGGGTCGATGGCCCCGCTGCTGCTCTCACGAGCGATCTCGCTCAGGTACTGCTCGTGGACCCCCACCACGTAGCCGCGGATCGTCTCGGCCCGGAAGGGCAGCGCACCGTCGATCCATGCCGCCACCTCGGGCGACCGCCCGCTCTTCAGATCGCGGCCGAAGCGCGGCGGGATCTCGATCCCGAGCTTCACGTCGTCGTTCCGCAGGCGGCGTTCGAGCACGGCGATCGAGTCGACCGGGGGACTGGACTCGAAGTACCGGGAGCCTTCGAAGCGCTCCAGGTAGCGGCGGCTCTGGGGAGTCTGGTCGAGGTCGAGCGCCGCGTACGGGACGTTCTCGATGTCGAGCGAGAGCCCGAAGCCCAGGACGATCATCAGCAGCATGGGCCCGAGCAGTGCGAACCCGATCCGGATCGGGTCGCGGCGCAGCTCGAGGAGCTCGCGGTACGCGTAGGCGAGCAGGCGCGAGAGACGGAAGCTGCCGGGAGGCCGGGGCTCCCGGACCGCCGCCGGTCGGGGCTGCGCCGTCGGAGCCGAGGCGTCGTCGGGTCCGGTCTCGCCCGCCAGGATCGCGACGAAGGCCTCCTCGAGGCTGGCGCTGCTCCGGGCCCGAGCGATCTCCGCAGGGGCCGCACACTCCAGCACCCTGCCGGCGTGCATCAGGGCGATGCGGTCGCAGCGCGCGGCCTCGTTCATGAAGTGGGTCGAGACGAAGATCGTCATGCCCTGCTCGCGCGACAGGTCCCCGAGGAGCTGCCAGAACGTGTCCCGTGCGATCGGGTCCACGCCCGACGTGGGCTCGTCGAGGATCAGGACCTCCGGGTCGTGGATCATCGCCACCGCCAGCGAGAGCCGCTGCCGGATGCCCAGCGGCAGCGCGCTCGCCAGCGCCGCCTCGAAGGGCCCGAGGCCGAAGCGGGCGATCAGGGCATCGACGCGCGCGGGAATGGTGGGGGCGGGCAGGTCGAACAGGTGCGCGTGGAGCTCGAGGTTCTGACGGACGCTGAGCTCGCGATACAGGGAGAACGCCTGGGACATGTAGCCGACGCGGCGTCGCGTGGAGAGGTCGTGTGCGTCCACCGGCTGCCCGAACAGGAAGGCCTCCCCCTCGCTGGCCGGCAGCAGCCCGGTCAGCATCTTCATCGTCGTCGTCTTGCCGCAGCCGTTCGAGCCGATGAAGCCGAAGATCTCGCCGCGGTCGATGCGGAAGCTCACGCGGTCGACGGCGGTGAACGTGCCGAAGCGCCGGGTCAGCGCGCGCGTCTCGATCGCGGGGGCCCGGTCACCGGGAACGAAGGGCGGGATGGAGGGGCGCTGGTGCTCGTCGCGCCGCTCGGGGGGGAGCAGCGCGATGTACGCGTCCTCGAGCGTTCCGCTCGCGGTCGTGGCGCGGAGCTCGTCGGGGCGTCCCGTCGCGAGGACCCGTCCCGCATCGAGCATCGCGAGCCAGTCGAAGCGCTCGGCCTCCTCCATGTACGCCGTCGCCACGATCACGCTCATTCCGGCGGACCGCTCGCGGATCCGCTCGATCAGCTCCCAGAACTGGCGGCGCGACAGCGGGTCGACGCCGGTGGTGGGCTCGTCGAGGATGAGCAGGTCCGGGTCGTGGATCAGCGAGCAGCAGAGGCCCAGCTTCTGCTTCATGCCGCCCGACAGCTTGCCGGCCGGACGGTCGGCGAAGGCGGCCAGGCCGGTCGCCGCCAGGAGTTCGGCGATGCGCTCCCGGCGTTCCGCGAGGGTCTGTTCGAAGAGCCGCGCGAAGAAGTCGACGTTCTCGCGGACCGAGAGGGTCGGGTACAGGTTGCCGCCCAGGCCCTGCGGCATGTAGGCGATCCGGGGACACAGCCGGCGGCGTTCGCGCGCGTTCCCCAGGTCGCCGCCCAGCACCCGGACGCTGCCGTGCTGGATGCGCCGGACGCCCGCCCACAGCGAGAGCAGGGTCGACTTCCCGACGCCGTCCGGGCCGATCAGTCCCGCCATGCAGCCGGCGGGCACGGCGAGGGAGACCTGCTCCAGGGCCTGCACCGCGCCGTAGCGGTGGCCCAGCTCGCATGCCTCGGCGACGACCGGGGTCATCGAGGGGGATCGGGCCACTCGGCGTCGGGATCGAGGCGCACGTAGGCGACGCCGCGCATGCCGGACTTGACGACCGGATCCACGGGCGTCGGAAGCTGGACCTTGACCTTGAAGACGAGCTTCTCGCGTTCGCTGCGCGTCTCGACCTGCTTGGGCGTGAACTGCGCCTCGGGTGCGACGTACGAGACGCTGGCGGGCCACTGCCGGCCGGGGAAGCCGTCGAGGTGGATCCGCGCCTCGGCGCCGAGCTGGACCTGGGCCGCCTGGTTCTCGGGAAGGAAGACCGTCATGTAGGCGTCTCCCTCCTCGATCAACGTGATCACCCGGCCCCCGACCGGCAGCACCTCGCCGGGCTCCGCCAGGCGATAGAGGACGCGGACGCCGCGCGGGGCCACGAGCGTCGCGTCGCGGATGACGATGCGCAGGCGGTCCGCGCGCGCGGCCGCCGCCTCGATCGCGCGCTCTGCCTGGTCGAACTGCCGCTTCGCCTGGTCGACGCTGGCTTCGGCGGTCTCGAGCTCCATGCGTCGGGTGTCGAGCACGTCCTCCGAGGCGACGTTCGACTCGAACAGCCGGCGCGCCCGCTCGAACTCCTTCTCGGCGAGTCGACGAACGCTCTCCTGGCGTTCGAGTGCGGCGGCTGCTGCGCGGTGTCCCTCCGTCGCCTGCTCGAGCGCCGCGGTCGCTTCGGCGAGCTGCGCCTCCAGCGGCTCGACGTCGATGCGCGCGACCGTCGCACCGGCCCGGATGGTGTCGCCCTCCTCGACGAGAACGTCCTCGACGCGACCGGCCAGCCGGGTCGCCACGTCGATCTCCGTCGCCTCGATGCGGCCGTTGCCGAAGGCCAGGCCCGTCAGGGGCGGCGTCCGCACGAGGTACCACCAGCCGGCGACGCCGCCGCCGGCGAAGAGCAGGGCTGCCGCGAGGACACCGACGAGCCGGCGACGCCGGCGCTCCCGGGCCGGGTCCACGAAGGGCTCCACGGGCACCAGTGCCCTGGAGCCGTCTTCGGGCTCGGACCGCAGGCGCGTGATCGCGCCGGCGGGCTCGTCGTCTTCGCGTCGACTCACGGAGGACCTCTCGAGGGCGCGGCGTCGCTCGATCCTGGACGACCGAGGGTGCACGTCCCATGCCGGCGAGCGAAGGGGCGGAGTGCGCCGCGCAGCGCGTCACGCGTCATCGCGCCATGGAAGCCGTGGGGCGCACGGCCCCTATATGGGTCAGGCTGCCCCCGACCTGCCGGGCCCGCCGCGCGACGCCTCGTGCACGCTCGTGGAGGCCGCTGGCCCGCGCCTTGCACCGCAATGACGACGCGCGTCCAGACGGGGAGGCAGCATGCCCGGAGCGTTCGGCTGGCGGCGAGGACTCGGCCTCGCCGCGATCGTGGGGGTCGCCGCGCTCGTCGTGTTCCGGACGGGTCCGCCGCGACCGCCCGACGCCCAGGTCGCCGCCCGGGCGCGCGCGGTGCTCGCGCCCTTCAAGCAGCAGCTGATGACCGCGCTCCAGGAGGGGCTCGCGCAGGGACCGGAAGCCGCCATCGACGTCTGTCGCCTGCGGGCTCCCGAGATCGCGTCGTCGCTCGCGACCGGTGCGGTGCGCGTCGGCCGCACCAGTCACCGGCTGCGCAACCCGGCGAACGCACCCGCGCCCTGGATGGAGCCTCTGCTGGAGGAGCTGCGCCGGGCCGAGCCGGGGGAGATCGGGTACCGGGTGGCGCCCGTCGGATCCGGGCGCATGGGCTACGTCGAGCCGATCTACGTGCAGCCCCCGTGTCTCACCTGCCACGGCGAGTCGATCGCACCGTCGGTCGCCGAGCGGATCCGCACCGCCTACCCGCAGGACCGGGCGACCGGCTTCGCCCTCGGCGAGTTCCGCGGCCTGTTCTGGGTCGAGCTGGCTGCGGAGCTGGCGGGAACGTGAAGCGCGCCCGTGCCGTACGACCGCAACGCCGACCTGCCGCGCTCCGTGCGGGATCACCTGCCGCCGCGCGCCCAGACCCTCTACCGCAAGGCCTTCAACCACGCGTGGGACGAGTACGCGCCGCGCGGCAAGCGGCGAAAGGGCGCCACCCGTGAAGAGACCGCCCACCGGGTCGCCTGGTCGGCGGTGAAGCACTCGTTCGAGCGACGCGGCGACCGCTGGGTGGAGATCGGGTCGAAGGAGTAGACGCTCAGCCCGCGCGGGGCGAGTTCAGCAGCACCCGCACGCGGGTCACCTCGGGGATGGCGTCGCGCGCGTGGACCTCGAGATCGTCGAGCACCGTCTCGATCCCGCCGGTGTCCAGGTCCTCGGCCAGGTCGAGGTCGGCGTCGACCAGCACCTCGTTGACGCCGGAGTAGATGGCGTCCAGCTCGTTCACGGCGTCCACCTCGGGCATGGCCAGGATCGCGACGCGCAGGCGCGCCAGGTCGTCCTCGGGCAGCGAGCGCCCCGTGATGAGCGAGCGGGCCTGGCTCATCAGGACGGTCGCGCCCGCCGCCATCATCGCCGCGGCCACCAGGGCGCCGGCCGCGTCGAAGGTCACGACGCCCAGGGCGTGGTACAGCGCCAGGGCCACCAGTCCGACCACGCTCGTGAACGTGCCCACCACGTCGCGGATCAGGGCGGACTTCACCAGCGGGCGCCTGGGATTGCGGAAGGCCTCGCGCAGGCCGTCCTCCTCGGCGAGCTTGCGGACGCTCAGGCTCACCGCGTAGCCGTTGGTGGCGACCGCCAGCAGCAGCACGGCGATCGCGAGCCACGCGTGCTCCAGCGGCACGCGCTCGAGCAGCTGGTGGTAGCCCCGCCAGGCCGACAGCCCGCCGCCCACCACCAGCATCACCACCGCCGAGAGCAGGCCCCAGAAGAAGGCCTCGCGCGCGTAGCCCAGCGGGTGCCGGGGGTCGCGCGGCCGCCGGGCACGCCGTTCGCCCACCACGAGCAGCAGCGAGCCGAAGGCGTCGGCCACACCCTGGGCCATCTCCGCGAAGATCACGGCGCTGCCGGTGACGAGCACGACCACCAGGTTGGTCACGACGTCGAGCACGTCGACGAGGAACGACACGGACACGACCCTACGCGCGGAGATGGAGGCCATGCTGCGCGTAGCCTAGGGGTCGGCCGGCTCGCCGTACAGCAGGCCGCGGCGCACCAGCGCCTTCTCGATCTCCACCGCCACGAGCACCAGCGACGCGAGCCCCAGGCACACGGCCAGGTCGGCGGCCGGCAGGGCCTGGGTGGCGAAGATCGGCTGGAGCGCCGGGTGGTAGACGACGGCGAGCTGGAGCGCGAGGGCGAGCGCCAGGGCCAGCAGCATCGGCCGGTTGCTCGTCAGCCCGATCTTCCACAGCGGCGCCCGCGAGCTGCGCACCGAGAGCGAGTGGAAGAGCTGCGAGACGGTGAGGGTGGTGAACACCACCGTCTGCCAGTACGCCGCGCCGCGGCTCCAGGCCCAGGCCTGGGAGGCGATGGAGAACCCCGCCACGAACAGGCCCACCCACAGGATGTGCTGCCACATGCCGCGGGCGAAGATGCTCTCGCCCGGGGGACGCGGCGGCCGCTTCATGGTGCCCGGCTCCTCGGGCTCGGCGGTGAAGGCCAGGCCCGGCAGTCCGTCGGTCACCAGGTTGATCCACAGGATGTGGATCGGTAGCAGCGGCACCGGCAGGCCCACGAAGGGCGCCAGGAAGAGCGTCCAGATCTCGCCCGAGTTCGAGCTCATGGTGTCGCGGATGAACTTCAGGATGTTGTCGAAGATGCGCCGGCCCTCGCGGACCGCCGCCACGATCGTGGCGAAGTCGTCGTCGAGCAGCACCAGGTCCGAGGCCTCGCGCGCCACGTCGGTGC
>JBNLVK010000198.1:0-48244 GCA_050618055.1 Myxococcota bacterium
GCGGGGGCCCGCCCGCCGGGGCGCGCGCGCGCCGCCGCCGGCGCGCCGACGCGGTCCGCGCCAAGCTGCTGGCCTGTGGCGGGGTGACGGGGGAGCTCTCCCAGCCGGCGTAGCGGGCGCGGGTCAGGAGCGGGCCGCCTCCAGGGCGTCCATCGCCCGCGCGATGCGCCGCCCGACCTCCGCGGCGGGCAGCGCGTCGAGTGCGTCGGAGAACACCTCGATGCCCAGCGGTGCCCGGCAGCCGCCGGCGTCGAGGGCGTCGAGCAGTCCCGCCAGGTCGATGGCGCCCTCGCCCGGCAGCCTGCGGGCGTGCATCGATTCGACGGCCGGGGGCTCGGACGGCGGCTGCGCCGGGGCGTCGTTCAGCTGCACGCCGGTCACCCGCTCGCCAGGCAGCGCCCGGAGCATGGCCAGGTCGTTCGCGCCGCGGAAGTGGTGCCAGCTGTCGACCACGATGCCCGTGTCCGGACGGCCCGCCTCGCGCACCATCTCCCAGGCGGCGCGCGCGTCGGGGATCGACGACCAGGGCGTGAACTCGAGCTTCACCGCCAGCCCGTGGGCGGCCGCGTCCTCGCACAGCCGCCCGAAGGCCTCCAGCAGGGCCGGACGCTCCGCCCGCGCTCCGAAGCCGTCCACCGCCACCACGGCGGGGGCGCCCACGGCGAGGGCCAGCTCGAAGAAGGCCTCCGGCGGGGCTCCGACCAGACCCGCGGTCTCCGGCGGCAGCGATCCCTCGGGCAGCCAGGACAGCAGCGGCTCCACCTCGACCACCGCGAGGCCCGCGTCTGCCAGCCGGCGGCGCACCTCGCCCGCCGGCAGCCCCGCGACGTGGTGGGGCCAGAGCGAGAGCCCACGGCAGCCCGCTGCGCCCGCGCAGGCCACCAGCTCGCCCAGCGGCCGGCGCAGCAGCGTCCCGCCGCACAGCACCCGATCGGCGCGACCGGGCACGCTCAGTCTTCGACGAACGTGTTCTCGGCGCCGGTCAGCACGTGCTTCATGATCTTGCCGGCGGCGTTGCGCGGCAACGGCTCCTGCCGCACCTCCCAGTGGGCCGGGACCTTGAAGGGCGCCAGCGCCTCGCCCACCCAGGCGCCCAGGGCGTCGGTGTCCGGCGCGGCGCCCGCTTCCAGGACCACGATCGCCTTCACCTCCTGGCCCAGCTCCGGGTGGTCGACGCCCACCACCGCCGCCTCCACCACGTCCGGGTGGGCCTCCAGGCGCTGCTCGATCTCCACCGGGTAGATGTTCTCGGCCGAGCGCAGGATCATGTCCCGCGCCCGCGAGTTGATGTAGAGGCGCCCGTCCTCGAAGCGGCCGATGTCACCGGTGCGCAGCCAGCGTCCGGGCAGCAGCGTCTCGGCGGTGGCCTCGGGCTTCCGCCAGTAGCCCAGCATGGTGTAGGGGCTGCGCACGAAGATCTCGCCCTCCTGGCCCTCGGGCAGCACGCGCCCCTCGGCGTCGCGGATCTCGATCTGGTGGGTCGGCGCCGGGCGGCCGACCGAGGTGGGGAACTGGCGCAGCTCGTCGCCGCCGATCATGGCCACCGGCGTCACCGACTCGGACAGGCCGTAGCCCAGGCCCATGCTGGTGGTGCCGGAGGGAAAGACCTTGCGCAGCCGCTCCTGGATCTCGGGGCTGGTGGGCGCGCCGCCGGATCCGATGTTGCGCATGCTCGACAGGTCGTAGCGGTCGACGTCCGGGTGCGACACCACCTGGTGGGCCATGCTGCCGAGGGCGCTCCAGTTGGTGACCTGCTCCGCCTCGATCAGGCGCAGCACGTCGCCCGCGTCGAAGCGGCCGCTGCGCAGCACCAGCTTGCCGCCGGTGGCGAGCATGACCACGCCCGAGGCGTACAGGCCCGACAGGTGGAACAGCGGCACGGTGACCAGCACGCTGGTCGGCAGCGGCGGCGGACCGGTCCGGCCGGCCGCGGCGGCCAGCATCATGCCCTTCACGCCGTTCAGCATGCCGACGCTCACGAAGCCGCAGATGCCGCGGTGCGAGTTGACGGCGCCCTGGGGCCGGCCGGTCGTGCCGCTGGTGTAGAGGATGACCGCCGGATCGTCCTCGGCGATCGGCTGGTCCGGGAGCGCGGCGCCGGGCGCGAAGCCCTCGAGGCCGGCGAAGTCCTTCTCGATCTCGACGATCGGCACGCCCAGGTCGCGGCCGGCGACGCGGGCCAGACGCTTGGTGTCGCCCACCAGCACCTTCGGCTCGCTGTCCGCGACGCCGTAGGCGATCTCGTCGGCCTGCCACCAGCCGTTGAGCGCCGCGGCCACGCCGCCCAGGCTGACCGTCGCCCAGAACGTGATGAGCCACTCGGGGCAGTTGGCGGCCAGGATCGCCACCCGGTCGCCGGGCCCCACTCCGTAGGTCTCCTTCAGCCCGCGCGCCACCGAGGCCACCAGGTCGGCGTGCTCGCCGAACGGGATGCGGCGCTCCTGGTGAACCAGGTGCTCCTTGTCGCCGTGGTCGCGCGACGCCTCGACGTACTCGCGCAGCGAGCGCTTGCGCGACCTGATCACGGGCATCGCCTCGCCGAGCACGTCCGCGGTCTCGACCTCGAACGGCCCGCCGGGACCGGTCAGCTGGGCTTCGATCTCTTCGGGGGTGGGCATGGCGGACGCATTCTACCCGTTCCGGCCGGGTCCTTTCAGCGCGGCGTCCGGTGACCCGGGTCACGGCAGGGGGAGGCTCCGGCTGGTTCGGTGACACCCAGGAGGAACGCCGATGCACCGCCCGACCGCCCGCCTTCCCGCCCTCCCGCTGCTGGCCGCCCTGCTGTCCGGCTGCCTGGCCGGCTGCGCCGGACTGCCCGCGCCGCGCGACACGGTGGGCGTTTCCCACCTGCTGCCGCTGGCCGACCCGATGGGCCCGGACGAGACCGCCCTCGGGCTGTGCGTCGGGACCCTCTCGGAGCGGGGAGCCCTGCTCAAGAGCTGCGACGACCTGGCCTTCCTGCAGCGCGACGACCACCCGCCGCTCTCGTCCCACCCGGCGCCCGAGTACCGCCGCGAGATCGTCGACTCGTCGATCGGATCGCGCAACGCCTACCTCCAGCTCGGCGCGCGCTACGCCTGGTCGGTGGAACGGGTGGTGACCGCCAGCCGCCGCATCGCCTGGCGGGACGAGGAGGCGATCACCGACGAGCAGAGCCTGGCCATCGCAGACGCCTGCCGCGGCGCGGCCCGCGGCGGACACATCGTGGTGGCCGAGTACCACGGCTGCGGCGTGGTCGTGTCGAGCGGCGACCTGTCGGTGACGCCGCCCACGTCGCTGGAGGATGTCTTCCACGCCAAGATCGCCCGCGGCGAGTTCGAGACGCGCGGCGTGCCGCAGGGGTTCCTGCTGCTGGACGACGCCGTCGGCGAGACCTTCGACCCGGCCGCGGCCCGCTGCGGCGACAGCGCCACCCTGCTGGTCAAGACGCGCAGCCTGGCCGACCTGTGCCTGGAACGGGTGCCCGGCATCGTGCGCCGCAAGGCGGACCGGGAGCGCGACGCCCTGTTCGCCCGCATCGGCTCGCTGGAGCTGTCCAACGGCGAGCTGCGCGCCATGCTCGACGGCTGCCGCGAGCGCAGCTACGAGCTGGCCCGCCGGGTCGACGCGGAGCGACTGGCCCGCGCCGAGCTGCTGGCCGCCGGACACGACGCCGAGCGCCGGCTGGCGGCGCTGACCGCCACCCACGAGGCCGCCCGCCGCGAGGCGCAGGAGACCGAGCAGGAGCTGGCGGCGTGCACGGCCGGGGCCGAGCTGGCCGGGACGCCCGCGCCGGCGGTCGCGGCCGAGCCGCCACCGGAGCCGGACGTGGAGGCCGTCGGCGGCTAGCCCCCCAGCTTCGGCCAGCGCTCCGACAGCTCGGCGAAGAAGTCGGCGGCGCGCTCCGGCTTGCGCACGAAGGCGAGCATCGGCAGCTGGACGTCGGTGGCGCCCGCCGCCGCCAGCTCGGGCGCGCGCGCCAGGGTGCGCGCCAGGTCGGGCCGGCCGTCGTCGCCGACGGCGACGCCCAGGTCGCCGCGCACGCGCAGCGCCGACGCGTCGCGGCCCGCGTCCGCCAGCGCGTCGCGCAGCCGCACCACGCCCTCGGCCAGGTCCTCGCGCGTCGCCGTCATGATCGGGATCCAGCCGTCGCCGAGCCGCACGATGCGCTCCACGTTGCGCCGGGTCAGCGTGCCCGAGAACCAGACCGGGATGCCGCCCGCCTGCACGGGACGCGGCTCGCACCAGACGTTGTCGAAGGAGACGGTCTCGCTGCTGAACGAGGCCGGGCTGTCGGTCCACAGCGCGCGACAGGCCGCGACGGTGTCGGTCAGCATGCGACCGCGGCGGGCGAAGTCGAGGCCCATGGCGTCGAACTCCTCCTTCTGCCAGCCGACGCCCACGCCCAGGTCGAGCCGCCCCTGGGACAGCACGTCGAGGGTGGCGGCCGTCTTGGCCAGCACGGGCGCGGGACGCAGCGGCGCGATCAGGATGCCGGTGGCGAGCCGCACCCGCGACGTCGCACCGGCGACGGCGGCCAGCACCGTCAGCGGCTCGAGCCAGGGCACCTCGATGGGGAACGGAAACGGGCCCCAGGCATAGGCCTCGGTGCGATCGCTCATGAGCACGTGGTCGGGCACGATCAGGCTGTCGACGCCGGCGCGCTCCGCCGCGACCGCCAGGTCGACCACCTCGTGCAGGCGGCCGGCCGGGAAGAAGGGTCCGAAGCTCGGGATGCTGAGGGTGAGGCGGGGCATGGCGCGGAGTATTGGAGGCGGGTGCGGCGGATTCAAGCGCCGCCGCGCTCGGCGTCCGCGATGCGCAGAATCGCCCGCAGGCTGCGCTCGACGTCGTCCCCGGTGGTCGACCAGCCGGCGACGCTGATGCGCATGGCCGCCTGCCCGCGCCAGCGCGTCGGACCGCACCAGCAGGTGCCGTCCCGCTGGATCGCGTCGATCACGCGCCCGGTGGTGGCGTCGTCGCCGAAACGCACCACCACCTGGTTCAGGCAGACGTCGTTCAGCACCGCGTGGCCCGCCTGCTCGAGCCCCTGCGCGAAGCGCGCGGCGTGGCGGCAGCAGCGCTCCACCAGGTCGGCGAGCCCGTCGCGACCCAGCGACGCCAGCGCCGCCCAGACCTCGATGCCGCGGGCCCGCCGCGAGCTCTCGGGCGAGTAGTCGGCCGGCTCGCGCGCGGCGTCCATCATCTCCAGGTACGGCGCGCGGAAGGCCACCGAGTCCTTCAGCGCCCGGGCATCGCGCACCAGCGCGATGCCGCAGTCGTAGGGCGTGTTCAGCCACTTGTGGGCGTCGGTCGCCCAGGAATCGGCGCGCTCGACGCCCGCCGCCCGCCCCGCCCGTCCCGGTGCGGCCAGCGCCCACAGGCCGAAGGCCCCGTCCACGTGGACCCAGGCCCCCTGCTCGGCGGCGCGATCGCAGATTGCGTGCATCGGGTCGAAGGCTCCCGAGTTCACGTTGCCCGCCTGGGCGATGACGATGCACGGCCCGGACAGGTCCGGCAGGGCGTCGGCGCGCATGCGGCCCTGGTCGTCGACGGGCACCCGCGTCACCCGCTCGCGACCGAAGCCCAGCAGCGCCAGCGACTTCGCCACGGTGGGGTGCGCCTCCTCGCCCAGCACGACGCGCACCTCCGGCGCACCGAACAGTCCGTCGCGCTCCACGTCCCAGCCCTCCCGCGCCAGCACGGCGTGGCGCGCCGCCATCAGGCCGGTGAAGTTCGCCATGGTCGCGCCGGTGACGAAGGCCCCGCCGGTCGCGTCGGGCAGTCCCAGGGCCGACACCACCCAGCGTAGGGCGGTCTCCTCCAGGATCGCGGACACCGGCGAGGAGGCCGAGCCCCAGGCGTTCTGGTCCCAGACGTCGAGCAGCCAGCTGGCGGCCAGCGATGCCGGCAGCGTGCCGCCCGTGACGAAGCCGAAGTAGCGGGGTCCGGCGCTGGCGACCGTCGCCGGCGAGCCCAGTGCGTCCAGGCGCTCGAGCACGCGCAGCGCGTCCTCGCCGTGCTCCGGCAGCGGCACGCGCGCTGCGTCGCGCAACCGCTCCACGGCTGCCGGATCCGCGTCCACCGCGCGTTCCGTGAGCGCATCCACGTAGCGGATCCCCAGCCGGGCAGCGGTCTCGAGCAGCTTCATCGGTGCTCTCCCGTGGTGTGGAATGCGAACGTATCCGGGTCGCGGCGATCCGCACCCGGTCAATTCCCCACACCTGGCGACCACCTTCGAAACGCCGTCAGAACCCGCTCAAGCGTGCTCCGGGCAGCGCCGAATTTCCAGAGCGATGCTCGATCTCGACCAGGTGCTCGTGATCGATGGTTCGCGGATCGTCCGCGACCTGCTCGCCCGCCTGATGCGGCGACACTCGACGGCGACGCACGCGCTCGACGACTGTGCGAAGGCGCGCGAGTGGATCGAGCAGCGCCGCGACGTCTCGCTGGTGATCGCGGAGGTGGACGCGCCGGGCGGCGGCGCCTTCTCGCTGCTCGAGTTCGTGGCGGGGCTCACGGAGCCGCGCCCCCGGGTGCTGCTCACCGGGCGGGGCTTCGACGCGGAGCAGCGCGCCCGCGCCGACCTGCTCGGCGCCATCGGCTGCGTGGTCAAGCCGGTGTCCTTCCAGGCGATCGCCCAGGCGGTGGCCGCCTCCCAGGGCCGGCCCTTCACCGCGGTGTCGCCGCGCCTCTACGCCCGGCCGCCGGCCCGCGTGGCGCTGCTCGATCCGGACGGCGAGCAGGGCGAGGTGGCCTGGAACCTCCACGACCTGTCGACCAGCGGCGCGCTGATCGACACGCGCGGTCCCCTGCCGCTGGGAGCGCGCCTGCGCATCGCGCTCCAGATCGGACACGCGCGCCTGGAGCTCGACTGCGAGGTGGTGCGCGTGCAGGAGCCCGGCTGGGACGCGCTGCCCGGCGTGGGCGTTCGCTTCCTGGACGTGACGCCGGAGACCCGCGCCCTGCTCGAGCGCGAGATCGCGCTGCGCGGACCGAAGCCGCGCTAACGCACGGTGCGGAAGAACTTCCGCACGTCCTCCAGGTAGAGCTCGGGCCGCTCCATCGCCGCGAAGTGGCCGCCCCGCGGCATCTTCGTCCAGTGGGTCACGTTGTAGTGGTTCTCGACCCAGCTGCGCGGGAAGCGGAAGATCTCCTTCGGGAAGCGCGCCACGCCCGTCGGCACCTCGATGCGGTTGCCGATGAAGCCCACCCGACCGCCCTTGAAGACCTCGTAGTAGAGGCGCATCGAGCTGGTGATGGTGCCGGTGAACCAGTAGACGCTGATGTTGGTCAGCAGCTGGTCGCGGGTGAAGACGTTCTCCGGGTTGCCGTCGCAGTCGCTCCAGGTGCGGAACTTCTCGACGATCCAGGCGGCGAGGCCGGCCGGCGAGTCCATCAGCGAGAAGCCGAGGGTCTGGGGCTTGGTCCCCTGGATGCGCTGGTAGCCGGTCTCCTCCCGTTCCCAGACCTCGTGCCAGGCCAGGTCGGCCTTCTCCTCGTCGGAGAGGTCGTCCTGGTCCGGCTGGGGCAGCGCCATGGGCATGTTCAGGTGGATGCCGGCCAGGTGCTCGGCGTCGAGCACGCCCAGGTTGGTGGTGACCAGCGCGCCCCAGTCGCCGCCCTGGGCCCCGTAACGCTCATAGCCCAGGCGCTGCATCAGCACGGCGAAGGCCTCGGCCATGCGGTGCAGGTCCCACTGGCGCGTGCGGGTGGGCTCGGAGAAGCCGTAGCCTGGCAGGCTCGGACACACCACGTGGAAGGCGTCCTCGGCCCGGCCGCCGAACTTCACCGGATCGCGCAGCGGCTCGATCACCTCCAGGAACTCCACCACCGTGCCGGGCCAGCCGTGGGAGACGAGCAGGGGCAGCGCGTTCGGGTGGGGCGACGGCGCGTGCAGGAAGTGGATCTGCTGGCCGTCGATTTCCGTGCGGTAGTGCTCGAAGCGGCCCAGCCGGGCCTCGGCCGCGCGCCAGTCGTAGGCGTCGCGCCAGTGGGTCACCAGCTCGCGCACGTAGCCGAGCTCCGCCCCGTACTCCCAGCCCGTGCCCTCGATCTGGTCGGGCCAGCGGGTGGCCGCGAGCCGGCGCTTCAGGTCGGCGATGGCCTCGTCGTCGACCCGGATCTCGTAGGGGGTGATGGCGTCGCTCAATGGGGGTCCTCCGGCAGGCGGGCATTCAAGGCCACCCGCAGCGGGGGAGCAACTGCAAGGCAGGAGACTTCCCCGGCCCCCCTGCCTTCGCGCTGCCGGACGAGTGCCTGTACCCTGCGTCCAAGCTGCGCCGGACCTGCGGGGGAAAGTTCTCCAAGTCCGCTATTCGCGTGGTTTTTTTGACACACTGAAGCCCTTGTGAGGTACACACTCGCCGGGGGCCCTGTTAAGCTGCGGCCCTCGCCCCAGGTCGTCGGCGTTCGCCAGGAAAGGTCCGGCGGCGCGGCCGCGCGGTGCGGCGGGCCGACACGCCCTCGGGGACAGAGAAGAGGAATCATTCCAATGCTTCGACGAGTTGCGATCGTTCTCTCGATGCTGGGCGGCGTCGCCTGTGCCAGCACTCCTACGGTTGCCCCGCTCGGTGCCGATCCGGTCGTCCCGGGCGCCGGCGAGCGTGTCAACGTCAGCCATGCCTACATCGTGGTCGACTCCTCGGACTCGGTCCGGGAAGCCTTCCCCACGGAGAAGGCCCTCGTGCAGTCGTTCGTGGCCGCCATGCCCGACGGCGAGTACGAGGTCGCGGGAATCGCCTTCGGTGGCTACGAGCGCCAGGCGAGCGCGCCCGAGAAGTTCAACCGCAAGAACGCGCAGGCCAACGCCGACGCGCTCGAGCACCTGGGCGAGGGCACGCCCCTCGACCGCGCCATCCTCGAGCTCCAGCCGCTGACGCAGGGCAAGTTCGGCCACGGCGCCGTGGTGATCTTCAGCGATGGTCATCCCACCGATCCGATCGGTCGCGAGCTCGACTCGGAGCAGGTGGTGGCCGCCGCCAGGACGCTGCGGGAAGGCTGGGAAGGTCGGCTGTGCTTCTACACGGTGCAGGTCGGTGACGATGCGGAAGGCGCCGCGTTCCTGAAGCGCCTGTCCGAGGCGACCGACTGCGGCGGCACGCGCACGCTGGCCGGCATCCAGAACGTGGCTGCCCTCCAGAACTTCGAGCGTGAGATCTTCTTCGGGGCCGCCCCCGTCGTCGCCGCCGCTCCTGGCGACGCCGATGGCGACGGCATCACCGACGACAAGGACCAGTGCCCCGGCACGCCCCTCGGCGTGACCCCGGACGGTCGCGGCTGCTGGACGCTTCCGGGCATCCAGTTCGCCTTCGACAGCGCGGACATCAAGAACGTCTACGACGACCGCCTGGACGAGCTGACCAAGGTCCTGCGCGACAACCCGGGCATGAAGCTCGCCGTGGACGGCCACACCGACTCGGTGGGCCCGGAGGGCTACAACCAGGGCCTGTCGCAGCGCCGTGCGAAGTCGGTGCACGACTACCTGGTCTCCAAGGGCATCGACGACGACCGGATCCACGCCCGTGGCTTCGGCGAGAGCCGCCCGGCCGCGTCGAACGACACCAAGGAGGGCCGCGCCCTCAACCGCCGGACCGAGCTGACCGCGCTCGAGCGGTAGGTCATCCCCGGGTCTGCGACCCGGACGACGACCGAAGGGCCCATCGCGGAGTTCCGCGGTGGGCCCTTCCCTTTTCCACGTCTGCTTTCGGATACCCTGGAGCGCCAGGCAGGAGGACGCGGTGGGCCAGGACGACGCCAACGGCTGGAAGCAGCTGCTCGACGAGCTGGAGGACCGGCAGGCCCGGGCAAAGGCCATGGGCGGCCCGGAGCGCCTCGAGCGGCTGCTCTACGCCCGCGGCAAGCTCGACGCGCGCCAGCGCATCGAGCGCCTGTTCGACCCGGGGACCTTCACCGAGATCGGCTCGCTGGTGGGCGGTCCCGACGTGCCGGCGGACGCCCTGGTGACCGGCATGGGGCGCGTCGACGGGCGTCCCGTGCTGGCCGGTGCCGAGGACTTCAGCGTGCTCGGCGGATCCATCGGCCGCGGCTCGATGGCCAAGCGCTACCGGATCTGCCAGCTCGCCCAGCAGGAGCAGGTGCCCCTGGTGATGATGCTGGACGGCGCCGGACACCGTCTCACCAGCAACCTGGAGGGCGGGGGCCGCATGCCCAACGACCTGCTGGCCCTGGCCGACCTGTCGGGCCAGGTGCCCATGGTGTGCCTGGTGCTCGGCGCGTCGGCCGGGCACGGCGCGCTCACCTCGCCCCTCTCCGACCTGACCATCATGACCGAGCAGGCGTCCATGTTCACCGGCGGACCGCCGCTGGTGAAGGCGGCCACCGGCGAGGACGTGACCAAGGAGGAGCTGGGCGGGGCGCGTGTGTGCGCCGAGCTTGCGGGCACCGCCCACAACGTCGCCCCGGACGACGCGACCGCCATCGCCTTGGCCCGCCGCTCCCTGACCTACCTCCCCAGCAACCGCGACCCGGCGCCGCCCGCGCGCGCCGGCGCCGCCACCAAGCCGCGCCGCCTGGAGGGCATCCTCCAGCAGATCCCGCCGAACCACCGCCGCCCCTACCGCATGCGCCCGGTGCTCGAGATGCTGGTGGACGAGGGCAGCCTGTTCGAGGTGCAGCCGCGCTACGGCGCGAGCCTGATCACCGCCCTGGCCTTCCTGGGCGGCCGCTCGGTGGCGATCCTGGCCAACGACCCGTCGGTGCGCGCCGGCGCGGTCGACAGCGCCGCCGCCATCAAGGCCACCGACTTCCTCGAGACCGCCGGCGCCTTCGGGCTGCCGGTGGTGTTCCTGGCCGACAACCCGGGCGTGATGGCCGGCTCGAAGGCGGAGCGCGAGGGCATCCTCAAGTGGGCGGGCCGCATGTTCCAGGCCCAGCGGCGCCTCACCACGCCCAAGCTCCACGTCACCCTGCGCAAGTCCTTCGGCTTCGGCTCGTCGACCATGGCCCAGAACCCCTTCGACGACCAGACGCTGTCGCTGGCCTTCCCGGGCGTGACCATGGACGCCATGCCCGCCGAGAGCGGCGGGCGCTCGGCCGGGCTCGACGACGACACCCAGGCGCGGGTCGAGGCGAAGCAGCGCAGCGGCCCCTGGCAGATGGCCGCCGGCCTGACCTTCGACGACGTGATCGACCCCCGCGAGCTGCGCAACGCGCTGATCGCGGGCCTGGGGCTGCTGGAGGCGCGGCGCCGCTAGCGCCCGGCGCTACAGGATGCGCGTGCCGTGGCCTTCCCAGTAGCGGTCGCGCAGCTTGCGCTTGGCCATCTTGCCGGTCTCGGTGCGGGGCAGCTCGTCGACGAAGTCGATGGTCCGCGGGCACTTGTAGTGGGCGATGCCCTCGCGGCAGTACTCGATGAGCTCCTGCTCGAGGTCCTCGCCGGGCGTGGCTCCCGCCGACGGGATGACCACCGCCTTCACCTCCTCGCCCATCTCCTCGTTGGGCACACCGATCACCGCCACGTCGTCGACCTTCGGGTGCACGATCAGGTGGTTCTCGGTCTCCTGCGGGTAGATGTTCACGCCGCCCGAGATGATCATGTTCGACTGCCGGTCGGTGAGGAACAGGTAGCCCTCCTCGTCCAGGTAGCCGATGTCGCCGATCGTGAAGAGATCGCCCCGGTAGGTGTCGGCGGTCTTCTCGTCGTCCTTGTAGTAGGAAAAGCGGCCGGTGGCGGGCGCCTCGAAGTAGACGGCGCCCTCGACGTTGGGGCCCGACACCTCGACCCCCTCCTCGTCGAGCACCCACACCTTGCCACCGGCCCAGTGGCGGCCCACCGAGCCCTTGTGCTCGAGCCACTCCTTCGCGCGGATCAGGGTGCCGCCGCCCTCGGTGCCGGCGTAGTACTCGATGATGGCGTCGCCCCACCAGTCGATCATCTGCTCCTTCACCGGAACGGGGCACGGCGCCGCCGCGTGGATCGCCACGCGCAGCGACGACACGTCGTACTTCGCGCGCACGTCCTCGGGCAGGCGCAGCAGCCGGCGGAAGTGGGTCGGCACCCACTGGGAGGTGGTGACCTTCTGGTCCTGGATGGTCCGCAGCACCCCCTCGGCGTCGAAGCGCGGCAGCACCACGACGCTGGCGCCGATGCGCGTGTGGGCCGTGGTGAACTGCATGGGCGCCGCGTGGTAGAGCGGCGCCGGGCAGATGTAGCGGTCGTCGCCGGTGATGCCGAACAGGCCCATGAAGCCCTGGCTGAAGCCGGACACCGACGGGTCGCCGGACGGGACATCGGCCAGCGGCCGGCGCACGCCCTTGGGGCGGCCGGTCGTGCCCGACGAGTAGATCATCACCGAGCCCTCGCGCTGGTCGTCGAGGGCGGCGTCCTCCGGCGCGTCGGCCAGCGCGTTCCCGAGCGGCTCGAAGCCCTCGATCTCGCCGCCGGTGGCCACCTTCATGCGCAGCTTCGGGCAGCGCGGCGCCACCCGCGCCGCCAGCTCGCCGAAGGCCGGCGAGGCGAACAGCGCGTCGGCGTCGCAGTTGTCGACGATGTACTGCACCTCTTCCTCCTGGAGGTGCCAGTTCACCGGCGTGAAGTAGAGGCCCACCCGCTGGCAGGCCCAGTAGATGTCGTGGAAGCTGGGATCGGTGTTCTCCATCAGCACGGCGACACATCCGCCCTGGGAGAGGCCCCGCTTGCGGAACAGGTGACCGAATCGGCGCGAGCGCTGCTCGAGCTCGCCGAAGGTCTCGGTCCCTTCCCCGTTGCCGTTGATGATCGCGACGCGATCCGGCGTCTTCTCGGCGTGGACGGCGACGGTCCCCATCAGTCCTCCCAGGTGTCGAAGCAGGTGATGGTCGCGGGGTCGGGCCGCGCCGCCACCTTGAAGTCGGTGCCCTTCGTGTAGCCTACCGGCAGCAGCGCCACCTGGGCCACGCCCTCCGGAATGCCCAGCAGCTTGGCCACCTCCGCCTCCTTGAACAGGTGGAGGGTGGTGAGCGTCGAGCCGAGCCCCCGGCTGCGCAGCGCCAGCTGGAAGCTCCACACCGCCGGGAAGATCGAGCCGTAGACCGACGCGGTCATCACGTTCGGCGCGTTCTCCAGCGGTCGGCCCACGACGCACGGAATGACGTGCACCGGCACCTCGTGCAGGTGCTCCATCAGCCAGAAGGCCGAGTCGTAGACCCGCTTGGTCTGGGCGTCACCGTCGGAGAGGTTCTGGCGCGCCGCCTCCAGGTAGGTCGATCCGCCCTCCCGGTAGACGTCGGCGATGGCCTGCTTCCTGGCCGGGTCGGTCACCACCATCCAGCGCCAGGTCTGGGAGTTGCTGCCGGTGGGCGCCTGCTGCGAGAGCCCGATGCACTCGAGCAGCACCTCGCGCGGCACCGGCTTCTCCAGATCGAGGCGCTTGCGCACGGCGCGGGTGGTGGAGAGCAGCTTGTCGGTGACCGACAGGTCGAAGGGAGCGGACATGGATCCTCCAGGAGTCGAGGTTCCGCATTCCACACGGGCCGCGGCGACTAGTCAAGCCGCGGCGGGCGGACCGCGACCGCCGCCGCCACCGCCCGCGCCACGACGCGGCTGCCCAGGCGGTTCACGTGGCAGCAGGCGTCGGCGTAGACCGTGTCCCGGACGTCGCCGAACGCGTCGGTCAGGTCGTGGAAGGCCACGCCGGCGTCGCGCAGCGCCGCGCCTTCCCGCTGGAGCCGCGGATAGGCGCCCGCGACCAGCTCGGCGCGCCGCGTCGCGGTCTGGCGGAAGCGGCGCTCCTCGGTCTCGCTCCAGGGCTTCGACCCCTCGACGTACTGGTTCGGCTGGAGGAAGTGGTGGTACTCGGCGCCCACCGAGCGGGCCAGCGCGTCCATCTGGCGCGACGCGCGGCTCCACAGCGCCGCCACGTGGTCGAGCACCTCCTCCTCCGAGGCGAAGCGGCCGCGCGGTCCGCGCGCCGGGTAGCGCGACGCGGGGTCGCCTTCGGCCATGCGCGCCAGGGCGCCGGCCAGCCGGTCCTCCAGGTGGCGGTCGAGGAGCTTCCAGACCAGGCCCGCCAGGAAGCTGAAGCGCCAGGGCTCCCGCGACGCCCAGCGCGCCGCCCGGCTTCGCAGGTCCGTCACGAAGGCCGCCTCGCCCACCGCCAGCCGCAGGTCCCCGTCGAGGGGGCCCACCCGCTCGAACCAGCGCTTGGGATAGGCGGGGAAGACGCCGCGCGTCTCCAGGTTGGTCACCGACGCGACCACCTCGTTGTAGCCGTCCAGGTTGATCACCAGGTCGAAGTGGGCGCCCAGGGCGAGGAACCAGGAGAGCGCCATCAGCTGCTGGGGCTGCTTGAAGCCGGGAAGCGCCAGGTTCAGCACCAGCGGGGTGCGGCCGGCGAAGCGCGGCTCGGCCGCCAGGGCCTGGGCCAGCGTGTCCGACGCGTCGCGGACCAGGGCCTCGGCGAACGAGCCGCCCAGCACCACGACCACCAGCCGCTCCGGGTCCGGTGCCTGGAACAGCGGCGCCGGGTTCGACGGGAACCCGTACTCGCGTGCGTCCGGATCGGTCGCGCCGAAGCTCCCCAGGTCGGAGCGGTCCGCGTCGCGCACCCAGCCCAGGAAGGGGTGCAGCGCCCGCGCGACCTGCCGGTCCGGACGGCGCCCGCGCAGCACCAGCGTCTCGGCGTCGTCCGCCCGCCAGGCGCCGTCGGCCCGCGCCGACCGCTCGGCGGCCAGCCCGCGCCAGCCGACCGGCTCGCCGTGGATGGCGAGCAGGCCGGCCCAGCCGCCCGCCTCCAGGGCCAGCCACACCACGACCGCGGTTCCGATCTGGAGCAGAGCGCGCACGTCCGTCCCGACACACCGTCCTGTCGGGCATTCTGGACGCCGGGGCGCCGCGCGTGCAAGTGCTTCGCCGCTAGAGGAAGCGGCTCCACTCCTCGGTGACGCACACCGGCTCGAAGCCCAGCTCGGCGTAGAGCCGGCGCGGCACCGCGTCGGCGCCGTCCGAGGCGCCGATCAACACCGCGTCGGCGCCGCGCTGCCGGGCGTCGTCCACCGCGTGGGCGACGAGCGCCGTGGCCACGCCCCGGCGCCGCTGCTCGGGCCGCACGAACAGCCACTCGACCATGCCGAGCCCGTCGACGCCGGGCCAGGAGGCGAAGAATCCCGCGTCCTCGCCGTCCGGACCCCCGGCGATCCACATCTGCATCTCGTCGGAAACGGCGCGCCGCAGGCCCACGAACTGGTGCAGGAAATCCTCGCCGGGCGGGCCGTGTCCGGCCTTCGCCAGGCTCTCGCCCATGTCGAGCGCCGTCAGCGCCGCCAGCGACGCCCAGTCGTCGTCGCCCTCGGCGCGGCGGATCGCGACGGGCCGCGGGCGGGCGCGCAGCGGACCGTCCAGCACCAGCTGGACCGTCCCCTCCCGCGCGAAGCCGCGCACGGCGAGCGACGCCACGAAGGGCTGGGGCGTCAGCGGATCGCAGAAGAACTTGCGCACGCCGACGCCCGCCATGCGCCGATCGAGGGCGTCGACCACCCGCTCGATCTCCGCCGGCGTCCGCGCCTTCACATCGCAGCCGAAGTTGGCGTCCCAGACGTCGGGCCGCGCCGGATCGCGGACCAGCGTCACCAGCGGACCCGCCTCCCAGGGAACCCCCAGCGTGCGCTGCGCCCGATACGTCCGGCAGACGCTGCGCACGCGCTCGTCGGGGGTCACGGCTCAGGCGTTCGCGATGGCGGCGCCGGCGTTCTCCTCGGCGATCGACGCGAGGAAGTCCTCGATGCTCATCTCGCCGATCTCGCCGCGGTCGCGCGAGCGCAGGTTGATCGTCCCCGCGCCCTGCTCCTTCTCGCCGACCACGATCGAGTACGGCAGCTTGCGCAGCCCCGCCTGCCGGATCTTGTAGCCCACCCGGTCGTCGGACAGGTTCACCTCGGAGCGCAGCCCGGCGTCGAGCAGCCGCTCGTGCACCGACTTCGCGTAGTCGGTGAACTTGTCCGAGACCGGAATGACCAGCACCTGCACCGGCGCCAGCCACAGCGGGAAGCGGGCCGCGTAGTTCTCGATGATGATGCCCAGGAAGCGCTCGACGCTGCCGTAGCAGGCGCGGTGGATCATCACCGGGGTGTGCTTGTGGCCGTCGGCGCCGATGTAGGAGAGACCGAAGCGCTCCGGCATGGAGAAGTCGAGCTGGATCGTGCCGCACTGCCAGGAGCGCTTCAGCACGTCCCGGATGTGGAAGTCGATCTTCGGACCGTAGAAGGCGCCGTCGCCCTCGTTCAGGTCGTACTCCATGCCCGACTTCTCGAGGGCGGCGCGCAGCGCCCCCTCGGCCCGCTCCCAGATCTCGTCGCTGCCGATGCTCTTCTCCGGCCGGGTCGACAGCTCGACGCGCACGTCGGTGAGGTCGAAGATCGCGTAGACCTCCTTGAAGAAGTCGATCAGCATCACCAGCTCGTCTTCGATCTGGTCCGGCGTGCAGAAGTGGTGGGCGTCGTCCTGGGTGAAGGCCTGCACGCGGAAAAGCCCGTGGCGCACGCCGGACAGCTCGCGACGGTGCACCAGGCCCATCTCCTGGAAGCGCAGCGGGAACTCGTTGTGGCTGTGGGGCCGGTCGCGGTAGACGAGCAGGTGGCCCGGGCAGTTCATGGGCTTCACCGCCAGCGGCCGGTCCTCCTCGACGTCGTCGTGGACCACGCTGGGATCGTGCTCGTCGCGAAGCTGGAGCTTCGTGAAGAACATGTTCTCCATGTAGTTGTCGTAGTGGCCGCTGGTGTGCCACAGGGCCTCGGAGAGCACGAGGGGCGTCCGCACCTCCTGGTAGCCGCGCCGTCGCAGCAGGCCGCGCATCATGCCGGTCAGCTGGTTGAAGAGCACGGTGCCGTTCGGGTGGAAGAAGGGGAAGCCCGGCGCCTCCTCGTGGAAGCTGAACAGGTCGAGCTGCTCGCCCAGCACCCGGTGGTCCCGCTTCTTCGCCTCTTCCAGCAGGTGCAGGTGCTCCTTCAGGTCCTGCTTGCCGAAGAAGGCGGTGCCGTAGACGCGCACGAGCTGCTCGCGCTCGGCGTCGGCGCGCCAGTAGGCGCCGGACACGGAGGTGAGCTTCACGTGCTTCAGCCAGCCCGTGTCGGGCACGTGGGGCCCCCGGCACAGGTCGACGAAGTCGCCGTGGCGGTAGAAGGAGAGCGTCTCGCCGCGGCTCTTCACGTCCTCGACGATCTCCTGCTTGAACTTGTTGTGGCCGCCGTCGATCGCCCGGTAGCGAGCGAACACCTCGTCGCGCTCCGGGTCGTTCACCTCGCAGCGCTCGAAGGCGAGCCCCTCGCCGGCGATGCGCCCCATCTCCTTCTCGATCCGCGGGAAGTCCTCGGGCGTGATCTTGCCCTCGGGCAGGTGGATGTCGTAGTAGAAGCCGTCCTCCACCACCGGACCGATGGTGAGTTCGGCCGACGGGTAGAGGCGCAGGATGGCGTCGGCCATCAGGTGGGCCGCCGAGTGGCGGAGCACCTCGAGCGCCTCCGGGTCCTTCTTGGTGAGCAGGGCCACCTCGGCGCCGTCCGGCAGGGGCCGCGCCAGATCCACCACCTCGCCGTCCACGCGGGCGGCCACGGCCGCCTTGGCCAGGCCGGGGCCGATCTGCCGGGCGAGGTCGGCGGCGCTGGCGCCGGCTTCGAGCTCGCGCTTGCTTCCGTCCGGAAGCCGTACTTCGATCATCGAAAATCTCCTTCGCGGGACGGACACCTCCCGTCCTCGCCTTCTCCCCGATGGAAACCCCCATCGGGTCGAACTGGGTGAAGCCGCCAGTGTAGCGCCTACACTGGGGATCCGGAGGATGCGCCATGGCCGCCGGCTTCCCGACCCTCGACTTCGACGACTTCCACCGCAGCGAGCTGCCCCGGCGCCTGGCGGCCGGCAACGGCGCGGTGGCCGCCCGGGACCAGCTCGAGCGGATCGGCGCCCTGGCCTTCCGCCTGCCGGAAGGACCCGCCTTCACCTACGTACCGCGGGCGGACGGGGTGGACGTCGTGGAGGGCGACGCGCCGGCGAAGACGGTGATCGAGATCTCGCGGGAGGACTGGCAGAACGTGGTCCACGAGCTGGAGACCGCGCCCGGGCTGCTCTACGGGGGGAAGGTCAAGTGCCTGCGCGGCAACGCCATGCGCTTCGTGCGCTGGGAGCCCGGACTGCGCGCCATGTTCCAGGGCCGCCCGATCTTCGACCCGCAGCGCGTCGACCTGCGCGATCGCGACGGCGCTCCGCTGGACGTCGGCCGCACCTTCACGCTCGACGCGGACGACGCCGAGATGGCGCACTTCCTGAAGACCGCCGGCTACGCGCTCGTGAAGCAGGTGTTCACGCCCGACGAGGTGGAGGCCCTGCGCGGTCACGCCGACCGCCTGCGGGCCCTGGCGGTGGAGGGCGACAAGAAGTCCTGGTGGGGCCGCAACGCGTCGGGCGAGAGCGTGCTGTGCCGCGTCACCCACGGCGGCCGGGTACCGGAGCTGCGCGCGCTGCTCGCGGACCCACGGCTGGCGCGCCTGGGCGCCCTCTCCCACGTGCCGCTGGTGCAGCGCCGGCGCGATCACGCCGAGGACGTGGTGTCGCTGCTCATCAAGAACCCGGACATGGTGGAGGGCCTCTCCGACATTCCGTGGCACCGCGACTGCGGCATGGGCGGCCACGCCTCGACCTGCCCCATCCTGATCGTCTCGATCTTCCTGTGGCCCAGCCGCCCCGAGACCGGCGAGCTCAAGATGCTGCCCGGCTCCCACGAGGCCTCCTACGGCTTCGTGGATCCGAACGACCCGGAGGCGCCCCGCGGCGTCTCGCTGTCCGCCGACCCGGGCGACGTCTCGCTCCACTACGGCGACATCATGCACGCGGCCCCGCCGCCCACCGGCCGGACCGGACCCTTCCGCCAGTGCCTGCTGACCGCCTTCGCGCGCCCCGACGCCTACAACCACCGGGGCGACCACAGCTACAACGACGTGCTGCTGTCCCGCGACGACGGTCAGGTCGAGCACCTGACGAAGGTGGCGGAGCGGCGCTGAGCCGCCCGCCGCGCCGCGGGGACGGCTACTCGCCCCCGGCGGTGCCCCCCGCTTCGGGATGCGCCGCGCAGGCGAACTGCCGGCCCTCGTCGCCGAGCCCGCCGCCGTACCAGTCGACGATGCGGTCGGCCAGCTCGCAGCGCTCCGTCTCGCCCAGCAGGTCGTCGCTGCGCACCTCGGCCAGCACCCGGCGCAGGTCCACGGTCTCGTGGGCCATGCGCAGGCCGCCGTCCTCCGAGGTGTCGAACACCAGGTACTTGTCGCGCTCGGGCGCGGTCGCGTCCCAGGCCGTCCAGTGCGGCAGGTCGCCCGCGCGGCCGCGTCCGGGATCGCCGCTGTAGGCGAACTCGGCCCAGTAGGAGGTCATGGCGTTCGACAGCTCGAGCCGGCCCGGCTCGTTGTCGTCGTCGAACATCACCTCGGCGCGCCGGCCCAGGTCGAAGTGGCCGAACACGAAGGGGATCTCGAAGGCGTGGGCCGCGCCGTAGATCTGCGCCAGGTCGGAGCCGAAGATGGTGGGAAGCTCGTCCCAGTCGAAGCGGTAGGCGAACACCGACGCGCCCTGGTGCGCCACCAGCAGCGGCGCCACGCCGTCCACCGCCTCGGCCTTCCAGCCGCGGCTCATGTAGTCGGCGATGCGCTCGTAGCGCTCGGCGTCGCGCAGCCGGGGGAGGAAGCCGAACCAGGTGTCGACCAGCTCCGGATCGCCGGCCAGGAAGAGCTTGTTCTCGTCGCGGTTGCTGCCGGTGATGATCGGGACGCGGTTGTAGCGGCCCGAGGCGAAGGCCTCGTACTCGTCGAGCGGCAGCACGACCGGCTCGCGGAAGAGCTGCGGAATGCGGACCATTCCGGCCGGTCCCGCGTCCCGGGCGTACAGGGCGAACAGCGCGTCGAGCGACAGGCCGCGCAGCGTCGCGGCGATCTCCGCGTCGTCCATGGCGGCGAGCTTCGCCTTCGCCGCGGCGCGATCGGCCGCGCCTTCGCTCTCCGCCCAGCGCAGCAGCACCTCGCCGGAGCTGCGCTCCGCACCCGGCTCGGCGGCGTCGGTCGTGTTCTCGGCCTCGGCGGGCGTCGTCAGGCCGACACCGCCGCTCTGGACGATGGCCCGGTGGAAGAGTCCCTTCGCCTGCGGCGACACCACCATGCTGAAGGTGGTGCGGGCGCCCGCCGACTCGCCGAAGACGGTCACGTTGCCCGGGTCGCCCCCGAAGGCCGCCACGTTCTCCTGCACCCACTGGAGCGCGCGGACCAGGTCGAGTGTGCCGAAGTTGCCCGAGCGGTCCTCGGGCGTCGTGCCGTCGCCCCGCAGCGACGCGTGGCGGAACCAGCCGAGCGGACCCAGCCGGTAGTTCACCGTCACCACCACCAGGTCGCGGGCCGACGCCAGGTGGCTGCCGTCGTAGAAGCTGCTGGCCCCGATGGTGTTGCCGCCGCCGTGGATCCACAGCATGACCGGCAGGCGCGCGTCGCCGGCGGGCACCGCGTCGGGCGCGAAGGCCGGCGCGTACACGTTCAGGTGCAGGCAGTCCTCCTCGCCGATGCGCGTCCCCGGATCGCCCGAGCCCTCGAGGTCGCTGGCGAACTGGGGACAGCGCGGACCGAAGGCCAGCGCCTCGCGGGTGCCGGTCCAGGGCTCGGCCGCGCGCGGCGCGCGCCAGCGCAGGTCGCCGCTGGGCGGCGCGGCGTAGGGAATGCCCCTCCAGGCGTGGCCGCCGTGCAGTCCGGCGCTCCCGACGACCGGACCCGCCGGCGGCGTGCGCAGGCTGACCGGATCGGCCGTGGGCGGGGGCTCCGCCGGCCCACATCCCGCCACGAAGAGGAGACACACGAGGAGGAGTCGTCGCATGCGGCCGAGTATATGCCCTCTAGCCGCGGCTCCGCGCCAGCGCTTCGCTGCGCTCCAGCACCAGCCCCTTGTAGTCGGCGCGGAAGCCGGCCGCGCCGAAGGCGCCGGCCCAGGCGGAGCGGGTCGCGGGCACGCCGTCGATCTCCTCGATGCGCAGCATGCGGCGCCGCCGGTGGGCGAACAGCCGCGGGAGCGCCGCCGCCGCGCGACGCACCGCGTCCTCGTCGCCCGCCGCGTCCGACGTCGGGAAGCTGGCCACCCGACCGCCCCGATCCAGGTAGAGCACCAGCTCGCCGTCCACCACGACGACGCTGGCCCCCGCCGCCCGGCGCAGCGCCATCGATCCGCCCCGCGCCTCGGGCCAGGGCAGCAGCACGCCGAAGGGGCTGGCCGGATCGGTGGCGGCCAGCACCCGGCCGGCGCCCGCCGCGTCGTCGCTGCGCGCCGCCCGCAGCTGGTCCACCACGCCGGCGAACGCGAACTGGGCGCCGGACAGCGCGTCGACGAAGTGACCGCGGCGCAGCTTGCCCGACTCCTCCATCTGCCGGTCCACCGCGTAGACCGCGCTGAAGCCGCCGGGCAGCGCCTCGTTCGCCAGCACGTCGCGGCTGACCACGCCGTAGCGCTCGAGCAGCATGACGGCGCGGGCGTGGGCGCGCCGCGTGGGCGGGGCGTCGCCGGCCAGCAGCTTCGCCACCGACGACCAGCGGCCCACCCCGGCGTGCAGCGTCTGGGGGCGGCGGCCGCGGCGCTCGCGCAGCTGGCTGCGCGCCGACAGGGCGCGCAGCGGCGCGAAGGTGTCGTTGGTCAGGTGCCCGCGCCACACCAGGTCCCAGAGCGCGTCGAGCAGCTCGCGCTGGGGCGCGTCGCCGGCCGCGCGCACCAGGTCGCCGAAGAAGGAGGCACCGCGCTGCTCCAGGTGATCGAGCACCGCCGACTGGAGCGGAGAGAGGTCGCCGGCGTCGGGCGGCGGCTCGGCCAGCAGCGCGGCCCGCTCGCGCCGGTAGAGGGCGATGCGTCCGTCGCGTTCGCCGAGCGCCCCGCAGCCGATCCACACCCACTGGCCCAGCGCGCCCAGCTCGTCGAGCATGCGCGGATCGAAGGCGTCGACCCGCGCCGGCAGGATCAGCCGCTCCAGCTCGGCGAAGGAGAGCGGCACGCCCTCGAGCTGCTCGAGGGCGCTGCGCAGGCGGGCCTCGGTCGCCGCGGGGCTCCCCACCTGGTGCCAGTCCAGCAGGAAGCGGGTCAGGCTGCGTCCGTCGACCGGCGCCACCTGACCGCGCAGCCGGGCCAGCGTGCGCCGGCGCAGGCGCCGCAGCACCTCCGGGTCGCACCACTCGCGCCCGCTGCCGCGCGGGTGGAACTCGCCGGAGAGCAGCCGGTCGCGGGCCACCTGCTGCTCGAGCACCGGCTCGATCTGGCCGGGCGGCAGCGCGTAGCGCCGCGCCAGGTCGCGCGTCTCGAAGGGACCGCGCTGGCGCGCGAAGCGCGCCACGACCTGCGCCAGCGGCCGCTCCACCGGCTCGAGGAAGGCGGCCGGCAGGCCCTCGGGCAGCTCGATGCCGAAGGCGTCCCGATAGAGGGCCGCGTCCTCGGCGGCGACCCGGCGCGTCTCGCCGCCCACCTCCAGGTGCAGCACTCGCCCCGTGGCCTCGAGCGACGCCAGCCACTCGCCCGGGTCTCCGTCGCAGCGCGCCCGCAGCTCGTCGGGGGACAGGTCGCCCAGGCGGCGCAGCAGGTCGTGGACCGCGTCCGGGTGGCGCGCCCGCCGCTCCTCGGTCAGCGCCTGGAGCTCCGCCTCGGTCGCGTCCACGACCTCGGCGTCCAGCAGCTCGCGCAGCTCCTCCTGGCCCAGCAGGTCGCGCAGCATGGGTCGGTCCAGGGTGAGCGCCTGGGCGCGCCGCTCCGCCACCGGCGTGTCGCCCTGGTAGAGATAGGTGGCCGTGTAGGCGAAGACCAGCGAGCGCGCGAAGGGCGAGGCCTGGCGCGTCTCGACCTCGTCGACGGCCACGCGCCGCGCGCGTACCTCGCGCAGCAGCGCGACCAGCCCCGGCACGTCGAAGACGTCCTGCAGGCAGCTGCGGTAGGTCTCCAGCAGGATCGGGAAGGAGGGGAACTCGCGGGCCACGGCCAGCAGGTTCTGGGCGCGCAGGCGCTGGGCGAACAGCGGCGTGCGCTGGCCCGGACGCCGGCGCGGCAGCAGCAGCGCCCGCGCCGCGTTCTCGCGGAACTGGCCGGCGAACAGCGCCGACGACGCCAGCTGCGCCACCACCCGGTCCTCCACCTCGTCCGGATCCGGCAGCAGCACGTCCAGGTCGGGCAGCGCGTCGGCGTCGGCGAAGCGCAGCACGATGCCGTCGTCGCTCCACAGGGTCTGCACCTCGTAGCCGGCGTCGCCGCCCAGGCGCGCCTCGATGGCCAGCGCCCAGGGCGCGTGCAGCCGGGCGCCGAAGGGCGAAAGGATGCAGACGCGCCAGTCGCCCAGCTCGTCGCGGAAGCGCTCGACGGTGATGGCGCGGTCCGTCGGCAGGCAGCCGGTGACGTCGTGCTGCTCCATCACGTGGTCGAGCAGGTTGCGCGCCGCCAGCTCGTCGAGGCCGTAGCGCTCGCGCAGCCAGCGCTCGCCCCCGGCGCGTCCGGCGTGCGGGTCGGATCCGCAGCGCCCGGCCAGCTCGCGCACGAAGGCGCCCAGCGCACGACCCAGCTCGACGGGGCGCCCCGGACCGTCGCCGCGCCAGAACGGCAGCTTGCCCGCTTCGCCGGGAGCCGGCGACACGATCACCCGGTCGCGGGTGATCTCCTCGACGCGCCAGGTGCTGGCGCCCAGCGTGATCGCCTCGCCGGCGCGCGTCTCGTGGACCATCTCCTCGTCGAGCTCACCGATGCGCGGGCCGTCGGCGCCCAGGTGGACGCGGTAGAGGCCCCGGTCCGGGATGGTCCCGCCGGAGACGAGCGAGAGCTGCTTCGTGCCCTTGCGCGCCTCGAGCCGGTCGGTCTCCCGGTCCCACAGGATGCGCGGCCGCAGCTCGGCGAAGTCGGTGGACGGGTAGCGGCCCGCCAGCATGTCGAGCACGCCGACGAGCATCTCGCGCGAGAGGTCGCGGAAGCTGGCCGCCCGGCGCACCAGCGCCTCGACCTCCGCCAGCGCGACGGGTCCGGCGGTGGTGAGCGCCGCGATCTGCTGGGCCAGCACGTCCAGCGGGTTGTGGGGCAGCCGCAGCGGCTCGACCTCGCCGCGGCGCATGCCGTCGGCCACCACCGCCGCCTCCAGCAGGTCGCCGCGGTGCTTCGGGTAGACGAGCCCGCGGGAGGCCTCGCCCACCTGGTGGCCCGCGCGCCCCACCCGTTGGAGGCCGCGCGACACCGCGCCCGGCGACTCGACCAGCAGCACCAGGTCGACCGCGTCCATGTCGATGCCCAGCTCGAGCGAGCTGGTGGCCACGATGCCGCGCAGCGCGCCCCGCTTGAGCGCGTCCTCGATCTCGGTGCGCTCGGCGTGGGCCACGCTGCCGTGGTGCGCGCGCACCAGGTCCTCCTCGGCCAGCTCGTTCAGCTGCTGGGCCAGCCGCTCGCACAGGCCGCGGCTGTTCACGAACACGATGGTGCTGCGGTGGGCGCGGATCTCGTCGAGCAGGCGCGGAACCAGCACCGGCCAGAGCCCGGCGTCGCCGGGGCTCGTCATGTCCGCCACCGGCACGCGCACCTCGAGCGACAGGTTCGGCGCCGTGCTCGCGTCCACCGTCTCGACCGGGCGGTCGCCGCCCAGGAAGCGCGCCACCTCGTCGACCGGCCGCGCCGTGGCCGACAGGCCGATGCGCTGCGGATCGCGCTCGGCGAGGGCCGCCAGCCGCTCGAGCGACAGCGCCAGGTGCGCGCCGCGCTTGCTGGGAGCGAGGGCGTGGATCTCGTCGACGATCACCGTCTCCACGGTCCGCAGCGTCTCGCGCTGCTGCGAGCCCAGGATCAGGTAGAGCGACTCGGGGGTCGTCACCAGGATCTCGGCCGGATCCCGCGACTGGCGCCGGCGTTCGCTCGACGAGGTGTCGCCGGTGCGCACCGCCACCCGCGGCAGCCGCGGCTCCTCGCCCCGCTCCCGGGCCGCCTGCTGGATGCCCAGGAGCGGCGCGCGCAGGTTGCGCTCGATGTCGTAGACCAGGGCCTTGAGCGGCGAGACGTAGACGACGCGCACGCCCGGCGGGGCGTCCCCGGGCAGGCGCGAGAGACGGTCGATGCAGCTGAAGAAGGCGGCCAGCGTCTTGCCGCTGCCCGTCGGCGCGACGAGCAGCGCGTGGGCGCCCGAGGTGATCAGCGGCCAGCCCCGCGCCTGGACCGGGGTGGGCGCGCCGAAGCTCCGGCGGAACCAGTCGCGGGACGCCTCGCCGAAGCCCGCGAGCGCCGTCTCGTTGGGAGGCTTGCTGGAGATGGGGGGTCCTCGCGTGACGGCGGCACGCCGCCTCCACTAGTGTAGAGGGCCGCCGCAAACCGGGAGGCAGCGATGGCAGGGCCGATGGACGGGATCCGCGTGGTGGAGATGGGCGTCTGGGTGGCCGGACCGGCCGCGGGCGGCGTGCTCGCCGACTGGGGCGCCGACGTGGTGAAGATCGAGCCGCCGGGCATGGGCGACCCCTCGCGCAGCTTCCAGTCGATGTTCGGCGACCTGCCCTTCAACCCGATCTTCGAGAACGACAACCGCAGCAAGCGCAGCATCGTCCTCGACCTCCAGCAGCCGGAGGGCAGCGCCATCGCCCACGAGCTGCTGGCCGGGGCCGACGTCTTCGTCACCAACATGCGTCAGGCGGCCCTGGCCCGCATGGGCTTCGACCACGCCGCGCTGCTGGCGAAGTACCCGCGGCTCGTCTACGGCGCCATCACCGGCTACGGGCTCTCCGGCCCCGACGCGGACCGCGCCGCCTACGACATCTCCGGCTTCTGGGCGCGCAGCGGCATCGCCGCGTCGCTCACCTCCGCCGGCCACCACCCGCCCTTCCAGCGCGGCGGCATGGGCGACCACAACGCGGGCATGACCCTGGCCGGCGGCATCTCGGCCGCCCTGTTCGCCCGCGAGAAGTCGGGCAAGGGCCAGCTGGTGAGCACGTCGCTGCTGCGCACCGGCCTCTACACCCTGTCCTTCGACCTCTCCATCGCGGTGCGCCTGGGCGTGCCGATCGCGGTCGCCGACCGCAAGACGATGGGGAACCCGGCCATCAACTGCTACCAGGACGAGGACGGCCGCTGGTTCTGGATCGTGGGGCTCGACGGCCAGCGCCACTGGCCGCCCCTGTGCCGGGCCGTGGGGCACCCGGAGTGGATCGACGACCCGCGCTTCGCCACGCCGCTCGAGCGCGCGGCCAACGCCGCCTCGCTGATCGCCGACCTGGACGCCATCTTCGCCACGAAGACCCGCGACGAGTGGGGCGCCATCTTCGACGCCGAGCCCGACCTGTGGTGGGCGCCGGTGCAGACCACCGAGGAGGTGATGGCCGACCCGCAGGTGCACGCCGGCGGCGGCTTCGTCGACGTGCCGGACGGCCCCACCACCACGAAGCTGCCGTCGACGCCGGTCGACTTCGGCGGCACGCCCTGGGAGCCGCGGGCCATGTCGCCGGACGCCGGCCAGCACACCGACGAGGTGCTGGCCGAGCTGGGGCGCGACGCGGCGGCCATCGCAGCGCTGCGCGAGAAGGGCGTGATCGTCTGACGGGCGGTGCGGCGTGCGCTAGCCGCACTCGGCCAGGCAGCGATCGATGCGGGCGAGCACCGCTTCGCGGCCCAGGATGGCCAGCGTCTCGCCGAGCGGCGGGCTGGCGGCGGCGCCGGTGACGGCGACCCGCAGCGGCTGGGCCACCTTGCCGAGCCCCACGCCGCGGCCCTCGGCGAGCGCCTTGGCGACGTCCTCGATGGCGGCGGGCTCGAACGCGCCGAGGGCGGCGAGCTCGGCGCGGACCTCGCCGAGCAGCGCGTGCCCGCTGGGATCGCCCTTGGCCAGGTGCTTCGCCACCGCCTTCGGGTCGAAGAGGACGGCGTCGTCGGGCACCAGGGCGAAGCCGCCCGGACCGGCCTCGGAGGCCGCGTCGAGCAGCGTGCGGCAGCGCGTGCGGACCATGGCCGCGTAGCGGCGCAGCCAGGCCTCGTCGCGGGTGGCGAACAGGTCCGCGGCGTAGCGCTCGCCCCACTCCTTCCAGTGGTCGAAGAAGGTCTCGTCGTCCATCCCGGCGATCGTGTCCTGGTTGAACGCGGTGAGCTTCTCCGGATCGAACTTCGCGTTGCCGCGGCCGATGCGCTCCACGCCGAAGCGCTCGGCCAGGTACGCACGGTCGAAGCGCTCCAGGTCCTTGCCGTCGGCGTCCTTCTCGCCGGGGCTCCAGCCGAGCAGCGCCAGGTAGTTGCAGAGCACCTCGGGCAGGTAGCCGGCGGCGCGGAAGTCCTCGACCTCGATGTGGGGCAGCGCCACCCCCAGCCGGTGAGCCAGCGCCGAGATGCGCTCTGGATCGAGCTGGGCGCGCTTGTCCTTGCGCCAGCGGGCCAGCTGGTCGGCGGGCACGATCGCCTCGAAGTGGGCCTGCTCGTCGGGCACCTGCGCGAGCCGCTCGCGGATCGCCGCGCGCACGGTCCTGTCCTTGTCGCGCTTCGACATCTTCGAGCCGTCCAGGTTGAAGATGATCGGCAGGTGGACGTAGACCGGCTCGGCGTAGCCGAGGGCGCGCTGGAGCGCGACGTGGCGCGGCGTGTTGTTCAGGTGCTCCTGGCCGCGCAGCACGTGGGTGACGCCCATGGCCTCGTCGTCGACCACCACCGAGAGGTGGTAGGTCGGGAAGCCGTCGCGCTTCAGGATCACGAAGTCGTCCAGGTGCTCCTCGCCGAACTCGACGTCGCCGAGCACCGCGTCGGAGACGGCGACCGCCTCCTCCGGCATGCGGAAGCGCACCACGTGCTCGTCGCCGCGGGCGCGCCGGGCCAGCGCCGCGTCGCGATCGAAGCCGGGCGACCGGCGGTAGCGGAACGCACCCTTGTCGGCCTGGGCCTGCCGGCGCAGCGCGTCGATCTCCTCCACCGTCTCGAAGGCCGGGTACGCCAGGTCGCGATCGATCAGGGTCTCGACCGCCGCGGTGTAGCGCGCCAGGCGCTGCGCCTGGAAGAAGGGACCGATGGCGTGGGGATCGCCCCCGCGGCCGTCGAACACCGGACCCTCGGCCCAGTCGATGCCCAGCCAGGCCAGGTCCTCCAGGATGCCGGCGGCCGCCTCCGCCGAGGAGCGGGCCCGGTCGGTGTCCTCGATGCGCAGCAGGTAGCGGCCGCCACGCCCGGCCAGCGCCCAGTTGTAGAGCGCCGTACGCGCCCCGCCGACGTGCAGGTGGCCCGTCGGCGACGGCGCGAAGCGGGTCACGATCGGCCCTGCCATGGCGCCCAATCTAGCAGCAAAACCCCTGGAATCCCGGGCAGATCGGGCTCCGGCTGCGGACGCCGGGGGGAGGCGGCAGGGCCCCGGCCTTTGTCCTATCCTCCGGCCTCCGCGGGCCCCGGCCCGCCCCGAAGGAGATTCGCGTCCGATGGCAGAGTGGGAGAATCGAGAGCCTCGAGGAGACCGCGACGGTGGCGGCTACCGCGATCGTGACGGGGGCGGCGGCGGCTACCGCGATCGCGACCGCGAGGGCGGCGGCGGCTACTCGGTCAAGGCACGCCTGCGCGCCAAGGCCCGCAAGCGCGATCGCAAGATGCGCAAGCGCGGCTTCGCGCGGAAGAAGGTCTCCCGCCTCACCACCGACAAGGCGCTGGTCGTCGACTACAAGGATCCCAAGCTGCTGCGCAGCTTCCTGTCCGAGACGGGCAAGATCCTCCCGCGCCGCATCACCGGCAACACGGCCAAGCAGCAGCGCGAGGTGGCGCTCGCCATCAAGCGCGCGCGGCACCTGGCCCTGCTTCCCTACCCCCCGAACATGGCGTAGCCATGGGGGCTTCGCGGTACCGGGCCGGCCCGCCGGCCCCTGCCGCCTTCGCCGTGGCGCTCGCACTGGTCGGGCTCGCGGCGCCCGCCGTATCCCGCGCCGCGATCTTCACGGTCGACAACACCGACGACGCCGGTGACGGATCGCTGCGCCAGGCCATCCTCGACGCCAACGCGTCGCCCGCCCCGAGCGACAGCATCGTTTTCACGCTGCCGGCGGACAGCACGATCACCCTCGGCAGCGACCTGCCGACGCTGGCCGGCGACGTCGAGCTCGACGCCACCGGCGCGCCCGGACTGCTGATCGACGGCGACGGCAACACCATCCTCGACACGAACGGCAGCAACGTCGACTGGATCGACGTGAACGCGGAGTCGGGCGACGTCGAGCTGGGCAACGACGACACGGTCACCTTCACCGCGAACCAGGACTTCGAGGTCGCCGCCGACATCGGCGACGCCGGCGCCGCCACCAGCGACTCGCTGGTCAAGGAGGGCGACGCGGCCCTCACGCTCTCGGGCAACAACACCTTCACCGGGACCGTCGCGCTGAACGACGGCACGCTGATCGGCGACACCGACAGCCTGCCCACCGACATCGTGAACGACGCCGCGCTGGTCTTCGACCAGGCCAACTCCGGCACCTACGCCGGCGTGATCTCGGGCACCGGCTCCCTCGAGAAGGAGGGCAACGGCAACCTGACCCTGAGCGGCGCCAACACCTACTCGGGCGGCACGACGGTGAGCGACGGCACGCTCACCGGCAACACCACCAGCCTCCAGGGCGACATCACCAACGACGCGACCCTGGTCTTCGACCAGGCCGTCGACGGCACCTTCGCCGGGAACATCTCGGGCACCGGCTCGGTCACGAAGGAGGGCGCCGGCAACCTGACCCTCGGCGGCGACAACAGCTACGAGGGCGGCACGACGGTCGACGCCGGCACGCTCACCGGCAGCAGCGCGTCGATTCCGGGCAACGTCGACCTGGCCGCCGGCACCACGCTGGTGGTCGACCAGGACGCCGACGGCAGCCTGGGGGGCGCCATCAGCGGCATGGGAGCGCTGGTGAAGCAGGGCACCGGCGCCGTCCGGCTGGGCGGCGCCAACAGCTACGAGGGCGGCACCAGCGTCGACGCGGGCACGCTGATCGTCGACACCGGCAGCCTGCCGGCCACCGGCGGCACCCAGGTGGCCGCCGGCGCCACGCTCTCCTTCGACCAGGGCGCGGACGGCGCCTTCACCGGCACCATCTCGGGCGCCGGCGACCTCACCAAGACCGGCAGCGGCACCCTCACCTTCTCGGCCCTCCAGCCCTACACGGGCACGACCACCGTCAGCGGAGGCACCCTCGAGCTCGACGGCGCGGGAGAGGTCGTTGGCGCCACCACCGTCGAGAGCGGCGGCACCCTCGCGGGCAACGGCACGGTCTCGGCGCCGGTCACGGTGGACGGGACGCTCTCGCCGGGCGGCGCCACCCAGGACACCTTCCAGATCACCGGCACCGCTGGCTTCGGCGCCGGATCCCAGCTGGTGGTCGACGTGGGGCCGTCGGACGTCGGCGACCAGCTGGCGGTGACCGGCAACGTCGACATCGACCCGGACGCGACCCTCGAGATCCGCCCGGCGCCGGGCGACTACTCGGTGGCCACCACCGTCGACGTGGTGGACGCGGGCAGCGTCACCGGCAGCTTCGACCTGGGCGAGGACTTCGCCTTCCTGGATCGCACGGTCAGCTACCCGGGCGGCGGCATCGTGCGGGTCATGCTCGTCGAGAACGGGGCCAACCTGGCCAACGTGGGCCAGACCGAGAACCAGCGGGCGGTCGGCACGGCGCTCTCCACCCTGACCGGCAGCAGCGACCCGGACGTCCAGGAGCTGTTCGACAACCTGAACACGCTGACCGTCTCCGAGGCCGCTCCCGCGCTGGACGCGCTCTCCGGCGAGGCGCTGGCCGCCTTCACCACCAGCCGCGCGGTGCTCGGCGAGCGCACCCAGCGCGTGGTGCAGCGGCGCATGCGCTCGCTGCTGTTCGCCAGCGAGGAGGCCTGGCCGGCCCACCCGAAGCCGGCCACGCCGCGCCGCTCGAGCGCGCCCACGGGCAGCCTGTCCGCGTCCGACGTGGCGGCCCCGCCGCGCCTGGGCGAGCGCGGCGTGGGCGTCTGGTTCGACGGCTGGGGCATCCTGGGCGAGCTCGACGGCGACGGCAACAGCGCCGACCTGGACTACACGCTCTACGGGTCGAACCTGGGCGTCGACTTCCGCCTGGGCGACCAGGTGCTGGTGGGCGGCGCGGCGGGCTACGCGCGCACCGACCTGGACGTCGACGACCGGGACAGCGACGGCGACGCCGACACCGCCCAGGGCATGCTCTACGCCGCCTGGGCGAACCGGCGCGTGTACGCCGGACTGTCGGGCCGCTACGCGTGGACCCAGAGCGAGACGTCGCGCGACATCGCGGTCGGAACCCTCTACCGCAAGGCACGCGGCGACTTCGACGCCAACGACTACGGCGTGCGGGGCGAGGTGGCGGTCAACGCCTTCGAGACCGAGAGCTTCGGCATCGAGCCGCAGGTGGGCCTCGAGTGGAACCACCTGTCCCGCGAGAGCTTCACCGAGAGCGGCGCCGGGGGCCTGGGCCTGCGCGTCGACTCGGAGGACCTGGACAGCACGCTGCTCCAGCTGGGCGGACGCATCCACGGGCTGTTCGGCGTGGACGAGGACTCGGTGCTGGCGCCCGAGATCCGCGCCTACTGGCTGCACGAGTTCGGGGACGACGAGCGCCGGGTGGACGCCCACCTGGACGGCGCGCCGTTCACGGTCGTCGGCGCCGAGGCGCCGCGGGACAGCGCCCTGGTGGGCGTGGGCTGGGCCATGTCGCTGGGCCGCTCGGTGCGCGCCACCGCCGGCTACGACCTGCGGATCGACGAGGACCGCATGGAGCACACGGGCGCGGTCACGGTGCGGGTCCGGTTCTGACTTCGCTCGCCTGCGGGACCCGAGGGTCACCCTCGGGTCCGCTTGCGGCGGGTGGGCGCTATCTCGGGGCCGGCCGGTTAGCCGTTCCGCTCGGAGGCTCACGCTGCGGTGGCCTCGACGAGAGCGGTTGCAATGCGTATCGGTGCGCCGTTGCGGGCCTGGGGCGCGGACGGGTCGGCGCGCGGGGAAACCTGGCGCGAGCGCCCGTGTCGGTCGCAGAGCTGGCGGTGAATCCACCGCCTGGAGCGGCTTGCTCAGCCCCGCGAGACGATCGACTTCACCCGGGAGTGCAGGGCCTGGTGCACGCCCGGCTCCAGGTGCTCGCCGGCCACGAACAGCAGGAAGAGCATCACCGTCGAGAGCACGTCCGAGAGGAACTCCTCCGGCTCGCGCCCCTCGCGCTCGGCGGCCCTTGCGGCCCGGGCCACGATCTCGCCCTCGGGCAGGTCGCCGCTCTGACCGAAGCTCAGTCCGGCGAACACGTCGGCGTGGGACGGATCGTCCTCGAACACGCTGCGCGCCGCCCCCTGCAGGGCGTCGCCGGCGCCGGCCTCGTGGGCGGTGGCGAAGATGTCGCGGAAGGCGCCGGCGAAGGCGGCCATCACCCGGTCCGGACCGCGCCGGCCGACGCCGGGGCCCGCCACGCGCAGCTCGTCCAGCCGCCGCACGCCCTCCATCAGCAGGCCCTCGGCCGACAGGCCGGGAACCGTCGGCGCGTCGACCACCGTCTCGTCGGCCAGCAGGAAGCTGCCCCGCGACTCCAGCAGGATCGCCTGGAAGATGGTGATGACGTGCTCCTGGATGGCGTTCCACAGGTCGCGCTCGGAGATCAGCTTGCGCTCGACGGCCAGGCGCCCCACCCGGTGGCGGTGGCCCTCCGCGTTCTCGCTGCACAGCTGCTCCATCTCCTCGGCCTTCATCAGGCCCATGCGCACGATGATCTCGTTCAGGCGCTCGCCGACCCGCTCCGACGCGGCTCCGCGCACCTCGCCGTCGCCGAAGATCACGCGCCGCGTGCCCGAGGCGCCGGACACGCGCAGCACGCCGGTGGCGCGGGCGTGGGCGATCAGGCTCACCACCTCGGGGAAGGCCACGTGGGCCAGGTCGCCGGCCAGCATCAGGCTCGCGGCGGGCTCGGCGCCGCCGTCGGCCTCGATGCCCACCACCAGGTCGCCGGGCGCCACCAGCACGCACAGCTCCCGCCCGGCCAGACGCTCCCGTGTCTCGTCGTCCAGGACGGTCACCCCGTCGCCTTCGATCCGCAGCCAGCCGGCCAACGTGTCGCCTCCCGCCCGGCCCATCGGCGGGTCGGCGGCGGGCCTTGACTCCCGGGTCTCCTAGCGCCCGGCGGCCACCTCCAGCGCCCCGCCCGGATCGAGCCGCAGCACCCGCGGCATGCCGCCCTCGATCTGCCAGGACGGCGCGTTCGAGTTGGAGGTCCAGACCCGTCCCTCCGCGTCGAAGTCGATCTCCCGGGTGTAGGTGACGCGGGTGGGCAGGGGGTACACGGTGAAGCGTGAAGTTCCGGGCTCGAAGCGGATCAGCGAGTCGCTGTTGGTGCCGCAGATCCAGACCTCGTCGTTCCTGCGGTTCACGTGCAGGGCGTAGGGCGTTTCCGAGCCGCGCGGCTCGATGGGAATCTCGAAGGAGACGAACTCCCGCGTCTCCGGGTCGAAGCGCGAGACCAGGCCCGACGAGAAGCCCGGGATCCAGAGCCGGCCCTTCGAGTCGAAGCGCATGCGCCGCGGCCCCTTGAAGGGCGTGTCGATCATCTCGATCTCGTAGGTGTCCGGATCGACGCGGCCGATGCGGTGCTCGATCAGCTGGCTGAACCAGACCGTGCCGTCCGGCCCGACGTCGACGCCGTAGGGGATGGGCGGCGTGAAGCCGTCGCCGTCGGCCGCCGCGCCGCGCAGGTCGACGTGGCGTCCGAGCCACATCAGGAAGGGCATCATGCGCATGGCCACCGCCTGGCCCAGCGTCCGCGAGGGCAGCCGCAGCTGCATGCCCTCGCCCTTGGCCGGGTCGTACATGCCCAGGTGGTTCGACGCGGCGATCGAGTACCAGATGCGGCCGCGCGCGTCGAAGCGCAAAGTGTGCGGGTAGTAGCCGCTCTCCATCTCGTGGGTCGTGAAGGTCTCGGTCTCCGGATCGAAGCGCGCCAGCTGGTTGCCCAGCGCCAGCGTGATCCAGACCGCGCCGTCGGGCGCGACCTGGAGCGAGTGGGGTCCGACGCGGGCGTTGCTGGTCGGCACGTCCGGCGGACCGGCGGAGACGAACACGCCGCCGATCGGCAGCTCGCCGGCCGGGATCGTCCAGCTCTCGCGGGCGCCGTCGGGCTCGTTCGGGTCGAGTCGGTAGAGCGCGTCCTGCGCCATGTCCACCGAGTAGATGCGCCCGTCCGGGTGCACGACCATGTCGTGCTGCATCGACGCCCGGCTGCCCAGGTCCCACTCGTCGATCACCGCGGCGCGCACCTGCGCCGGCGGGGGCGGCGCGAAGCCCTCGCTGCCGATCCCGGCGGTCAGCGCCGCCACCGCGTTCTCGGGCGCGTAGGCCTCGTTGAAGAGATCGGGCAGGCGCTCGCGCAGGTCGCGGGAGACGAGCCCGCCCATACGGCCCATCAGCGCCAGCACCTTGTTCCACTCCTCGGTGTCGCGCACCTTGCGCGTCGCCCAGCTTCCCTGCTGGTGGCAGTAGGTGCACTGGCGCACCAGCTCCTCGCGCTGCGCCGGGTCGTCGAGCTTCTCGAGCACCAGCCCGTACCAGACGTTGGCCGGCAGCTGGGCGGCCACCTGCGCCGGATCGGTCTCGCGCTCGAGCGCCAGGTCGATCCACTGGCCGTCGGCCAGGGCGACGCCGGTGCGACGCACGTCCTTCCAGCCGATGCGCCGCACCTGGACGATGGCCTCGCCCGGCGTGGTGAGCTCCGGCGTCGCGAAGCGCCCGCGGTGGTCGCTGAAGACGGTCACCCGGTGGGCCGGATCGCCGCGCTGGAAGGTGACCATGGCGCCGACGATCGGACCGCCCTCCCCGTCGTGGACGCGGCCCTGGACGCGCTCGCCGGCGGCGGCGGACAGCGCGAAGCTGCCGGCCAGGACCATTCCGATCAGTCCGAGAAGGATTCGCGAGTGGTGCGCGCGCATCGCCGTGCCTCCGGGCGGTTCGGGGCGAATGCTACCGCGCCCCGGATCCGCATGGAAAGCAGCCGGTTCGGGCCCGAGCTGCGCGCGGGAGAGGGGTCGGAGGGCGCCCGCTTCGCGTCAAGCGGCCCGTCGGCCCGGCCGATGGACCGGGAAGCTCCCCGGGCCTTCTACGGCCGGGAGGAAAGGAAACCCTTGCCCGGCGCTGCGCCCGAACCTGCCGCCCCGCCCTCCTCCACCCGCGTCCGCGTGCTGCTGGTGGGCGACGACGAAGCCGGCGCCCGCGACCTGCGCGAGCGGCTGGCCACGTCGAGCGCCATGGCCTTCGAGGTGGTGCACGCGGCCCGGCTCGCCGACGCCCTGGCGCTGCCGAAGGCCCAGGACCCGGACGTGATCCTGCTGCACGTGGGCCAGGAGGAGCTGCCCCGCCTGCCCTCGCTGACCCAGGCCCGCATGGCCGCGCCGCTGGTTCCCGTCGTGGTGATCAGCGACCTGGACGACGAGTCGGTGGCGCTGAAGGCGCTCCAGAACGGTGCGCGCGGCTACCTGGTCCGCTCCGAATCGAGCACGCGGCTGCTGGTCACCACGCTGGGCGCGGCGCTCGAGAGCCACCGCATGATCCTCCAGCTGAACACGGCGCGGGAGCGGGCGCGCCACCTGGCCACCCACGACCAGCTGACCGGCCTGGCCAACCGCTCGCTCTTCCACGACCGGCTCTCCCAGGCGGTCTCGGCGGCGCGGCGCGGACGACACAAGCTGGCCGTGCTGTTCGTCGACCTGGACGGCTTCAAGGGCATCAACGACACGCTGGGCCACGCGGTGGGCGACGGCCTGCTGCGCGGCATCGCCCGGCGCATCGCGTCCTGCCTGCGCGAGACCGACACCGCCGGCCGCCTGGGCGGCGACGAGTTCGCCGTGCTGCTGACCAACCTGGCCAACGAGCTCGACGCGGCCACGGTGGCGCGCAAGCTGCTGGCCTCGCTCTCCGACCCGATCGAGTTCCGCCGCCAGTCGACCTCGATCCGCTGCAGCATCGGCATCGCCACCTTCCCGCGCGACGCCATGGAGCCCGAGGACCTGATCAAGCGGGCCGACACCGCCATGTACCACGCCAAGGAGCGCGGCGGGAACCGCTTCGACTTCTACACCGAGGACATGAACGCGGCCATCCAGCGCCGCGTCGCTCTGGAGGACCGGCTGCGCACCGCCCTGGAGGACGAGCAGCTGCTCGTCTACTACCAGCCCCAGTTCGACCGGACGCGCGGCCGCATCATGGGCGCCGAGGCGCTGATCCGCTGGCAGCACCCGGAGCTGGGCCTGGTGTCGCCCAGCCACTTCCTGCCGATCGCCGAGGAGACGGGCCTGATCGTGCCGATCGGCGACTGGATCCTGCGCCAGGCCTGCCAGCAGAACGCCACCTGGAACCAGGAGGGCCACCGGGGCCTGCGCGTGTCGGTGAACGTGTCCTCCCAGCAGTTCCTGGAGGCCGGCTTCGCCGACGTGGTGCGCAACGCGCTGGAGGAGACCGGGCTGCCGCCGGTCTCGCTGGAGCTCGAGATCACCGAGAGCAGCCTGCTGCGCGACGTGGAAATCACGGTCAACACGCTGCGCAAGCTGAAGGACCTGGGCGTGCGCCTGGCCATCGACGACTTCGGCACCGGCTACTCGGCCATGGCCTACCTGAAGCGGCTGCCCATCGACGTGCTGAAGATCGACCAGTCCTTCGTTCGGGCGCTCACCACCGACCCGGCGGACGCCACGATCACCGAGACGATCGTGCAGCTCGCCAGCGGTCTCAACCTCACCAGCATCGCCGAGGGCGTCGAGACCCTCGAGCAGCTGCTGCTGCTGGGATCCTACGGCTGCAACCGCATGCAGGGCTACCTGTTCGGCAAGCCGGTGCCGCCCAAGGTCTTCGAGCAGTGGCTCGACAACCCGCCCTTCCGCTGGATCCAGGGCGAGGCCCAGCAGGCGGCCGCCCGCGGCCCGGCGAGCCCCGCGGAGGGGTCATGAGCAACGCCGGCGACAGCACCACCGTCGTCTCCAAGGACCGGCGCGGAGCGAACAGCCGGGGCGGACACACCTGCCTGGTCACGATCCACGGACCCGGCCTGGGCCAGCGCTACGACCTGGGCGACGAGACCTCGATCGGTCGCGGCGAGGACAACGACGTGGTGGTCCCGCTGGAGGACGTGTCGCGGCGCCACTGCCGCATCACGCGGACCGCCTCCGGCGGCTTCGTCGTGAGCGACCTGGACTCGACCAACGGCACCTACCGCAACGACCAGCAGGTGCCGCCGGGCGCCGCCATTCCGCTGGAGCCGGGCGACCTGCTCAACCTGGGCGGCGTGATCTACAAGGTGCTCGACGGCAGCAACGTCGAGGTGCAGTACCACGAGGAGCTGTACCGCACCGCGATCATCGACGGCCTCACCCAGATCCACAACCGCCGCTACCTCACCGAGTTCCTGGAGACCGAGATGGCGCGGGCCGCCCGCTACGGCCGGTCGGTGGCGCTGGTGCTCTTCGACGTCGACCACTTCAAGCTGATCAACGACGACTTCGGCCACCCGGTGGGCGACCACGTGCTGCGCGAGCTGGCCGCCTGCGTGGCATCGCAGATCCGGCGCGAGTGCTGCTTCGCGCGCTACGGCGGCGAGGAGTTCGCCATCGTGATGCCCGAGACCGAGATCGAGGACGCGCGCATCGTGGCCGAGCGCGTGCGCGGCACGGTCGAGACCCACGACTTCAGCGCCGACGGCCGCAGCATCCGGGTCACCGTCTCGGTCGGCGTGGCGACCATGGATCCGCACATGACCGGCGTGGCCGAGTTCTTCCACGTGGTCGACGGCAACCTCTACGAGGCCAAGCACCAGGGCCGCAACCGGGTGGTGGGCTGATCAGGCGCCCGGGACCGCGTCCGCCTGCTCCAGCACCGGCGCCAGCAGCGCCGCCAGCTCTTCGGTCGCCTCGGCCCGCGAGCCGCCGTCGCGCAGGCGGCGGAAGCAGCGCTCGACGCCCTTGCGCCGCTCGCGGTCGATGCGGTCGAGCCAGCCCTCGCCCTCACCGTCCGGCGCGAGCGCCAGCGTGCCCCGGTTCGCGTGGGTGCGTCCGACCACCCGGGCATGGTGGTAGAGGGCGCGGCCCAGCACCACGTAGGGGAAGTTCACGTCGCGGGTCGGACCGCAGCGCAGGAGCTTGCCGCCCAGCGGCAGGTTCGCCACGCGCGTGCGGGTGAGGCGTCCGCTGCCGAACAGCGCCGTGGCGCCGCCCACCGTCGCACCCAGCAGGGTGCCCAGCAGCAGCGACGCACCGCCCACGCCGGCGTCGACGGCGCCGCCCACCAGCGCGCCGCCGGCGGCGCCGGTCGCCACCAGCTGGCGCCGGTTCAGCCCCCAGAAGAACCAGTGGTCGGTGGAGAAGAGGTCCTGGTCGAGCAGCTCGACCTCGCCCTCGCGGCGCTCGATGCGGCGGTGCCCGTGGTGCAGCTCCACCTCGCGACGGCCGCGGCGCTCGCGCTCGCGCAGCGCGTCCGTGTACGCCTGCTCGAGGCCCGCCTCGTGCAGCCGCGGGTCGGCGTCGGCCGACAGCCGGCGCGTGGCACTGTAGGCGAGCATGTCGGCGATCATCTCGGCGATGGTGCGCGCGACCCGCTCGTGCACCCGCCGGCGCTCCTCCACCAGCACCTCCGCGGCGCGCGTCAGCGGATCGCGCCACTCCTCGCGCAGCTGTCCGAAGGCGCGCAGCAGCTCGACCTGCTTGTCGAAGGGCGCGTCGAGCGCGTCGAAGACGCGCACCACCTTGAAGTACTGCTGGAGCGCGGCGCGCCACTCGGCCACGTGGTCGCTTTGCCCGATCGGGTTGATCAGCGCCATGCTGGGCTCGCCGTTCCAGCGCAGGAGCTCCATCTCCGCCTCGTACTCGGGTCCGTAGGGGACCGAGCCGTCGACCACGTAGAGGATGCCGGCGCCCTCGAGGATGGGCGCCAGCAGCTCGCACTCGTCGGGAAAGGCGTCGCCCCCTCGGTGGGCCGAGACGAAGGCCTCGACCACCGCCCGGTGCTCGGCGGCGGTGGTCTCGCGCTCGCGCATCCAGGCCAGCGCGCGCCGCGCCCGCTGGAAGCCGGGCGTGTCGACCAGCACGTACTGCACCACGCCGTCCACGCGCATGGGGAAGTGGCGGCAGACCTGGGTGGTGCCGGGCTCGGAGGCGATCTTCACCGAGTCGTCGTGGGCCAGCGTCGAGACGATGCTCGACTTGCCCTTGTTCGGGTGGCCGACGACGGCGAACACGGGCTGGCTCACGGGCCCTCCGTCCGGGGCGCGTGCACCGACGTCCACGGGTCGCCCAGGCGATCCACCGCGTGGCGCCAGACCGCGCCCTCGCGCGCCGGCGGCGCGACCGGACGTCCGGCGTCGGAGAGCGCCAGCGGCACCAGCACGATGCCGCGGCCGTCGCCGATCGCCCGGCGCAGGTCGCCGAGGAAGTCGAGCAGCTCGAGCACCGGCGGCTCCCAGGCCTTCGCGACGACCACCACCGGCTCGTCCCCGCCGGGCTCCGCCAGCGCGCGGATCGCGGCGGCGTCCTGGGCCAGGTCGGCCTCGCCGGCCCGGTGCAGGCTCTCGACGTCGACGCCCAGCGCGGCGCCGGCCTGGGCGGCATCGGCGAGCGGGAAGCCGGACCAGACGATCGCCCGGCAGCGCAGGCCCTCCTCGAGCGCCGGCGCCGTGGGCTGCGTCGCGTCCTCGACCGGCGCCGTTCCCGCCTCCTCCTCCAGCGCCCCGGTCTCCACCAGGTGGCTCGAGAGCCGCTCGCGCAGCGCCGCGACCCCCGGCGTCTCGCGCAGACCGCGCCGCACGGCGAAGGCCAGCTGCACGCGCGCCAGCACCCAGAAGGCGACCCGCGGCAGCAGTCCGTAGACGCCCATGCTGGCCACCAGGAACGGCCACCAGGCAGCGCTGGCCGCCGGGTCGTGCCCAGCGCTCTCGCGGAAGTAGCGGGTGGCGTCGACCAGCGCCGCGTCGGGAACCGCGGCCGGCCAGAGGCCCGCCCAGGGTCGCGACAGCGCGTGCGTCACCGCCCCGAAGTCGGCGGCGCCCACGTCCAGCGTGGTCGACCAGCCGAAGGCCAGGTCGGTGAACGTCACCAGCGCCAGCGCCACGCCCAGCGCGCCCAGGTTGAAGGCCACGCCGAAGCCCTGGGACGCCGAGAGCAGCCACCACTTCTCCACGTCGCCGTACAGCCGGTGGTGTCGCTGCGCCAGCCCCGCGAAGCGCTCGGCGGCGCGGCGCTGGCTGCCCGGCAGCACGCGCCGCAGGGCCCCCTGCCAACGGCCGGGCGAGAGCAGCGAGAGGGCCTCCTGCAACGCGGTGAGCCCGGGAACGCGCCGACGCCAGCCCTCCGGCAGGCACAGGACGACGGTCCCCACGACCAGCAGGAGCTGGAGCCCGACGAACACGCCCAGCACGCGCACCACGTTCACCGGGTGCGTTCCGTCGTACCAGAACAGGGCCAGCGCGGCGCTGCCTCCCACCGCCAGGCCGGCGACGAAGAGCAGCGCCGACAGCACCCGCCCGGCGCGGTCGGCCTGCTCGCCCAGGCTCTCGCCGTCCTCGGGGCGCAGCCGCTCCAGCCAGCCCGCGATGCTCCCCGGCTCGCCGCCCTCCCCCAGCGCGCGGCCCAGCGCGCGATCGCGGCGGCGCAGCGCGTCCGGCGCAGCCTCCGCGTCGCGGGCCAGCTGCTCGGCCAGGTCGACGAGCCGCCCGATCGAGGCGCTCATGCGGGCGGCGGCGCGGGCTCGAGCAGCACGATCGGGATCTCCCGCCCGGTGCGGCGCCGGTAGTCCTCGTAGGGCCGGTAGGCGGCGACCAGCGTCGGCCACAGGCGCTCCGCCTCCTCGGGAGTCGCGCGCCGGGCCAGCACCTCGCGGTGCTCGCGGCGGATCTGCACGCGGGCGTTGGGCGTCTGTTCCAGGTTGTACCACCAGGCCGGGTGGCGATCGTCGCCGGCGTTCGACGCCACCACCACCAGCCGCTCGCCGTCCTCCACGTAGAGCAGCGGCGTGATGCGCTGGTGTCCGGTGCGGCGTCCGACGCTGGTGAGCAGCAGGATCTGCATGCCCCCGATCGACGCGCCGACGGCGCCGCCGGTCTTCAGGTAGAGGAACCGCTGGACGCGGGTGACGAGTGCGAGCAGCCAGCGGATGTTCGGCATGGCGCGCCGGAGGGGAGCCCTCGCAGCGCCTACTGGTAGTCGATCACCGAGCGGATGACCTCGCCGGCCTGCATCGCGCGGAAGGCGTCGTTCACCTCGTCGATCTTGATGCGGCGGCTGATCATGCCCTCGAGGTCGAGCTTGCCCTGCTTCCACAGGCGCAGCAGGCGGTCGAAGTCGACCCGCACGTTGGCGCTGCCGTACATCGAGCCCTTCAGCGTCTTCTCGGCGTAGAACAGCTCGAAGGCGGTGAACTCGATCTTCTGGTCCATGCGGCCGACGCCCACCACCACGGCGGTGCCGCCGCGGCGGATCGCGTCGTAGGTGGCGCGGATCGTCTGCGGATGGCCCACGCACTCGAGGGCGTAGTCGAAGCCCTCGCCGCCGGTGACCTCCAGCTTCGCGCCCTCCAGGTCGTCGGGCGTGACGCCGTGGGTGGCGCCGAACTTCTTGGCCATGTCGAGCTTGCCGGGCACGGTGTCGACCGCCACGATCTCGGCCGCGCCGGCGATGCGCGCGCCCTGGATGGCGGAGATGCCGACACCGCCGCAGCCGATCACCAGCACCGAGCTGCCGGGCTTGATGTTGGCCGTGTTGATGGCGGCGCCCACGCCGGTGGTCACGCCGCAGCCGATCAGCGACACGACGTTCAGCGGGATGTCGTTCTCCACCTTGATGGTGGCCGACTGGGGCAGGATCATCTCCTCGGCGAAGGTCCCGCAGCCGGTGAAGCCCATCACCGGGTTGCCGTCGATGACGAAGTGGGGCGTGGTCGCCATCTGCATCATCGCCTCGCACAGGTTCGCCTGACCGCGCAGGCAGTTCTTGCACAGGCGGCAGGCCGGCGTGAAGGAGACGATCACGTGGTCGCCGGCGGCCAGGTCGTTCACGCCGTCGCCCACCTCGAGCACCACGCCGGCGCCCTCGTGGCCCAGCACGCAGGGCGTGCCCGACGGGATCGTGCCGTTCTGCGCCGAGACGTCCGAGTGGCACACGCCGCTCGACACGACCTTGATGTGGACCTCGCCGGGTCCCAGGTCGGTCAGGCCGACGTCGTCGCGGATCTCCAGATCCTTGTTCAGCTCCGTGAGGATGGCGGCCTTCATCGTGGGGGTCTCCTTGGCGCGTGAATGCGCAGGGATTGCAACACGTTCCAGTCCCCGAATCAAGGGGGCCGGGGGGTCGCCGACGCGGGCCATCACGACGTAGGAGGGCGAGTCGGCTCCGACGGGGGAGCGGTCGAAGTCGCCGTGGATGACGACGTCGTGGAAGCCGGCCCGCACCAGCAGGTGCTCCAGCTCGAAGCGGTGCAGCCAGCGCATGCCGAACGTCGCCCGGTCGCTGCCGAGCACGCGTCCGCTGGCCGGATCCCGACGCTCGTAGCGGAACGTCACCCGGAAGGTCTGGCTGGGCCGGTCGCGCACCGCCGAGGCGAATCGCACCACCTGCTCGCCGTCCTGCTCGAAGCGCAGGTCCTCGGCCTCGGGCTCCTCGTCGAGCGCCATGCGTGCGAGCCGCGGGCTGAACACGTCGAAGGCGAGCAGCCCGCCCGGGGCCAGGTGGTCGCGGGCGCAGCGCAGGCAGGCGAGCTGCTCCTCGACGGTGAGCAGGTGCTGGAAGGCGCGGAAGGCGGAGAAGACCAGCGCGTAGCGACCGTCCAGGGCGAAGGCGCGCATGTCGCCCTCGCGCAGCTCGACACCGGGTCCGCAGCGCGCGCGGGCGCGCTCGAGCATGGCGGCGGACGCGTCGAGGCCGGTGCACGGACTGCCGTCCGCCGCGATCTCCGCCAGCACGCGGCCGGTGCCGCAGCCCAGCTCGAGCACCGGACCCGGGTTCTCGCGCGCCAGCTCCCGGTAGAACGCGACGTCCGGACCCAGCGTCGGCAGCGCCGCGTAGGCCGCGTCGTAGAAGCGGGCCATCACCCCCGCGTACTCGTCGTACATCGCGCCGCGCTCCGTGCTGTATCGTGGGCGCGAGTCTAGCGTGGAGGTCCGATGGCCCGGGACGAGCTGGAAGCGCGCATTCGCGACCTCGAGACGCGCCTGCGCGCGGTCGAGGACGTGCAGGCCCTCCACCGCCTGAAGGCGCGCTACGCCCAGCTCCTCGACGCCCGCTTCCAGCGCAGGGGCGGACTGAAGCCCGCCGCCGAGGTGGAGGCGCTGGCGCACGAGGCGGCCGGACTGTTCACCGAGGACGCGGTCTGGGACGGCGGGCCGGGCCTGGGCGTGTGCGAGGGACGCACCGCCATCGCCCGGCGCCTGGCCCACTCCACCCTCTCCTTCGCCTGGCACTTCTTCGTGAAGCCGGAGATCGAGGTGGACGGCGACACGGCCTCCGGCAGCTGGGACATCCTGTCGCCCTGCACCACGGCCGAAGGACGCGCCATGTGGATGGCCGGCGTCGAGCACGACACCTACGTGCGCGAGGGCGGCGTCTGGCTGCACCGGAGCATGAAGCTCGACCTGGTGTTCATGGCGCCCCACGACCGCGGCTGGGCCCGGGCGAAGCCGGACGCCCGCGGGTAGGCTTGCCTTCCGAGGGAGGAGCGATGAGCGAACCGACGAGTCCCGCCCGCGAGGTCGACCCCTGGCGCTTCGCCGGCGGCTTCCTCCAGAAGGTGCTGTCCGCGGGAATCCCGGACACGCCGAAGCACCCGCCGATTCCGTGGACGCCGGTCACGAAGCCCCTGTCCGCGTCGAAGCTGGCGCTGGTCACCACGTCGGGGCTGTCGATGCAAGGCGACCCGCCCTTCGACATGGAGTTCGAGCGCCGGAACCCGACCCGGGGCGACCCGTCCTGGCGGGCGATCCGCGCCGACGCCACCGGCGACACGGTCGAGGCGAACCACCTGCACGTCGACACGAGCTACGTGAAGCGCGACATCGACGTCGCCCTTCCCCTCGACCGGGCCCGCGAGCTGGTGGCCGAAGGCGTCCTGGGCGCGCTGGCCGAGACCCACTACTCGACCATGGGCTACCAGGGCAACGACGCGACGAGCCAGGCGAAGCAGAGCGCGCCGGAGATCGCGGCGAGCATGCGACGCGAAGAGGTCGACCTGGCGCTGCTCGCCCCGGTCTGACCCGACTGCTGCCGGTCCGTGGGACTGGTCGCGCGTGTGATCGAGGAAGCGGGCGTTCCGACGGTCACCTTGAACATGCTGTGGCCGCTCCAGCGGGCGATCGGCATGCCGCGGGTCGCGGCGATCGAGCACCCGTTCGGGCGCCCCTACGGCGACGTGGGCGACGTCGACACGCAGCGCGCCGTGCTGCTGGCCGCCCTCGACGACTTCGAGACGGCTCGCGAGCCGGGCCACGTCGAGCACCTGCCCTTCGTCTGGCACGAGGACCCGCAGGACACGAAGTGGCACCCGGCGGAGCCGTCGCCGATCATCGCCATGCTGAAGAAGCGGCGCTCCTAGCCCCGGCCGGCGCCCGCGTGGTCCACGAAGATCGGTGACGACCAGGCGCGGGGCTCGTGCTCGCCCAGGCAGTCGCCCTCCGTCTCCCGCGTTCCGTCGCACAGGTCGACCGCCACGCAGCGGCCGTCGGCACCGTAGGTGCAGCGCAGGTTGTCGGCGTTCACCCCCGGCGCCGACTGCTCGTACGCCCGCACGTAGTAGACGGCGTCGCGTCCGGCGCTGGCGAACTCGGGATCGGTGAAGGTCACCGCACAGCCCGCCGGGTCCGGATCGCAGGCGAAGCTGCGCCAGGGATCGTCGATCAGCGAGGCCAGGTCCTCGCCGGCCCGGTCCTGGGGACGGATGCGCACCACCTCGATGCGCGTGATCAGGCGGCGCCGGTCGCTGGGGTGGTAGCACTCGCCCTTGCACACCGTCTCGAGACGCTCCTCGCCCAGCGCCTGGCTCGCGTGGTCCGGACAGCCCGGCTTCTGCTCGAAGGATCCCACCGCGCGCGCCTGGAAGATCGGGACGTCGGAGAGCTCGGTGGACGAGCCCATCGGCAGCGTCGCCCCGCGCGATCCGGCGCCGGCCGGGTTCAACAGGTCGAACCAGAGCAGGATGCGCGGGCCGGACGTGCCGTAGACCTCGCGGCGCTGCATCGCGTCCCAGATCGAGCCGCGGTCGCGGCCCTCGGCGTGGGCGGCGATCAGTCCGCCAGTGGTGAAGAACGACGACTGGCGCTCCACCTCGAAGAGCTGGAAGCCGAACAGGTCGGTGTTCTCGCGATCGAAGGCCACCGGGTGCGCCGACGGCTCGACCGGCGGGCTCGCCAGGATGTCGGCCAGGGGACCGCGACCGCGGAAGCGCGACTCGGTGAAGCCGCGGCGATGCACCTCCTTGTAGCCGGTGCCCGGACGCGCGAAGTGGTTGTCGCTCGAGGCCATGAAGCCGAAGCGGAAGCGCAGGGGCTCGCCCGCCTCGTCGAAGTTGCGGTGGGCGAGCATGAACTGGGCCGAGCCGCGGGGGCGGTAGTTGAAGGCCGGCTCGTCGCAGTCGAGGCACTGGCCTGCGTCGAGCCACTCCTCGGGCCCGGCGCCCGGGACCGTGAGGTGCGCCTGGAGCAGGGCCGCCGCTGCCAGCGAGCGCGCCTCCACCTCGCGCGCGTCGCACTCGGCCGCCGGCGTGCCCTCGGCGAGGCAGCGCTCGCGGATGATCTCGCCGGCGCGCCAGCAGCTGGGCAGGTAGTTGCGGCTGGGCTCCGGACACACCGGGGTGCCGTCGGCGTCGTACTCGACGCCCGCCCAGTCGCGGTAGACCTCCGAGTCGCCGTGGCCCGAATAGACCTCGACCAGGCGTTGGAGGCCCGCGTCGTGCTGGTCGCGCGAGAGCTGCTTGTCCCACGACGAGGTGGGCGGCGTGTACATGCCCCAGGTGGTGCCGTGCGGGATCACCAGCGCGTCGTGGCCCCACTCGCGCAGCTTGCGGAACAGGTCGCCGGGCGTCTCCGCCACCTCCAGGCAGTCGCGGGGCAGCTCGCGGGTGTCCACACCGTCGGGACAGAACTCCCATCCGGCGCGCTCGGCGAAGTAGGTGACCAGGTCCTGGGTGCGCGCGTCGCCGCGTCCCAGGAACGAGAGCGCCGCGCGCGCCAGCAGGCCCGGGTTGCGGCCGGTGGTGACGCGGGCGGTGGCGGCGGCGGCGATCGGGCGGGCGGGGATCCGCTCGTCGTCGGTGTGGGCGAGCACCACGTTCTTGTGGCCCCAGTGCTCGTCCGGCGTTCCGCCCACCTGGGTCCACTCCCAGCCCAGGAACGCCACCGTGTCCGGGCTCTCCGGATCGCCGGCCACGTCGTTGCACTGGCGGATCGCGTCGACCGTCTCGCTCCAGTTGCGCTCGGTGATGCCCTCGGCGTGGTCGTTGATGGACCAGAAGTCGAGGGCCGAGCAGTAGCGGGCGAAGTCGCAGGCGTCGGCCTGCGGGTGGCTGCCCTCGCCACCCCCCAGCGGCAGGCTCATCATGAAGGCGTCGAACGACACGGTCGTGTGTACATGGAGATCGCCGAACAGGATCTGCTTGTCCCGGCGGGCGCCGATGCCCGCCGCGCCCTCCGCGACGGCGGCGGCGGTCCGGCTCACCACCGCGGCGGGCCGGGGCGCCGCGACGGGCTCGCCCGGCGACTCGTGGCTGCCGAAGCGGCCGGAGCCGGCGGCGACGATCCAGGCCACGAACAGGGCGAGGGCCAGCAGCAGGCCCAGCAGGACGACGCGCTTCACGGGGGCTCCTTTGGTCGGCGGTTCCGACGATCGTCGCAAGCTACCACGGGTCCGTTAGAATTCGCCGGCTCGACCGACCGAGGAGGCAGACATGGCCGACCAGGGCTTCTGGACCCACGCGACGAAGAACCCGCAGGCGCTGGCGCTGGTGGACCCGACCGGCCGCGAGTGGACCCGCGGCGAGCTGCACGCCGAGTGCAACCGGATCGTCCACGGGCTGCGCGCCCTGGGCCTCGAGCACGGCGACGCGGTGGCGGCCTGCCTGCCGAACTGCGCCGAGTTCTACGCCGTCTACCTGGCCTGCCTCCAGGCCGGCTGGTACCTGACCCCGATCAACTGGCACCTGGCGGGCCCGGAGGTGGCCTACATCGTGGGCGACTGCGGCGCCAAGGCCTTCATGGGCCACGAGCGCGTGGCCGACGTCTGCGCCACCGCCGCCGACGACATCGACTTCCCGAAGGACGCCCGCTTCGCCGTCGGCGCGATCGAAGGCTTCCGCCCCTTCGCCGAGCTGGTCGAGGGCCAGCCCGACACCCCACCGGCGGACCGCGCCGCCGGCACGGTCATGAACTACACCTCGGGCACCACCGGCAAGCCCAAGGGCGTGAAGCGGGCGCTGGCGCCGAAGGAGATCGAGCCGGACCTGATCGCCCAGATGATGTCGGTGGTCTGGCAGATGTTCGGCGTGAGCCCGGAGGACGACAACGTCCACATCTGCGGCTCGCCCCTCTACCACACCGCGGTGCTGGTCTACTCGGGCAATGCGCTCCACCTGGGCCACGCCGTCGTGCTGATGGACAAGTGGGACGCCGAGGAGATGCTGCGGCTCATCGAGAAGCACCGCGTGACCACCAGCCACATGGTGCCCACCCAGTTCCACCGGCTGCTGCTGCTGCCGGAGGAGGTGAGGAGCCGCTACGACGTCTCGTCGACCCGCTGCATGATCCACGCCGCCGCGCCCTGCCCGCCCGACGTGAAGCGGCGCATGATCGAGTGGTGGGGGAACTCGATCTACGAGTACTACGCGGCCACCGAGGGCGGCGGCACGCTGGTCACCCCCGAGGAGTGGATGAAGTACCCGGGCACGGTCGGGCGCCCCTGGCCCAACGCCGAGATCCGCATCCTGGACGACGACGGCGGCGACGTCGCCACCGGCGAGCAGGGCACGGTCTACATGAAGCTCGGCGAGACCGGGAAGTTCGAGTACAAGGGCGACTCGAAGAAGACGAAGAAGAGCCGCGTCGAGAAGGACGGCAACGTCTACTTCACCGTCGGCGACGTCGGCTACCTGAACGAGGAGGGCTACCTCTTCCTCTGCGACCGCAAGATCGACTTGATCATCTCGGGCGGCGCCAACATCTACCCGGCCGAGATCGAGAACGTCTTCCTCTCCCACCCGAAGGTGGGCGACGTGGCGGTGTTCGGCAGGCCCAACGAGGACTGGGGCGAGGAGATCAAGGCGGTGGTCGCGCCGGCGCCGGG
>JBNLVK010000199.1:0-4353 GCA_050618055.1 Myxococcota bacterium
CCCGGAGCAGCGCGCCGCCTACATGCAGACCGCCAAGGCCTTCGCCGCGCTGCGCATCACCGACTTCGAGATCAACGAGATCCGCTACGGCGACGACGACGACGCCGTCGTGATCGTGAGCTACCGCGGCTACCACCCGGCGCACCTGGTGGAGCGCACCGCCCGCGAGCGCCAGGAATGGTTCCGCGTCTCGGGCGGGCTCGGCAACAACTGGTTCGTGCGGCCCCAGCTCGACCACGTGCTGGCCGCGCTCCAGGGCCGCGCACCCACCGCGAGGAACTGACCGCCGTGGAGATCAAGCGGAAGATCCTGGTCGTCGACGACGCCCCGATGTTTCGCGAGCTCGAGTCGCTGTTCCTGGCGCGTTCGGGCGTGGTGCTGACCGCCGAGGACGGCGCCCAGGCCCTCGAGATCGCGCACCGGGAGCGTCCGGACGTGATCGTCACCGACCTGTCCATGCCCGGTCTGCGCGGCGACCAGCTGTGCCGGCGGGTGAAGGCCGACCCGGACCTCCAGCGTACGCCGGTGATCATCGTGACCGGTCGCGACGAGGGCGAGGAGCACGAGCAGGCGGTACGCGCCGGCGCCGACGACGTGCTGGAGAAGCCGGTCAACCGCCTATCGCTGATCCAGTCGGTGAACCACTTCCTGCGGCTCGCCATGCGCGGGCTGGTGCGCGTGCCGCTGGCCACCGAGGTGCGCCTGGCCGCGTCCGGGGGCGAGGCCTGGGGGCGCTCGCTGAACATCTCGCGGGGCGGCATGTTCGTCGAGCTGGAGGGCTCGGGCCCCGCCCCCGACACCGAGATCCAGCTCGAGTTCCAGCTTCCCGACGGCGAGACGTCGCTGGCGCCCACCGCCAAGGTCGTCTGGCGGCGGCTCGCCACCGGCGACCGGCAGCCGGGCATCGGGCTCCAGTTCCTGAAGCTCGACCACGCCGCCGCGCGCACGCTCGACGAGTTCGTCTACATGAACGCGAACCCGGAAGCGGAGAGCGGGGCCGGCGCGGTCCTCTAACGCGGCCTGCGCCGATCAGTCGATCGGCTCTCCTTCCACCAGGTCTTCCTCGTCGTAGATGTCGGTGGCCACGTTGTACACGTGCGGGTTGCCCTTGATGACGGCGAGGGTCTCGCCGCCCTGCCGGACCACCGTCACGCGCCGCGTGCGGGAGTCGCCGGCCCGCTTGGCGTTGACCGGCTCGATCACGATCGGGCCGTTGCCGCCGCCGGTCGGCACCTGGATCTCGGGGGCCTGGTCGTTGCCGGTCGACAGCGAGAGGGTGTTCTGGGGCACGGGGGCCGCAGCCACCGCCGCGTGGGGAGCGCGGCTCGCGCCGTGGCCGGCATTCATCGCCCGCAGGCGCTCCAGGCGCTGCTCGAGCCGGGCCGCATAGTCGCTGGCGGCGGCGCCGTCCTGGGGCGTGAAACGCTCGTAGCGGTCGAGCGAGGTGGAGGGCAGCGCCCTGGCCTGCTTCGCGTAGCGGGCCGGGATCTGGTCCTTGTCGTCGGTGTAGGCGTAGCCGCCGTCCTCGGTGCGCCACGAGTACACCTCGGCGAACGCCGCCGGTGCCGCCAGGCACAGTCCGAAACCCATCATCACTGCCAGAGCCCTTCGCATCGTCTTCTCCTGCTGCCGCATCATCGGGGTCACCTCCACGTGGTGACAGTGCCCGTCCAGACCCCGCAGTGTCAAGAAAAACGTATATTTTCCAAGAGGTTGCAACGATGGGCCGGGCCGAAAAGTTGACAGTTTCCGGGCCTCTCCCTATACCCCTGCCAGCTTGTTGCGGGGTGGAGCAGTCTGGTAGCTCGGCGGGCTCATAACCCGCAGGTCGCAGGTTCGAATCCTGCCCCCGCTACCACCGAACAACGCCCGGAGGCCTCGGCTTCCGGGCGTTTTCTCGACGGGGCCCGGGCCGACCCTCGTTACCCGGCGGCCATGTCGAGCAGAGCTCCGGGCGTCGTCGTCTTCGGGACGGGATTCGGGTGCTTCACCCACGTGCGCGCGCTGCGCGGCGCGGGCTTCGAGGTGCGCGCCGTGGTCGGCCGGGATGCCGAGAAGACGCGGCGCCGCGCGAAGCTCTTCGAGGTGCCCCTCGCCCTCGTGTCGCTGGAGGAGGCACTCCGGCTCCCGGACGTCGACGCCGTCACCATCGCCACGCCGCCCCACACCCACGCCCCGATCGCCCACGCGGCCATCGCGGCCGGCCGGCACGTGATCTGCGAGAAGCCCTTCGCCCGCGACGTCGCCGAGGGCGAGGCCCTGGTGGAGGCGGCCGAGCGGGCCGGTGTGGTCGCGCTGGTGGGCACCGAGTTCCGCTTCGACGCGGGCCAGGCCACGCTGGCGCGCTGCATCGCGAGCGGCGCGATCGGCGAGCCGCGACTCGCGACCCTGATGCTCCACGTCGGCGTGCTCGCCGAGCCGGACGCCGAGCTGCCGGCCTGGTGGGCGGACGCGGGCCAGGGCGGAGGCTGGCTCGGCGCCCACGGCTCCCAGGTGATCGACCAGATCCGCGTGGCCCTGGGCGAGTTCGAGGCGGTGAACGCGAGCCTGCTCCACGTGGGCGCGCGCGAGATGAGCGCCGACGACGGCTTCGTGGTCCAGTTCCGGATGGCGAACGGCTGCGTGGGCACGATGCAGAGCACCTGCGCGGATCGCTCGCCCCCGATGATCGAGACGCGGGTGGCCGGCACCCGGGGGTCCGCCTGGATCGACGGCCTCGGCAGCGACGTCTTCGTCGCCGATGCCGATGGCAGGCGCCGCGTGCCGGTGGACGCCGACCTCCAGGGGGGCGAAGTCTCTCCCCCACCCCCGGGCGCACTCGAGACCGACTACGAGCGCATGATCGGGCTCGGCTTCGACGTCCCGCCCTACACGCGCCTCGCCGCCTGCTTCCGGGCGCGCATCGAAGGTCGCCCCTCCCCTTCCCGATCCGAGCCGGCCGGCTTCGCCGACGGCCTGGCGGCGCTGCGGGTGATCGAGGCGGCCCGGCGGTCGGCGGCCGAGACCCGCTGGGTCGAGGTCTGAGCGCGCCCTCAGCCGGCTTCGCGGAACAGGCCGGCCAGCAGGGGCTCGACGATGCCCGCGACCCGGCCCCGGATCGTCGCCTCGTCCTCGAAGAGGTAGTCGTGCTCGATGGTGACGATGGGAAGATCCGGAAGCGAGTGCGCCCGGGCCGCGCTGCGCGCCGCGCCCAGGAAGGGCCGCGTCGCGAGGGTCACCGTGGGAATGCCCATGCGCTCGAGGGCGACCGCGTCGAGCAGACTGCTCGACGTACACGAGCCTCACTTCGCCAGGCCGTTCACGACTCCCTGGACCCAGCGCAGCTCCTCCAGCTGCTCGGGCGCGGCCGGCCGCGAGAGCACGGGCTTGCACACGCGAACGACCTCCCGCAGCTCGACGTGTTCCCGCAGCGCCGCCTCGATGGCGAGGGTGTAGCCGTAGAAGTCGGGACCCTGGTTCCGGCTCTGCTCGTTGACCAGGAAGCCGAGCCGGATGCCGTCGCTGCGAGAGACGATGCGATCCGCGAGTCGGGCCTCCGGGAGCTGGACCCGGCCGCGGGGATCCACGATCTGCATGCTGCTCCTCCGTCCTCCCTACCCCGGCCTACCCCGGCTCCTCGACCGGTCGTGTGACCGCGAAGCCGCCCAGGTGGCCCCACCCGGGACACACCGCCGCCCAGGGCAGGCTGTCCGCACCGCAGACCACCAGATGGATCGCCTCGGGGCCGTCGGCGATCGGGACCAGCGCATCGTCGTCGTCCTGGTCGATCCCGTCGGGCCACCAGTCGTAGCGCGCCGGCGCGTCGGAGGCCCGGGACCGGATCTCGCCCACGCGGCGCTGCGACAGCTCGAAGAGACGCTGCTGCACGCGCTCCCGGGAGTAGCCGCGCGCGTGGAGATGGCGCGTCTCGGCGGGACTCAGGGCCACCAGGACCTCGCCCATCGTGTGGGTGTTGTTGCTGCCGTGGGCGCGCATGCCGTCCGCGATCGATGCGAGGCGCTCCTCGGGATCGGCGCCCACTCCCCAGAACGCGACGCCGTGGGGCGCCTCGCACGCGAACACCGTCACGGCGGACCGATCGCGTTCCAGGCCGCGGGCCTCGTGGAAGCGGGTCCAGGGCTGGTCGGTGCACTCCGCGATCGAGAACGCGTAGCGACCCGGGTGACCGAAGACCTCCTTCACCGGCGAGCCCGGATGGGCACCTCCGGCGTTCCAGAGCAGAAGTCGCACGGCGCGCCCGAGGGCGACCGACAGGTGCGAGCCCCCGCCGCTGAAGACGGACTCGGCGGTGGCCAGCCCCAGCCGTCCCACCACCGGGCCGGAGACGACGAGCAGGGGCCAGCAGCCGTGGGT
>JBNLVK010000200.1:0-8240 GCA_050618055.1 Myxococcota bacterium
GGCCTGGAGGTTGCGGTTCTCGGTCCAGCGCACGTAGGAGATCGGGTAGTCGAGGCCCACCTCCTCGTAGCGGCGGTCGTAGCGGCCGGGGCCGTACGACATGCTCATGCGCAGCTCGAGCTCCTTCTCGTAGAAGGAGCGGCGGTCCAGGTCCATGGCGGTGGCACCGACGGCGGCGATACGACCCTTCATGCGACACAGCTCGGCCGCCAGCTCGAGCGGCGCCGAGCTGTCCGAGGCGGCGGTCACCAGCGCCAGGTCGGCGCCGTGGCCGCCGGTGGCCGCGTCGCGCCAGCCGTCGTGGTCGTCGTCGGGCTTCGCGCCCCACTCGGCGCCCTGGTCGAGGGCCTGCTTGATGCGCGTCTCGTCGATGTCGATGGCCAGCACGCGCACGCCGTTGGCGCGCAGCAGCTGCACCGTGAGCTGGCCGATCAGCCCCAGCCCGATCACCACCGCGATCTCGCCCAGCGAAGGCTCCGCCACGCGCAGGCCCTGCATGGCGATGGCGCCCAGCGTCGAGAAGGCGGCCTTGTCGAGCGGCAGACCGTCGGGCACGCGGGCCACCAGGTTCTCGGGCACGCAGATCCACTCGGCGTGGTTCGCGTAGCCGGCGCCCGCGCAGGCCACGCGGTCGCCGGGCGCGAAGCCCTGCACGCCTTCGCCCACGCTCTCGACCACACCGGCGGTCGAGTAGCCGAGCGGCTGGGGCACGTCGAGGCGGTTCATCACCGCCTGGTAGGTGGGCAGCGGACCCTCGTGCTGCACCTTGCGCAGCACCTGGCGCACCAGGTCGGGACGGCTGCGCGCCTTGCCCAGCAGCGACTTGCGCGCGAAGTCCATGGCCATCTTCTCGGTGCCCGGCGAGACCACCGAGAAGTGGTTGCGCACCACCACCATGCCCGGAGCGGGGGCCGGGGCCGGCACCTCCACCAGCTCGAGCTTGCCGGTCTTCGGGCTCTGCACGATCTGCTTCATTCCGCGTTCGCTTCCTCGATGTGGTGCCGCCAGCCCGGGTGGGGCGCGAAGGCGCGCTCGCAGCGGATTTCCGAGAGCGGGCGCGCCTGTGGCGACGCAGCTGCCGCCTCCCAGACCTCTACATCGGCCGGATCGCGCACTTCCGTAACCCGAAGCACGTCCCCGGCCAGCGCCTCCCGGATCTTCGGAATGGCGCGCCAATCGAAGCCCATCAGGCGCACCGCCACCAGGTCGAGGGCCAGCGGGTCGGTGGCGGCCAGGACGGCGCCCAGGGGCACGTCCCGGGGCGCCAGGGGGCCTTCCCCCTCACCGGCCACCACGCCGTCCATCAGGGTGAGCGCGCGGCGCACGGGGGCCGGCGCGTCGAAGTGCTGGCGTTCGGCGTCCGAGTAGTAGAAGCACCGGTTCAGGTCGTGGCACATGCGCCAGGTGGTGCGGTTGCCGTACCAGTTGCCGCTGCGGATGAAGTCGTCGCCGCGCAGCGCGTTCTCGGTGCGTCGCACCCAGCGGACCAGGCGCGTCAGCCGGCCCGACGCCAGCCAGCGGCGGGCCACCTCGGTGGCGCGGCTGCGGGCCCGGTCGAGCGGGCTCGTGCCCGGGAACTCGTCGCCCCCCTCGTCCTCGGCGCCGACGCAGTGGTGGGGCAGCAGGTTCTTGTCGCCGTTGATGCCCACCAGGTTCTTCAGCGCCAGCGTGACCCCGGTCTTCTTGTGGGTCTTCAGCTTGGGCAGGTTCACCACCAGGTCGGCGCGCAGCACGGTCTCGGACAGCAGGTACTCGTTGCGGCCGCCGGTGTGGTGGGCCGAGGTCGGCCCCGGATCGTAGTCGGCGCCGCGGAAGCGGGAGGGGTCGAGGCCCGAGCCGGTGAAGGCGCTGCGGAGGCCCAGGTCGACCAGGCGGTAGCCCAGCGGGTCGCCGGGCAGCGGCGTGCGCGAGGCGATCACCGCGCCCTCGTAGGTCACGGCCTCGCGGCGCAGGTCGACCACCGCGAGCTCCGCACCGACGGTGCGCACGTAGAAGTCGACCAGCGCGGGCAGCCCGACGACGCGCGCCACCTGCTCCCAGTCGCAGTCGTGCTGGGGCGCCTCGGCAAGCACGACCCGGCCCTCGACACCCACGGCCAGCAGCGCGTAGTCGGCGGCCGCCCGCAGCAGCGAGCCGTGGGTCACCAGCGACTCGACGCTGGCCCCCTCCTGCCGGTTCGGGTTCCAGTGGCGGATGAAGTTGGGCTTGAGCACGACGGTCCCGCCCCGGGCCACCAGCTCTCCCAGCGGGTTCCAGTCGGGCGTGTCGAAGCGGTCGGCGTCGAGCCCCAGCGCCCGCAGCGCCTCGCGCACCGCCGCGTAGACGTGGTTCGGCGCTCCGTCGAGGGCCGCGTCGCCCAGCAGCGACGCCAGCTCCGGGAACGCCTTGCCCGGACCGAAGGGCGGCGCCAGGCCGCGGTAGTGGGGCGCCGTGCGCGCCAGCCCGACCCGGACCACGGCTCTACACCGTCTCCGGCGTGGGCCGGTCGACGAACATGCGGCACCACAGCTCGATGCAGATCATCGAGAAGATCGTGTAGGCGGCGTCCACGCGGCGCTCCGCGTTGAGCGCCACCAGCTGCCGCACCCCCTCCGGGTCGAACAGGCCGCGGCGGTCCAGCGACTCGGCGGAGAGCACGTCTTCCACCAGCGGGCGCAGCTGGTTGCGCAGCCAGTGGCGCAGCGGGGCGCCGAAGCCGGTCTTGCTGCGGTAGATGACGTCGTGGGGCAGGTAGCCCTCCATGGCCTTGCGCAGCACCCACTTGCCCAGGCTGCCGCGCTGCTTGTAGTCGACCGGCAGGCGCGCGGCCAGGGACATGAGCTCCGGGTCGAGGAAGGGCACGCGCACCTCCACGCCGTTGGCCATCGAGACCTTGTCCACGTAGTTCAGGTTGTGGTCGGCGAGGAAGAACTTGCCCTCCAGGTAGAGCATGCGGTTGAGCGCCGGCACGAAGTCGGGCAGGCCGGCCAGCGCCGCCTCGACCGGGTGGGCCGGCGCACCCTTCAGGTCGCTGCGCACCGCCTCGCCGAACAGCGGCTCGATCCGGTTCGGCGCGATCCAGTGGAAGTAGCTCTGGATGCGGGCGTCGCCCTCCAGGTCGGCGTAGCGCAGGGCCTTCGACACGCGGCGCCGCAGCTCGCTGGTGGGCGAGATGCCCTCGGAGAGCCCCCGCAGCCGGGCGCGCGCCGTGTCCGGCAGCCAGTCCCACAGCGACTCCAGCTGGAGCGCGTAGTGGCGCCGGTAGCCGGTGAAGATGTCGTCGCCGCCGGCGCCGGACAGCAGCACCTTGATGCCGTGCTCCCGCGCCAGCCGCGTGCTGTAGAGCGCGTTGATCGGCGCCGGGTCGGCCTGGGGCTCGTCCAGGTGGAAGATCATCTTCGGCAGGTCGTCGACCATTTCGGGGCCCACCCAGATGGTGTGCAGGTCGACGCCCACGTGCTCGGCCACGCGCCGCGCGTAGGGCAGGTCCGCCGCCATGCCCTCGATCACCGCCTCCGGGCTCTCGAAGCCGATGGTGAAACACTGCATGCGTTCGCCGACCAGCCGGCGCTGGGCGATGGCCACGATGCCCGACGAGTCGAGGCCGCCCGACAGGAACGCGCCCACCGGGACGTCCGAGACCAGCTGCCGCTCGACGGCGCGGGTCAGGTACTTGCGCACCTGGACCACCGCGTCGCCGGTGGGCCAGTCGACGAGCTCCTCCTCGTAGGGCAGGTCGTAGAAGCGCCAGTGCTTCGCGATGCGGCCCTCGCGCACGATCAGCGCGTGACCCGGCTCGAGCTTGCGGACGCTCTTCAGCATGGTGCGCGGCGACGGGCACCACAGGTAGAGCAGGTGGTCGCGCACGGCGCAGCCGTCCAGGCTGCGGTCCACCGACGACTCCTGGAGCAGCGACTTCAGCTCGCTGGCGAAGATCAGGCCGCGGGGGGTCTCCGAGTAGTAGAGGGGCTTCACGCCGGCGCCGTCGCGCGCCACCAGCAGCGTCTCGCTGCGCGTGTCCCAGAGCGCGAAGGCGAAGATGCCGTTCAGCTTCTCGAGCATCTTCTCGCCGTCGCGCAGGTAGAGGTTCAGCAGCACCTCGGTGTCGGACGTGCTCTCGAAGCGGTAGCCCTGGGCCGCCAGCTCGCTCCGCAGCTCGCGGAAGTTGTAGAGCTCGCCGTTGTACACGATCGCGACCGTCCGGGTGGCGTCCCACATGGGCTGGTGGCCGCGGGGCGAGAGGTCGATGATCGAGAGCCGCCGGTGGGCGAGACCGACGCCACGATTCGCGTCGTGCCAGACGCCCGCGTCGTCGGGACCGCGGTGGGCCATGGCCCGGTTCATGCGGTCGAGCAGCTCGGGCTCGAACTCCCCGGAGTATCCGGCGATCCCACACACGGCTACGGAGCCAGGTGCCCGACGCGCGACTTCACCGCGCGCAGCTTGCCGTTGGGTTCGCGGGGGATGTCCTGCACCAGCTCGATGGACACGGAGATCTCGTCGCCCAGCCGTGCCCGGACCTCCTTGCGCAGCGCCCGCTCGCCGCCGTCGTTCCAGCTCTCCCGCGGAACCACGCGAATCTGCACCGCCTCCTTCGTGTCCTGGAGGATCTGGGCCTCCGCCACGTCGTGCTGGTCCTTGAAGATGTGGTCGAGGCGTCCGATCAGGCGTCCGTCGGGCGTCATCACGTAGTCCTCGATGCGTCCGTCGACGGCCAGGAAGACGTCGCCGGCGCGGCCGCAGGGGCAGGGACGCTTGCTGCGCGTGCCGACGTCGCCGATGCGGTAGCGGAACAGCGGCGTCGCGTCGTGGGAGAGCCCGGTCACCAGCAGCGATCCGGTCTCGGTGTCGTCGTCCTCGGCGCTCCGCTCCACCTCGACGATGCAGAACTCCATGTCCACGTGCAGCGAGCCCTCGGCGCACTCGGTCATCGAGACCACCTTCTCGCTCACCCCGTAGCGGTCGCGCACCGGGGCGCCGAAGGCCTTCTCGATGGTCTCGCGCTGGAAGGCCAGCAGCGACTCGGAGGAGGTGAAGATGGCGTCGATGCGTCCCGGCTCGAAGGGGCGACCCTGCTGGAGCAGCGCCCGCGCCACCAGGTGGATCGCCGACGGGTAGCCCTCGATGTAGCGGGCCGGCAGGCGGTGGACCGCGTCCACGTAGGAGCGCAGGTTGGTCGGCGTCATGTGGTAGACGGAGAAGAGCGCGCGGTGGTCGTAGGCGCTGGTGCGGTGGAAGGGCGGGTCCGTCTGGGCGAAGGGCACCACGATGTTGCCGTTGAAGGTGAGGTTGGGAGTGGCCGGATCCTCCACGCCCACCTCGCGCCGCATGCGCCAGACGCTGGCGTACTCCTCGGCCAGCGTCTCCGGCGTGCACCACAGGGGCAGGGCGGTGCCGGTGGTTCCGCTGGTGCGGCCGCTGATCAGGCGGCGGCGCGGGACGTCGCGGGCGATGAAGGCCTCGGGCTGGTCGCGGTAGGCGAGCTTGTCGAGCGGTGGAATCGCGGCCAGCGTCTCGGCGATGGCCTGCGCCGGGTCGGAGGCGTCCGACGGCGGACCCAGGTCGCGGTAGTAGGGCACGTGGAGGCGCGCGCGCTCGACCAGCAGGTCGAGCCGGTCGCGCTGCAGCTCGAGCAGGCGCTCGAGCGACCAGCGTCCGGTCTCCTCCCAGCGGTGGACCGTGTCGTAGAAGTGGCGGTTGAAGCGGGAGCGGAAGCGCCACCAGCCTCCCGCCGTGCAGCCCCAGTTCTGCGCGAAGATCGGCAGGGCGGGGTACACGGTGTCGTAGAAGCTGAGCGCCACGGTCCGACCTAGATGGGAACGAAGGCATCGAGCCGCTCGACGACCAGCGGCGCCAGGTCGAGGAATGCGTCGTCCGCGGCCGCCTCGTCGCCTCGCACGATGGGAACGGTGAAGCGTACGAGCGAGCCGTCGGTGCGGCCGCGGGTGGCGCGATCGAAGCCCACGTAGAGGATCTTCTGCCAGTCCTCGGAGATCACGCGGCCGCGCGACTGGTACCAGTAGTAGACGAGCTGCCGCTCCTGGCCCTTGGCGATGACGAGTCGCTTCACGCGCGGGTGCTCGCCGGGCAGCCCGGCCAGTTCGAGCGGCACCGTGCGGTTGTCGATGATCGCCCAGCCCGAGCCGGGCAGGCAGTGGGCCGGCGGGTGGATCGAGTTCTCGCCGCCGCCGCCGCCCTCCTCGCGGATCTGCGAGGCGTGGTAGCCCACGTAGAGGGACACCGGCGCCGCGGGCTCGCTCCGGTAGTAGTCGCAGAGCAGGATGTCGGTGGCGCCGAGCGTCTTCCAGACTGCGGGCGAGACGTCGCCGCGGCCCGGACACGACCAGTCCGCCAGCTCCAGCGGGAACTCGTCGAAGGTGGCGCGCGGCGGGATCACGGCCGCGCGCGCCAGGTAGTGGTAGGTGTAGAAGTTGGCGGCCAGGAACAGGCCGGCGACCACCAGCTTGAGCGTCATTCCGCGGTTCCTCCGCCGGGCGCGGGCAGCGTCGGCGCGGGCGGGGCCGGCGGAGCGGGCGGCTCCGCGTCCCGCTTCGCCCGGAACAGGAAGGCCAGCAGCCGCGCCTCCAGCAGCAGCAGCGCGAACGCCAGGCCGAAGGTGAAGAAGCCCTCGGTGGTGTGGACCACGCCGCTCGCCATGTCGTGGCCGAAGTTGAGCGTGAGCCAGCTGGTCAGCCACACGCGGAAGCCGTTCACCGCGACGGCGATCGGCAGCGTCGACACCACCAGGATGGCGCGTTCGTACCAGGTCTTGCGGAAGAAGTAGGCGAAGACGACGCCGAGCGTGCCCAGCGCCATCAGCGAGCGCAGTCCGCTGCACGCCTGGTCGACGAACAGGGGGCCCGACGGCAGGTGGATGATGTTGCCCTCGCGGAGCACCGGGTTCCCGAACAGCTGGAGGATGCTGACGGCCATGTCGGCGGCGATCAGCTGGAGCGGGAAGGCCACGACGTTCACCAGCGACTGGGGCAGGGGCACCATCAGGAACAGCAGCAGGAAGGGGAAGGCGAGCACGCGGAAGACGGGCACGCCGAGCAGCAGCAGGTTCAGGCCGATCAGCGTCAGCACGAAGCCGACGCGCATCGACATCAGCTCGACGCCGAGCCGGCCCACCAGCAGCGACAGGGCTCCCAGGGCGAGCGGCAGCACCCCCCACCAGGACGGCTCGATGGGCGTGCGCCGCAGGCGCCCCCGGCGCTCCCAGGCGAAGTAGAGCGCCAGCGGCGCGATGATGAAGCCGTGCGAGTAGTTCGCGTCATCCCGCCAGTGGATGACCATGTAGTAGAGGATCGGCCCGAAGACGAGGAAGGCGAGCGCACTGGTCCCCAGCGCGCTCGCGATCGCGAAGCGCCTGTCCGAGAGGCTCTCGAGTGCGGGGGCCTCGACGTCGCTGGCCAAGCCCGGGTCCTTCCTCAGAAGAGGGCGTAGATGAACGGCGCCACCGCCGAGCCCTCGGTGAGGACGATCAGGGCGGACAGCAGCAGCATCGTCACGATGATCGGACCGAGCCACCACTTCTTCCGGACCTTCATGAAGGCCCAGAGCTCACCGAAGATCCCAGACCGGCTGCCGCCTGCGCGTGCCATTTCGTTCTCCCGTTGGATCCGGCCGCGGCCGGGTGGTTCTCAGTCGAGCGCGTAGAGATCGCGCCAGTCGACGTCCTCGTGGAACTCGGGCTGATCCGCCTTGCGCAGGATCTGGTTGCCGAGCACCAGCACGTCCATGTTGGTCCGCATGAAGCAGAGATAGGCATCGTCGGGCGAGCAGACGATCGGCTCACCGCGCACGTTGAAGGAGGTGTTGATCAGCACCGGGCAGCCGGTCTGCTCGTCGAAGGCGTGGAGCAGGTCGTAGAACTCGGCGTGCTGGCTGCGGTTCACGGTCTGCAGCCGCGCCGACCCGTCCACGTGGGTGATGGCGGGCACGTTGCGGCCCTCCTTCACCTGGCAGACCAGCAGCATGTACGGGCTCTCCCGGTCGATCTCGAACCACTCGCCGGCCTTCTCCTCCAGGCAGGCCGGGGCGAAGGGGCGGCGACCGACGTGGCCCAGTTCGGGATCCGGGTCATGTACCTGGAGCGGCCCAACAAGACCGTGCCGTACACGATGGTGATGATCGGCGGCGACTGGACCGACACGAACATCGAAGACCCTGCCGGTGGCGTGGCTCCGGGCACCGACTGTGGAGCCCTCGGTCAGCGCCACGTGGTCTACACCTTCGCCAGCGGTGGCTGGAGCGCCGTG
>JBNLVK010000201.1:0-4672 GCA_050618055.1 Myxococcota bacterium
GCGCCGAGCGACCCCTGCTCCAGGTGGGTAGCGGGGTCGTGCACGCCGGGGCGCACGTCGTCGTGGCCGAGCTCGCACGCATCCTGCGAGCTCCGATCACCACGAGCTGGGGCGGACGCCCGGCGGTGGACGAACGCCTGCCCAACAAGATCCCCATGCTGCCCCCCCTCATCGACGAGGTCAGACGCGAGGCAGACGTCGTCCTCGCGCTCGGGACGCGTTTCGGCGAAACCGACTGGTGGGGCAAGCCTCCCTACTGGGGTGACCCGGAGGCGCAGAAGGTGATCCAGGTCGACATCGACGAGGAGTGCCTCGGAACGAATCGGCCAATCGACCTCGGCGTACTCGCAGACGTCGGCGAGTTCGGAAGAGCGCTTCTCGCCGAGCTGAAGGGACTGGACCTCGGCGACCTCGCGCCGCGCGAGTCGCGGATCGCGCACTGGAGGCAGAAGATCGGAGATCTCCGACGCTTCCTGCGGTCGGCCGCGACGGACGAGACCGCCTCGCCCATGCACACGGCCTTCGTTCCACTGGTGTGCCGCGAGGTCTTCGACGACGACGCGATCCTGATCATCGACGGTGGCAACACGGCCGTGTGGACCAATCTCTACCACGAGCACCGGACCCCGGGAGCGCTGCTCGGGACCTTCAAGTTCGGCATGCTCGGCGCCGGCCTCGGGCAGGCCATCGGTGCCCAGCTGGCGTGCCCCGACCGGCAGGTCTACGCGATCCTCGGAGACGGCGCCATGGGCATGCACCTCCAGGAGGTCGAGACGGCGGTGCGAAACGAGCTGCCGATCGTCTTCGTCGTGGTCTGCGATCGCCAATGGGGGATGGTGAAGTTCAGCCAGTCGATGGCGCTCGACGCGCAGACGATGGCAGAGAAGCGCGTGCTCGAGCCCGGAGCGAACCTGAACACGGATCTCGGCGAGATCCGCTTCGACGAGGTGGCCATCGCCATGCGGGCCCACGGTGAGCGCGTGTCGCGGGCCGCCGAGCTGCGTCCGGCCCTCGAGCGCTGCCTCGACAGCGGCAAGACGTCGGTGCTCCACGTCGACGTGGACCCGGTGGCCCATCTCTGGGCGCCGGGCCTCGACGTCTTCAAGCAGATGCACCTGGAGCCGGGAGCATGACGGCCTCCGGCACGCCGGCCGGCCAGCAGCGCGTCGTCCTCGTGACCGGCGCCGCCGGACTCGTCGGCAGCCGGGTCCTCCTGGAGCTCGCCGGCACGGCGCAGCTCACCGCCCTCGACGTTCGGCTCCCACCGCCGGAGCGGCGCATCGCGGGCGTGGAGTACCTCGAAGGCGACATCCGGGATCCGGGGCTCGACAAGGTCCTCGAGGACCGCCGCGTCGACTCGGTCGTCCATCTGGCGGCGGTCGTGAGTCCAGGGCCGACGAGCACGCGAGCCCGGGAGTACGAGATCGACGTCATCGGTACGCGGAACGTCGTCGACGCCTGCGTGAATGCCGGCGTGAAGCAGCTGGTGTACACCAGCAGCGGTGCGGCCTACGGGTACCACGCAGACAACCCCGTTCCGCTGCGCGAGACGGACCCGCTTCGCGGCGACGAGGGATTCGCCTACGGGCTGCACAAGCGACTCGCCGAAGAGAGCCTCGTCGCGGCACGCAAGGCCCACCCGGAGCTCGAACAGCTCGTGTTCCGGGTCGGCACCATTCTCGGCGAGCACGTGGCCAGCCCGATCACGGCGATGTTCGAGCGCCCCGTGATCGTGGGCGTGGCCGGCTCGGACGCGCCCTTCGTCTTCATCTGGGACGAGGACGTGGCAGCGTGCATCGCCCGGGGGATCCACGAGCACAAGACGGGCGTCTTCAACCTGGCGGGCGACGGCGCGGTCGGCCTGCGGCAGATCGCGGAAGCGCTCGAGAAGCCCTACGTGCCGCTTCCCTCCTGGCTGCTCGCCGGAGCCTTGCGCGGGCTGCAACGCCTGGGGCTCTCGGCGCGAGGACCCGAGCAGGTGGACTTCCTGCGCCATCGCCCCGTCCTCGACAACCGATCGCTGAAGCAGGACTTCGGGTTCGTGCCGCGCTTCGACAGCGCAGGCTGCCTCGAACGCTACCGGCGGCTGCGCTTCGGTCCCCGGGCGGGTCCAGGAAGGGAGGCGTGACGCCGTGCGAGCCGCGCTCGTCACGGGAGCCGCCCACGGCATCGGTGCCGCGCTGGCGCACCGCCTCGCCCGAGCGGGCTATGCGGTCGGGCTGCTGGACCGGGACCGGGAGGCCGCCTGCTCCCGGGCCAGGGAGATCGAGCAGGCCGGCGGAGTCGGGCTGGCGCTCGGCTGTGACGTGACCGACGAGGGCGAGTGCACCCAGCAGGTAACGAGGGCCGCCAGCGAGCTCGGAGGGATCGACGTTCTCGTCAACAACGCGGGCATCACGCACGTGGGCCGCATCGCAGAGACGAGCAATGCGGTGCTGCATCGCGTGATGGACGTGAACTTCTTCGGCGCCGTCTACTGCACACGGGCGGCCCTGCCCTCGCTGCTCGAGCGCAGGGGGTGCGTGGCGGCAATCTCGAGCGTGGCGGGCTTCGCTCCCCTCGCAACCCGTTCGGGCTACGTCGCGAGCAAACACGCACTCCGCGGCTTCTTCGAGACGTTGCGGGCAGAGCATGCCGGGGAGGGGCTCGGTGTCACGATCGTCTTTCCGTCCTTCGTCGACACGGGCATCGGGAGCCGCGCGATCGGGCCCGATGGAGGCCCAATCGACTCCGCCGCGCGCACCGGCGTCGCGCACAGCGTGGGCGCTCGGAGTGCTGCAGAGACGATCTACCGCGGCATCGAGCGCCGCCGGCCCATCGTCTGGGTGGGGCGTGAGGCGCGGGCGGCCTGGTGGCTCCACACGCTCGCACCCCGCAGCTACCGGCGTCGCATGCTTCGGCGGCTCGTGATGCAGGACTTCCCGTAGCGGGCAGCGACCTGTTCACGGGGCCCGTCCGTCCTCTACATTGAACCGCGGAATGAGATCGGTGGTGCGGCAGATGGCCGGGGAGGTGGGGCGCCTCCTCGCGCTCGCAGCGTGCGGCGTGGTGCTCGCCTTCGTCGTCTTCGAGGGCGCGCTCCGCCTGGCGGGAGTGCCTTCGGGCGTGGTGAGCTCGGTGGCGTGGGCCTACGACGTCGACGGCGAGACGCTGGGACCCTTCCGGGCGGGCGTGCGCGTGAACAGTCCGTGGCCGGCCGAGATCGCGTTCGAGGCCAGCTTCAACGCCCTCGGCTGTCGCGGACCCGAGCCCGGCCACGGCTCCGCGTCGCCGGTCCTGGTGATGGGCGATTCGCTCACCTTCGGGGTGGGCGTGGACGATCCCGACACCTGGCCCGCGATCCTCGATCGGCGCCTCGTCGAGACGGGGCGCGGACGCCCGGTGGTGAACCTGTCCACCGCCATGCTGATCATGCGCGATCACCTGGCCCACCTCGACCGCGCGACCGCGGAGCTCTCGCCGGGCACCGTGATGCTGATGCTGCGGGTCTTCGACGGCCCCGAGCACCTGGACGACGTCGGCGAGACCCCCTTCCAGGCCGCGCTCTCCGAGGAGCGCCGCCGTCGCAGCTGGCCCCGGGGCCTGGTCCGCTCCCTCGCCGTCTTCCAGGCGAGGGACTTCATCAACCTGTGGCGCAAGCGCCTCGACGCCCAGGCGCGCGGTGAGGCCTACTTCGTTCCGGACCAGCACCGCTCCCTGGAGCCCGATCCGCCGGAGCTGCGCGGACGTCTCGAGAGCCAGATCCTGGAGCTGGCGGCGCGGGTCGAGGCTGCGGGAGCGCGGCTCGTGCTGCTTCCCTTCCCGTCGATCGTGGTCGAGGACGGCCGCGCCCGCTTCGTCGAGCCGTGGACCCAGCGGCTCGTGCAGGACCTGGGCCTCCCCTACGTCGACGTCACCGGCGCCTTCCAGCGCCAGCCCGACCCGAGCTCGCTGCTGCTCCTTCCCTGGGATCTCCATGCCAGTCCCCGCGGCAACGCCGTCGTGGCCGAGGCGGCGCTCGAGCTCCTCTCCGGGCTGGAGTCGGGCTGAGACCACGCCGTGCTCTTCAACAGCGTCGCCTTCGCCCTCTTCTTCCCCGCCGCGCTGGCCGTCTACTGGCTGCTGCGGACGCCGCGCCGGCAGAACGCCTTCCTGGTCGTGGCCTCGCTCGTCTTCTACGGCTGGTGGGACTGGCGCTTCGTCTCGCTGATCCTGGTCTCGACGCTCACCGACTACGTCTGCGCCCTCGGCATCGAACGCGGCCGCGCGCGCGGCGGCAGGGGGCGCCCCTGGCTCGTGGCGAGCCTGGTCGTGAACCTGGGGATGCTCGGCGTCTTCAAGTACTTCGACTTCTTCGTGGAGAGCGCCGAGGAGCTCTGGCTGCTGCTGGGCTTCCGGCCGGACCTGCTGGGCGTCGTGCTGCCCATCGGCATCTCCTTCTACACCTTCCAGACGCTCTCCTACACGATCGACGTCCACCGCGGCCGCGTCCGCGCGGAGCGCGACCCGCTCGACTTCGCGCTGTTCGACTCGTTCTTCCCGCAGCTCATGGCCGGGCCGATCGAGCGCGCCGGCCACCTGCTGCCGCAGCTGAAGCGCGCGCGCACGGTCGACGCCGGCGACTGGGGGCTCGGCGGGTGGCTGGTGTTCTGGGGGCTCTTCAAGAAGGTCTTCATCGCCGACAACCTCGCGC
>JBNLVK010000202.1:0-7149 GCA_050618055.1 Myxococcota bacterium
GCCAAAGAGCGCACCCCATACAAGACCGATGCCGAGGATCGACAGGCCGACAATCCACATGCCGGCAAGCTACCCCCAACCGATCCCGCGGGTATAGCGCAAGTCGCATTGTCACCGTTCCCTCCGGGGAAGGCCAGTGCCGGCATTCGCGTGGTCAAGCCCTAGAACGAAGAAAGGCGCCCCGAGGCCGAAGCCCCGAGGCGCCCTGTAGGGTCAGCCGCCGTTTCCGGCAAGCGCCCCGCGGATCTGGTCAGCCTAGCCCTTCGGCCGCGCGCCGTCGAAGATGCACGCGAGCTCGAAGGCGAGCGCCACGGCCCGCTGGTACTCGGGGCCGGTGAGGCGCCCCTCTTCTTCGTAGAGCTGGCGGGCATAGTTCCGCGCGTCGAGCCCTTCGGAGATCCCCTCCGCAGCCGCATCGCCGTCGAAGGGCCGCGAGGGATCCCCGCCGCGGTACTGGTCGATGCCGTCCTCCCACTGGGAGTCAGCCATCGCCTCGAAGGCGTCGAACGTGAGCCGCGCCATGCTCACGCCTCGTCGATCGGCTCGAGCGCGTCGTCGGGGATCTCGACGTGCACCGGCTGCGCGAGCCGCACGGAGTAGAAGTCGGGCGTGAGGAGCGTCTCCCCAGCCGGGAGGACCACGGTCCACGTCTTCGGCACCGGCTCCCCCTTCGCGCGCAGCGGCTTCGGTTCAGGCATCTCCGAACATCTCCGGGTTGACGCTGACGCGCTGCACTTCGCCGTGCTCCGCGTGCAGCAGTAGGGCCTTCATCTCGCGTGCCGATCGATAGCCCGACTTGTCGGCCCAAGCGTCGGTGGGCGGCAGCACGCGGAAGCTCTCGATGCGCACGCCCGCGACGTCGATCACCCGGTCGTGGTGGACGTGGCCGGAGAGCCAGTAGCGGTGCTTCGTGCGGCCCCATGCCTCGGGGCGGTCCTGCGCCATGAGGAGCGGCAGCTTGTCGAGCTTGCGGCCGAGCTCGTGCCCGTGGCAGACGCCGACCAGTGTCTTCCCGTGCTCGTGGTAGTGGAACTGGCGGGGCGACGTGTCCACGGTGACGCGCGGCTCGTTCTCGTAGAGCGCGGCGAGGCACTCGGCCAGGAAGAGGCTCGATGCCGGGTCGTGGTTGCCGGCTTGCACGACGACGGATAGCGAGGCGTGGCGATCGAGGCACGTCGCGATGGCGTGGCGCACGGCTCGGATACCGACGCGCACCATCTTCGCGTAGCGCCCATCGGAGTCGAGCTGGTTCTTTGCCGTGGGCGTCACGGGCTCGAGCGAGTCGTAGTGGAAGAAGTCGCCGAGGAAGACGACGAGGGCCTCGGGGGCCGGCGGGAGCGCCGCGACGAGCGCGGAGAACGATTCCGCGAGGAGCCGCTCGGCAGCGTCGAGGTCGTAGTCGCCGCCGGCCTCCTCGCGCCATGCGTACATGCCGAGGTGGTGGTCGCCGACGGGGTAGACGGCGAGCAGGTCACCCGAGGCGGTGCCAGCACCCTTCGGCGCTTGCCGACTCTTCGTGCGCGGGATCTTCTCCGAGAAGCCCGCGACCATCTCGCGCAGGAGTTCGACCTGGCGCTCGCGGTCCTCGGCGGTCTTCACCCACCGGGCGCGGAGGTTGCCGTCGCCGTCGTAGAGGGTGGACGTGCCCCGGAGCTTGTATCCGTCGGGGACTTCCTCGAAGCCGTTGTCTGGCTGGCGAGGGTTGCGCACGATGCCGACGGGGGGGAGGTCGTCGCGGTCGTCGCTCATGCTCTGGTTCCCACCTCGCGCGAGACCCACAGGGGCTCGTCGCGGATGAGGTGTTGGAGCATGGAATTCGAGGCCACGGTGGACTCGAATCCGGGAGCCTCGTCGGTGCCGGGGAACGCTTCGCAGGCAGCCTCGTACAGATCCTTGAGGCGCGGCTGCGGCTGCTCGTCGTCGATGTGGTGCTGGAGTACGGCGGAAATCCAGCGTCGGGCGCGTCCGTCGTCGTAGCGGCAGGTCTTGCAGCGCACGACCCGCTTGCGGTGCAGCGTCTTGACGGGAGGGAGATCGCTCTCGGGGGCCTTCTTCGGCATTCGGGGTCCTCCTACGGCGAGGGGGCTAGCTCGCCCCGCGGGCCTCGCGTTCGTGCCGGCGGCGCATGTACGCCCACCAGCCGCCGAGCCGGATGCCGGCCCAGCCGAGCCAGGAACGGACCGGGCCGACCTGCTCGCTTTCGGTGGGGCCGCTCTTGGCGATGATCCACCAGACGCGATCGGCGGGGCCGCGGGGGATACCCACGCGATACGCCTTGTCGTGGCCGAGGCCGGCGAAGCGGTAGCGGCGCTTCGGTCCCAGCAGGAGGCGGCTCTGGACGAGTGCCGGGATGCTCGACCAGTCGGTCTCGAAGCCCGGATCCACGGTCACGTGCGTGACGCGGCGCCGGCCGATGCGCTCGACCGAGAACCCGTCGTAGCGGGAGTGGTCGATCGGCAGCAGCTCGCCGAGGTCGATCACGACGCGGGCGAGGAGCCGGTCGTAGCCGTTCTCGGCGTCCTCCATGCGGAGGGGGCGCCCCTTGACGACCCGGGCCGTGCTCACGACGGATCGCAGCTCGCGGGGGGCTTCGGGTCGGGTGCGACGGTGCGCACCGGAAGCCGGCCCAGGAACGCCAGGGCGGCATCGAAGGCGCGCCCGACGGTGACCTCCCAGATGGAGGCGAACTCGGCGGAGACGGCGCCTCCGCGGATCTCGGCGACGTTGCCGGCCTCGTCGCGCTCCACGTAGGCGTCGCCGACCGCGAAGCCAACGGGGCCTACCGCAACGGCGCAGCCGAGCGGAGCCAGGAGGGCGAGCAGCACGAGCAGGCGCATCAGTGGCCGCCGTCGCTCGCGTTGATGAGCCCCACGCCCGCCGCCGCGGCCCCGAGCTGGGTCCACGTGAGGTTGACGTCGCCGGAGCCCATCAGGGCCGAGAGGAAATCGATGGCGGCGCCGATCAGGGTCGCGTAGCCGAGGACGGTGGTCTTCACGTTCTGCATGGGTTCATGCCTCCTGGGTAGGCGCCCCGGAGGGCGCGGGCTAGTGGGCGAGCTCGACGTGGCCGAGATCGTTGAACGTCTGGTCGGTCAGGATCTCGCCGTCGCGGTCCCAGTCGATGCCGAGCCGGACCGGGATGGCGAGTTCCTTGGAAGCGGCCCAGAAAGCCGCCGCGATGCAGTAGAAGCGCGCGATGCGGCGCGGGTCGTCGCTGTAGGGGTGCGGATAGGGAGCGAAGTCGAGCGCGTGGGAGGGGAGTCGGTTGTGGCGCCCGTTGGGCCACTGGACGCGCGAGAATCCCTGCTGGAAGGCTTCCTGCTGCGCCTCCCTCCCCCGGTGCCCGGTGATGATCGAGAAGTCCACCAGGGAGAGGCTGAGAGCCCGGTGCGCCACGGCTGCGAGGTCGGGGTGGCACTCGGCGAGGCGCGCGCTGCTGCGCGCACCGAAGACATAGGTCATGCCGCCTCCCGCTCCGGCTCGTCATCCTCGGGCCCCGGGCACATGAGGCACTCCCACGGCGGGTCGGCGGTGCCGTTCGTGATCGGCCGGTGCATGAGGTGGCCGCAGAAGGGGCAGGTCGGCTGGCGATCCTCGTGGGTCTTCACCCGCCCCTCCGGTCAGCGGGACGCTCGCGGTCCGAGCGGTCGCGAAGCACCCGGTAGCTGGCTTCCAGCTCCGAGATCCGCTCATCGTGCTCGCGGTCCACCTCGAGTTGCTGCGATAGGACCCGCGTCATGGAGCCGATGGCCTCGCTCTGGACGTCGGCCTTCGCGAGCGCCTCCGCCTCGTGGCGCACGCTCCACTCTTTGATGCCCTTGTGCTCCATGTAGACGTCCTTCGCGATCCACGTCACTGCCGCGAGGAGCCAGCCAGCGAGAACGAATAGGACCAGCATGAGGGCGCGCTGCGCCCACGGCGCCCAATCCGACGTGTCGAGGCTGAAGCTCACCGCACCCGCTCCCCGAAGACGCTGCTCCACAGCGCGAAGTCGGGGCCGCCAACCTTGCCGTCACCGTCGCAATCGGCCTTCGCGGCTGTCCCGAACCACTCGCGGACGAGCGTCGCGAAGTCGGGACCGCCCACCACTCCGTCGCCGTTGAAGTCGGGGTTGCAGGCCATGCACAGGGCCTCGGTTGCCGTGGCGACGCGCGGCAGCGCGCGACCGCCGGAGACCCGTTCGAGCTCCACCCGGCCCCGCTGCCCCGGCGTGCACGCGAGTTCCACGCGCTGCGGTCCGGCGCTGTAGCTGCCGCTCGCGGCCGGTGTCGCGTCGCCCTCCCAGTAGAGTCGGTACTCCTCGGCGATCGCCTTGTGGGCCGCGTCGTAGGTCGGCAGGCCGGAGAGGCCGGGGACGCCGATCGCCACGACGCCCAGCAGGTAGAGCTTCAACACAGGATCACCCCCATCGTCGGAAGAACACGCGGGCATCGTTCGCCGCGCGGTAGGGCGCGTGATACGCCTCGATGTAGACCCGCTCGGGCTCGCGTGGCGCCGGCGCAGGCTTCGCGCGTCGTGGCTGCCGGAAGCACTCTCCGCGCCCAGCCTCGTTCGCTTCGCGCACGTCAGCGCAGTCGAACCAGTCGTCGTAGGGCATCGGGGGCCTAGACGCTGAACTGGTGCTTGACGAAGTAGATCCGCGGCGCCACGCGAAGCGACTGCCCCGGCTCCACCCATGCCCACAGCGCCGCATTGAAGGCCGGCACCGGGAGGTACTGGCCGAACAGCAGCGGGAATTGCCGGTCGTCGAGCCCGTTCTGCGCATCGCCGCGCGGCGCCCCGCTGCCCGGCAGCGGCTTCCCGTTGGGAGCCTTCTGGTCGTCGGCCAGGTTCACGTGAGAGGTGACCCAGACGACGGTCCGCGGATCGTTCCTCGGGTCCTGCGCCAGCGTGAGCGCGTGCGTCCCCTGCACGGTCGTCGAGACCTGGCTCACCGTGCCGTCCATCGCGAGTTCGATCGGACCGCTGCCCTTGAACGTGGTGCCGACGCGCGGCGGCGCGCTTTCGAAGATCAGGCCCACGGGCTGGTAGACGGTGATCCGCGCCTCGCTGTACGGGGTTTGGAGCCAGAGCGCGTCGAGGTGCGAGAAATCGCGGACCTGCGCACCCGCATCGACGCGCCCGAAGCGCGATCCTGGTACGGGACCGTAGTGCGTGGGCGCCCCGGCCGTCTCGTGCGAGACGAGCGCGAATGCTTGCCCCGGCTGGAAGCCCGAGACCCGGGTCCCGTTCCGACCGACGACCTCGGAGAAGAGGGGCTGCATGGGGCCTGCCTACTTCCCGGCCAGGGACCCGCCTTCGCAGACGCGAAGCACCTCGTTCCCGGCCGTCCCATCGCCGTCGGTTGCGATTGCGAGCTGCCCGGTCGTGCAGGCGCTCACGCCGTCCAGTGTCGTGTCGGTACTGACGATGACACTTTCGGCTGTGAAGTCGTCGAGGTCTCCCGCCCCGAAGTCCACGCACGTAGACTCCAGGTTCGAGCAGAGGAACCCTGCGATCGTGTTCCCGCTGGAACCCGAGTGGGTAAGAATCCCCTTCTCTCCCTGCACGCCGTTCGTTGTGCCGAACGCCCCGATCTGTTCCCGAACTGCGATGTTCTGGTAGATGGTGTTCGTGACCGCCGCGCCCTCCACGATCCCCTCATCGTCGGTCGGCGACAGGATCGTCACGTTGCGGAACACGTTATTGTCGCTCGCGGCGCTGAACGTGATTCCCTCGGCGTCGGTGTGCAGCGTCGCGTAGGTCGATCCAGCAGCGCCCCACGACCCGTCCAGGCAAAGGCACGCTGCATTGCGCGTGCCGGTGCCGCTCGCGAACGTGCAGTCGGTGTCTCCACTTGCGTCCGTCGAGTACCACCACCGGCCGTCCAGGGGCCCGTCATCAGAGCATGTCAGCGCGCCGAGCGTCGCCTCGCTGGCAAACCCCATGAACAGCGGGAAGTGTCCGTCCATGACGATGTTCTCGAACAGGGAATCGTCCACGCCGCCAACGAACCGAATCGGGGTTCCCTTCGGGCCCTTGATCGTCCCGTTCTTCACGGTCCACGCGGTGATCTTCCCGTTGAACTTGATCGCGTTCTCGGTGCCGGAGGTCAGGTCCTCCATGCCGACGTTCTCAATGGAGAACCCGTCGATGACCGGGGCGTCTCCCGGGCCAGTATTCGTATCCGTCGTGAGAATCCCCTCGGCGCCACAGTCTTTAAGGGTCAGCCCCTTAAGCGTCAGTCCCCGGTGCGGCTGGTCGATGCGCAAACAGGGTTGGGAGCCGCCGTCGCCAACGGTCCCGTCCACGATGGTGTTCGTGACGGTCGTATCGGTCGTGTACTCCTGGAGGTAGAGACCGGCGTTCCATGAATCGCGAATGAGAAGCCCGTCCAGCGTCATGCCCTGGGTAGCATTCGCGTGGTCGTAGTCGGTCGCGTCGCCGGAAGTCTGCACCCCCTGCGTTCGGATACACCGAAGCCCCTGCACATTCAGACCGACGGTGGAGCGCGGCGAAAGGCACAGCCCGGCCGTGTCGTATGCCACGCTGTCGAAGATGTTGACATCGACAACGGGCCATGCGTTCGTGCCAGTCGAGTTCGCGCGGAAGTTGTATCCGGCACTTCCGGTCTTCGAGAGGGAAGATCCCTCGATTGTCCCGAGTCCCGCATAGAACGCCTTGCCGGAGAAGATGTAGATGCCGGCCTGCGTGTTATCGAGGGACCCTAGGTCGGCGAAGTTCCCGCAGCGGTTCCCGTCCAGGTTCTCCCACTTGAAGTCCTGGATGTTGGACGAGTAGAAACACGAATGCCCGGTATCGCTAGCCGACACGTCGCGCATCAGGAACTTCCGCACGCCACGGAAGGCCGTCCCCATTGCCTTGTCTGCCGTGCTCGGCGAGCCGGTGAGCCATCCGCCCTCCACGCTAAGGCCAATGATGTTCACGTCCCGGTTGCCGATGTCGGCCGCGCCAATCGTCCCTATGACAGCCAGATCGTAGTTGTCCTGATCGCCCTGGAGGACCGTGACGCCCTTCCCCGCGCCCCGAACCGTCGTGAAACTGCCAATTTCCAGGATCGCCAGGCTATGCCCGGTCGGAGCAGAAGACGGCGCCGTGTACGTTCCCGGCAGGATCTCGAAGTAGATCGGCTCGACCAGTTGGACCTGCT
>JBNLVK010000203.1:0-37103 GCA_050618055.1 Myxococcota bacterium
TCTCGAGGGCCAGGCGCAGGTCCGTGAGCCGCTCCTCGAAGGCCCGGGCCTCCTCCTCGTCGCGGGGCGCACGTGCGTCGAAGTGGACGCGGCGCTCCTCCACCCGCTCCGCGCCGGCGTCGCCGCGCGCGGTGACGCGCAGGACGTTCTCGCCGGGCTCGAGCAGCACGAAGCCGTCGAAGGATCCGTCGGGGCGGGTGCGCGTCGCGCGGGCCCGGGTGCCGTGGCTGGCGTTCTCGATCTCGATGCCGGCCACGTCGGCCAGGTCGACGCGCGCGAGCTCGTGGACGATCCGTCCCGGCTCGGCGACGTGGCGGTACGCGCCGCCCGACTGCTCCGCGATCACCCGGTAGACGTTGCCGCGCTCCAGGTCGTCGAGGCCCAGGGCGAAGGTGTAGAGGCGCGCGCCCGCCCCGTCGCTGGCGTCGCGGGCGGCCTCGTAGGCCGCCTGGGCGGCACTCCGAGCCGAGCCCGGCGCGGTGGGCCAGCCGTCGGAGAGCACCAGGATGCTGCGACGCCGCTCCGACCCGCCCGGCGTCTCGCCGCCGGTGAGCACCTCGGTGGCCCGCTGGATGGCGGCGGCGAGGTCCGTACTGCCGGAGCCGAAGGCCTGCTCGAGATCCGTGAGCGCGCGATCGATGCGCTGTGCGTCGCTTCCCAGCGGCGCCAGGACGTGGGCGCCGCTGGAGAACGCCACCAGCCCGATGCGGGTGCGGTCCGGGTCGAGCCGCTCCACCAGCCGCCGCGTCGCCAGCAGCTCGGCGGCCAGGACCGTATCGCCCGGATCGCTCGACAGGTGCCGCGGGTTGAAGCGGCGCCAGTCCTCCGCGTTCCGGCTGCGCCGGCCCAGCCGGCCGTCGCCGTCCACGTCGCTGCCCGAGGCGTAGGCCGTGCTGCCCGATACGTCGATCACGAGGACGACGTCGTGGCGCACCGGGTCGCCCACTCCGGCCCAGCCGCCGACCTCCACCCAGCCGACCGGTCCGGCGACGCGCAGCCCGGGCGCGGGTGCGCCCCACTCGAGCCAGACCTGCTGCAGCGGTCCGGCGTCGCGCGGCGCGACGGCCTCGAACACGCCGGCGGCCTCGGAGGCGGGCAGCTCGAGCAGCGGCGAACCGGGCGGGGCGGGGGGCGGCTCGGCCGCGGGCGGGAGCGGGCTCGCCTCCGGGACGCGTCGCAGCAGGATGCGCCGGTTCCGGTAGTCGAGGCGCACCAGGAAGCGGGCGAGCAGGTCGTAGCCGAGGATGGAGTCGCCCGGGAAGCCCAGGTTCATGAAGCCGTGGGGTGCGACCGCGGTGGGCACGTCGTGGAACGCGATCGGGCCGAAGGCCACCGTGTCGGCGCTGCCCAGCTCGGCTTCGACGGGTCCCACCATGCTCTGCAGGACGAAGCCCGGCTGCGGCGCCGACGCGACACCCACCTGCGCCGCGAACTTCCCCGACAGCAGCAGGCCCATGGGCGCGCCGGTGTCGACGAGCAGGGGCAGGGGCTTGCCGTTGACGAGCGCCTCGACCGCCACGCGGGTCGAGGCGAGCTTCATCGGCAGCACGACCTCGTCCTCCCTCCCGGTCTGCTCGGGCACCGCGTAGCGGCGCGGGTCGTAGAAGCGCACGTGACGCGTGGCGAAGTCGAGCTCGACCACGAAGTCGTCGAGGAAGTCGCCGCCCAGCAGCCCGTACTCGAAGCCACCCGGTCCGACGGCCGTGTCGCTCGAGCGGGTTGCGACGTGGAAGTGCAGGTCCCGGCCCAGCAAGGTGGAGCGCCGGTAGGGCGTTCGCTTGGTCCGCCGGACCGAGACGCCCAGCGCCCTCGCGGTGCGCGGCGACAGCACCGAGTGGGTGGCGCCCGTGTCGAGCATCAGCGGGAAGCGGCGCTGGTTCTCCGGCGGCGCCAGGTCGATCACGATGCGCTTCGGCGGCGTCTGGGGATGGAAGGGGATCGCCGCCAGCAGGGCCTCCGCCGGCGGATCGCCGGCGGCCGGGCTCGCCGGCGCGAGCGCCAGCAGCAGCACCGGGACGAGGCGGGCGCGCAGCATCGCCACGAGCATGGCACGGACCCGCCGCGGGCGGCAGCGGATTCGCGCGCGACACGGCGAACGCGGAGCGCACGCGTCCGGACGTCGCCACGGGTGACGTTCCGCGGTTTGCTGGTGACGGCTCCGGTCCCGGAGCGGAGTGAGCGATTGAGGCGGCTTCTGGCGACGTGGGCGGCGCTGTTGCTCGGGCTCCCGATCCCCGTCGGCGCAAGCGTGCTTGCGTTCGACGGTCGCATCGCGGTGGTGCTGCCCGGTTTCGGCGAGACCGAGGTCGGCAGCGGCGCCGGCGTCGCGGTGGTCGACGCGCTCAATCCGACGCGGGTCCGGATCCTGGGCGCCGCGGTCGCGGGAACCGCGACGGTTCCCGTCACCGACCCGGCCGCGGCGCCCGTCAGCGCGCTGCGCTTCGCGGCCTCGCTGGTGCCCGGCACGCTCTCGATCGATCCCCACGCCGCGCCCTTCGGCGAGCCGGCGGTCACCGGACCCTTCGCGCTCCCCGGGACGTTGCAGGTGTGCCTGCTGGCGGCGCCGCTGCCGCCCTGCGTCGGCGGCTTCCAGCTGCCGATGACCGCGTCCTCCGGCGGCGCGGGGGTCGGCGTGGGCGGGCTTCTCACCTTCGGCGGCAGCGCGACGGTGCGGATCTCCCTCTACGGCGCTCCCTTCACGCTGGCCACCGCCAGCGCGCGCGGCACCACCCCGGGCGGCGCCCCGTTCACCTTCCTCTCCTCCGGGTCGATCGGCGGACCCCTGCTGTTCACGTCCAGCGCCGGGCAGACCGGTGGCTTCCTGTCGGTCGTGACGCCGCTGCGCACCCGGGCGGCCGGCGTGCCCGGCGCGAGCGGCCTGCCCGGTTTCCTGCGGCTCGAGCTGGTCTTCGCGCCGGAGCCGGGTCCGGCACTCCTGCTCGGCGCCGGCGGCGCCGCGCTGCTCGCCCTCGAACGCACGCGGTCCCGGAAAGGCAGACGACGATGAACCCTCTCCTGCGACGTCTCGCGCTCCTGCTCGGCTGCGCCCTTCTTCCGGGCTGCTTCCCCGAGCTGCCGCTGGGAACCCCCGGCCACTGGGACCACCAGGCCGTGGCGGCGGTGCCGATCCCCGGCGGCACCTTCAACGCCGCCGCCCTCAACACGCGCTTCGAGCACGTGGCGCTCTCCATCGACACCAAGGTCGGCGCGAACAAGACCTTCGCACTGGTCTACAACAGCGGAACCCGCACCTGGCAGCCGAGCTGGGAGGCCCGCTTCGACGGCGCGACCTTCGTCGATCCGAACGGCACGCTGCTGGACGTGGCGGGGCACCCGCTGGGCAGCGCGGTGCCCGGCAGCTACTGGGTGATCACCGACGCGGACCGCGTCCAGACCAAGGGCGGCCTCGCCTTCCGTTTCGACGCGAGCGGTCGGATCGCGTCGGAGACGTGGAGCCGGGACGGCTTTCCGCAGCTCCTCTACGACTGGCAGCCGGACGAGCTGCGGGTGAGCGAGTGCGTGTCCCCGGCCCAGCAGCAGGCGGGGCAGTGCCGGCTCGTGGTGCGCGTGCTCTACGGACCGGACGGGCCGACCGAGGTGATCGACGAGGCGAGCGCCGCGGCCGGCGTGGCGCGCCGGGCCACCTACGCCTACGACGGCGAGGGACGTCTCGAGCAGGCGCGAACCCCCCGCCAACAGGCCCTGGGCCTTCCCGGCACCCGCTTCGAGTACGGGCCCGTGGCGAACCTGATCACCGCGCAGGTCGGGCCCGACGGCGAGCGCATCGAGTACGACTGGGCCCAGACCCACCTCCGTGAGGTGCGCCAGGTCGGCGAGGGCGACCCGACCCACGTCTTCGACTACGCCCGCGACGCCGCAGGCGACGTCCTGGTGACCCACACCTCGCCGGTGGCGGCGCGCACCCGCTACCGGGTGTCGCCCGCCGGCCTGCTGCGATCGATCGAGCGCCTCGACCTGGACGTGCCCGAGACCCTCTCGATCCTGTGGCACGCCGGGCTGCGCCGGCCGGCGCGCGTGACCGGCTTCGACGGCACGAGCCGCGAGTTTCCGAGCTGGCAGGACGACGATCCGGCGATCGTGGTGGAGGCCTCCGGGAACACGATCGCCTACACCTGGGCGCCGGACGCGCTGAACCACGCCGACGCGACGCGCCGTCCGCTGCGACGCGTGGTGGACGACCTGGGCGTCGTGCTCGACGTCGTCTACGACCCGTCGAGCGGTCTGCCCCAGACGCGCACCAACGGCGCCGGCGAGACGACCGGCTTCGTCCACGTCGCGGGCAACGTGACGGTGCGGACGTCTCCCTGGGGCGAGGTCACCGAGATGCTCGCCTTCGGCGCCTCGGGGCACTGGCTCGACGCCGCCTCGTCGTCGGCTCCGGAGGTGACCCTGCGCCGCAAGTTCGACGCGGTGGGCAACGCGACGATCCCGGTGGCCGGCTTCCAGCGGGGCGGCGTGCTCGAGAGCGCCTGGGACCGGGATCGCCGGCTCGCCTCCCACGAGGTGGCGGTCACCGACGAGGACGGCGCGGTCACCGGCACCGATGCGGTCGTGTACGAACGGCGCGGCGACGGGCGCCCCCTGGCGATCCGCCGGCCGCTGGGCGCCGACCACGAGCTCCAGTACGACGCGCTGGGACGGGTGGTGCGGATGTGCGAGCGGGTGCTCGGCAGCTGTCACCACACCGTGTTCGAGTACGACGCGGCGGGTCGCCGCACGGCCGTGGAGCGCCCCAACGGCATGCGCGAGGAGCTCGACTACGACGGCTACGGGCGGCCCGTCGCGAGGCGTGCGCTGCGCGACGGCGTGCTCGAGGGGGAACGCCGGCTGCGCTGGGAATCGGGCCGGCTCCTGGAGGTGGACGACTCCCTCCGCGGCGAGGTCCGCAGCCTCGCCTACGACTCCGCCGGAAGGCCCTGGACCGAGAGCTTCTCCGCCCACGGCGAGACGCGGGTGCTCGCCTACGACCTGCGCTCGCGCCTGGTGCGCGAGACGCTGGTGGCGCCGATCGCGGGCGGAGAGCCGCTCACCCGCGTCGTCGGCATCGACTACGACGGCGCCGACCGCTCGACGCGCACCTGGCTGGTGGACGGGTCGCCGGCGGGAGAGCTGCTGCGCGAGCGCGAGATCGTCGACGGACGCGTCGTCGCGGTCGTCGACGGCAACGGCACGGTGCGGGAGCGCCTGTTCGACCCGGTGACGGGTCGGCTCGTGGGCTACCGCACGACCGACGCTCTCGGGGTCGTGATCGAGGACACCGCGATCGCGCGCAGCGCCGAGATCGGACCCACCCGCTTCCAGGTGTCGACCCGGACGGTGACGGCCCTGGCCACCACCGAGGAGGAGTACTGGCTGAACCGGCCGGGCAGCGTGCTGGACCCGGACGGCAAGGTGGGCATGCGCGTCTTCCGGGCGCGCGGCTGGGACGACGGTGTGCTCGTCCACGACCGGCGCTGGGCGTGGGATGCCACGAGCAACGCGGTGGACAACGCCTCCGGCGACATCTTCGTCTACAACGCGGACCGCACGCGGCTCGCCTCGGCGTCCGGGGCGGGCTGGTCGCACACCTACGCCTACGACGCGGCCGGCTTCGTCACCCAGCGCGACGGGCTCGAGGTGGCGTGGACCGCGACCGGTCGCGTCGCGCGGGTGGGGCCGGCGGCCATGCCGCTGGCGCGCGCCACCTGGGACCTGGCCGGTGCGCTGGTCTCGGTCGAGACCGACGGCGGGCTGCGCGAGTTCGGCTGGTTCGGGGGCCGCGTCGAGACCGACACCGCCGACGGAGGTCCGGGCTGGCTCCACATCGGCGACGTGTCGCTGCCCTTCGCCGGAGCCGAGCGCCGCTATCGCCACGCCGACTTCCGCGGCAACACGAGCGTCGTCGCCGACGAACAGGGCGCCATCGTCTCGCACCGTCGCCACCACGCCTTCGGCCTCGACCGGGTGCACGGCTCCAGCGGATCCGGCGGGACGGGGCTGCTGGAGCAGATCGTGCTCTCCGGCTTCGCCGGCGGCGTGGCGGCCCAGGGCCTGGCGCTCGGCTTCACGGGAGCCCGCGTGCTCGACCAGGACACCGGGCGCTTCCTGTCCCCCGATCCCATCCTCCACGCGCTGAACCAGGTGACGTACGCCGTGGGAAACCCGATCGGGTTCGAGGACCGCAGCGGACGCAACGAGACGGCGATCTCGGCCGAGGCCCAGGCGCGCTTCGACCACTCGGCGAACCTGCACCTGTGGCTCTCGGGAGGGATCACGATGGCGGGCGTGGCGTTCGGAAGCCCGGCGCTGACCCTGTTCGGGATGGCCTACGGGTTCGGCGTGCTCTCGGCCCAGACCTACCAGTCCGGGTCCAGGCTGGACTCGCTCGAGAAGCAGAGCCGCGGGAGCGCGGCGGATGCCCCCCAGGTGCCGAATCGCAACATGGACATGACGCTGCCCAGGGAGCGGAGGAACAGCTCGGTGATCCAGATCCGGGTCCACGATCCGGCGGCCGGGCTGGCGCCCTCGCCTTGTGCGCCGCTGGCTGTCGCGTCCGGGAGCCATCGCGTAGGGTGGCTGCTGATGCTGGCAGTGGGACTGTGTCTCTCGCTCGCCGCTCGCAAACAAGGAGGACCTCCGCGTGTCGAACACGGATGAATCGCGCATGGGACGCTTCGACGGGTTGGCGTTGGTCGCCCTGCCCCTGGTGGCCATGGGAATGTGCGTACTGGCAGGAGCCAACACGATCCTCTCCGCCGTGGAATTCGCGAGCCAGACCGGGCCCGCCTTCGGCAGGGCGGTCGGTGCGGCCTTCGCGCCGGGCGCAGCCCTGTTCATCGCCATCTGCGCCATGGCGGGCTGGGTGCCGCTGGTGGAGAAGTGGCGCGGGAGGTCTCGCTGAACGAAGCCCTGCGCTTCGCCGCGTGCGCGGCGGCACCGCTCGTCGCGGTGGCCGCGTTCCGCGGCGAAGCGGCCGGGGCCCGCCGGCGCCTGGTGCTCGGACTGTGCGCCGGCGGCGCGCTGGCGTGGCTGGGCGACGCGGCGCTCTTCGCCGGGGCAGGGCCGCCGCGTCCGATGGGGGCGAGCCTGCTGTTCGTACCGGTCGGGGTGCTGCTCTGCGCTCCCTGGCGCGAGGCCCTGGCGGTTCTGCCGCTCGCCTTCGCGGTGGCACGGCTCGGCTGTCTGGGAGCGACGTGCTGCTACGCGGACGCGGCGGGCGCGCTGCCCGAGATCGCGGCGTTCGTGCTGCTGCACTTCGCAGTGGGGCGCGCGCCGTCGCGGAGCGTGCCGCTCGTCCTGGGCGGGCTCGGTGCGATCCGCCTGGCGAGCGCGCCCTTGCGCCTGGATCCGCTGCCCGCGCCGTTCGTGGATCCGGCCTGGATCGCCGGCGGCTGGCTCGTTGCGGGTGTGCTGCTGCGCGAACGGATCGGCTCGGTGGTCGACGTGCGGCCGTCCAGCGACCCGCGCCACGCGGCGCTGCTGCGGGCGCTGGCCCTCGTCTTCGCGGTGGGGGGCGTGCTGGCGCTGGCCGGATCGCTCGTTCCGAGCCCGCGCCTGGCGCTTCCCGTCGGTGCGTACCTGGGGCTCGGGCTGGTGCTCGCCGGCGGGCGCCGACCCGGTGCGCGGCTGCTCGCGGCGTCGGCGCTTCCCCTGCTGCTGCTCGACGCCCATGCGGCCGCGCTGCTGCTCGTCGTTCCGCTGCTGGAGGAGCTGCTCTACCGCGAGCGCCTGCTCGGCGCGCTGCGCGACCGCTTCGGACCCGTGGTGGCGGTGGTCGGCAGCAGCGCGCTGTTCGCCGCCGCGCACCTGGATCCCCGCGCCCTGGCGTCGGCCCTGGCCGGCGGCCTGGTGTGCGGTGCGCTCGTGTTGCGCACCGGCTCGCTCGCCCTGGCCGTCGGACTCCACGCCGGCTGGAACGGGCTCGCGCTGGCCCGAGGCGCCCTGTAACCCCCCTGCATCCAACCCGTGACCCCGGTACCATTCGCGCCGCTTCGGAGGTCCGATGCCCGAGATCACCATGTATGCCACGTCCTGGTGCGGCTTCTGCGCCATGGCGCGACGCCTGCTCGAGAGCAAGGGGCAGCGCTGGGAGGAGATCGACGTGGACGCGATCGCCGGAAGCCGGGACGAGATGATCGAGCGCAGCGGACGCCGCACGGTTCCGCAGATCTGGATCGGCGACCGCCACGTCGGCGGCTACGACGACCTGGCGGCGCTCGAGAGCGCGGGCGAGCTCGACGCCCTGCTGTCGGAGGCGTGAGCGCGATGAGCGAGTCCACCCACCACAAGGTCGTGATCGTGGGCAGCGGCCCGGCGGGCTACACCGCCGCGGTCTACGCGGCGCGCGCCGAGCTCGAGCCGGTGGTCGTGGCCGGCCTCCAGTTCGGCGGCCAGCTCATGCTCACCACCGACGTCGAGAACTACCCGGGCTTCCCCGACGGCGTCTCCGGGCCCGACATGATGGAGCTCTTCCAGAAGCAGGCCGAGCGCTTCGGCAGCCAGATCCTGCTGGAGGACGCCACCGCGGTCGACCTGTCCGAGCGCCCGTTCCAGGTGGAGACGGCGAGCCGCCGCTTCACCGCCGACGCGGTGATCCTGGCCACCGGCGCCTCCGCGCGCTGGCTGGGGCTCCCGAGCGAGACGCGCCTCCAGAACCTGGGCGTGTCGGCCTGTGCCACCTGCGACGGCGCGCTCTACCGCGGCAAGCCGATGGCGGTGGTGGGCGGCGGCGACACGGCCATGGAGGAGGCCCTCTTCCTGACCCGCTTCGCCACCAAGGTGACCGTGATCCACCGCCGCGACGAGCTGCGCGCGTCGAAGATCATGCAGGAGCGGGCGCTCGCCCACGAGAAGATCGAGTTCGCCTGGAACAGCCAGGTGGACGAGGTGCTGGGCGACGAGTTCGTGACCGGCGTGCGCATCGCCGACACGAAGACCGGCGAGAAGCGCGAGCTGCCGGTCGAGGCGCTCTTCATCGCCATCGGCCACCAGCCGAACACCCAGCTCTTCCAGGGCCAGATCGACCTCGACGACGTGGGCTACATCCGGGTGAAGCCGGGCACCAGCTACACGTCGCGCGAGGGCGTGTTCGCCTGCGGCGACGCCATGGACCCGGTCTACCGCCAGGCGGTGACCGCCGCCGGCACCGGCTGCATGGCCGCCATCGACGCCGAGCGCTGGCTGGCGGAGCAGGGCCTGGCCTAGCCCCGCGGGGCCGATCGCCGTTCCTGCCCGCTGATTTTGCTGGTCACGACCGGTGCGTCGGGTGCATGATTTTACCGATCGGTAACCTACCGATCGGTAAGTCAGCCACCGAAGGAGCCTGCCGTGCCGAAGATCGCCCGCGTTTTCTGCCTGCCGCTTCTCGCCCTCTGCCTGGGACTCGTCGCCTGCGACGAGAAGCCCGGGGTCGACGTCTTCACTCCCGCGTTCGGCGAGTTCGTCGACGCCGGCAGCGTGCACGTGACCGGTGCGCTGCGCGGCCTGCCGGTCATTCCCGAGATCGTGACGCGCGTCGACGGCGCGGTGGTGGCGGTGGCGCCGGACGGATCCTTCGCGGTGGACGTGGCGCTCGACACGGCGCAGGTGGTGCAGCCGGTGGTCGTGGAGACGCGCATCTACGGTCTGCTGATCCAGCGCGTGGTGGTGCCGGTGGTGCGCGGCGTGCCGATCGCCGAGGACGACTTCGCACCCGGCGGCCTGGGCGTGCGCCTCACCCGCGACGGCCTGGACGCGGCCGGTCCGGGCTTCGCGGCGCTGCTGCCGGTGGATCTCTCGGAGCTGGTGCCGCCGGGCACGGTGATGTTCCAGGACTACTGCATCGTCGAGCTGCTGTGGCACTGCGTGTCGAGCATCGACGTCGTGATCAGCGCCGCGCCGCCGCCCTCCTTCACGAACCTCGACTTCGCCATCGATCCGCACCAGGACTTCGCGCGCATCGACACGCGGGTCGAGGGCATGTTCGTGCGGGCGGACATCTTCGGCTCGGGCATCGCGCCGGGGCTGCCGCTGTGCTCGGTCAACTTCACCGCCGACGCGGCGCCCATCAGCGCCGACGTGGAGCTCGAGCCCGACTCGGCGGAGGACTACCGCATCGACGCCCAGCTCCTCTCGGTCGACGTGGGCTTCGAGGGCTTCGCCTACCAGAACGACTGCGCGCTGGGCTTCCTGTTCGACCTGCTGCTGCCGGTGCTGGTGGGCGACGTCCAGCAGCTGGCCATGCAGGGCTTCATCGACTTCATGAGCGATCCGGACGGCCCCGGTCCCCAGGACAGCATCCTGGCCGACCTGGTGGAGGACACCTTCGCGCAGGTCGACATCGCCGGCGCCTTCAGCGACGGGCTGGGCGCCGACGTGGGCCTGGCCTTCGACTTCGTGGGCGAGGACGACGACGGGCTCACCCTCGAGCTCGACACGCGGGTGCGACCGGTGGTGCAGAGCCCGGACGCGGTGGACCTGCTGGCGTCGTTGCACGTGCCCGGCACCATTCCCGACTTCGGCGCGCTGACGCCCGGCGGCAACCCCTACGACCTGGGCCTGTGCCTGTCGAACACGCTGCTGAACCAGATCCTGAAGATCCAGATCGAGGGCGGCCTGCTCGCCATCGACGTGACCGAGATCGAGTTCTTCGGCGACCTGGTGAAGCTCGACGCCGGCCTGCTGGGCCTGTTCTTCGAGGCGTTCCGCAAGTTCCCGCCGGGCCGGCAGGTGGTGGCGCGGGTGCGTCCGCAGCTGGCGCCCATCCTGGTGGGCGACGCCGGCCCCGCCGGCGAGCTGGCCGCCATCGACATGGCCCACATGACCATCGACTTCCTGGTGAACGACGCGCTCCAGCTGAGCCTGGCCGTCTACGTGCGCACCGGCTTCGACCTGGAGCCGGGCGTCGGCACGCTCGGCACCGTGGTGAGCCAGCCCGCCGCCGAGGACGTGACGGTCTACGTGCTCGACAACCCGATCGGCGAGAGCGAGACCACGATCCAGCTGATCGTGCCCGCCTTCACCACCATCCTGTTCCCGAGCCTGGCGGAGGCGGCGGCCATCACCGTCGACCTGCCCGAGCTGCTGGGACTGGAGATCGAGGCCCACGAGATCGAGCGGGTGGGCGACTGCATCGCCGTGTACGGCGACTTCGACACCGGACCCTAGACGGCGGGCGCCCGCAGCCCGTCGGCGACGCGACGTCCGGCGGCGCGCAGCTCGTCGGGCGTGGCGCTGACGCGCGTCAGGACCAGTGCGCCCTCGAGGGTCGCGATGGCATGACGCGCGCCCAGGGCGGCCTCGGCGGGCGGGCTGCCGTCGCGGGCGAACACGCCGGCCACGATCGCGGTCCAGCGCTCGAGCGCCTGGCGGCCGGCGGCGGTGATGCGCTGGGAGCGCGGCGCGGTCTCGAGCAGCGTGGTGGCGATCGGGCAGCCCGACTCGAAGCCCGACTCGGCCATCCAGTCGGCGTACTGCCCGAACCAGGCCTCCACGAAGTCGGCGGCCGACGCGCGCTCGGCGGCCAGGCCTTCCAGCAGCGTGGCCACCTCGCGCCCTGCCAGCTCCACCGCGGCGGCGCCGATCTCCTCCTTCCCGCCCGGAAAGTAGTGGTAGAGCGAGCCCCTGGGCGCGCCGGAGAGCTCCAGGATCTGTTGCAGCCCGGTGGCCGCGTAGCCCTGCCGGCGGAACAGCCGCATGGCCGCGCGGACCAGGTTCTCCTTGTGGAGGCGGGCGGGGGGCATGGCAGGATTATAATGACCGGTCTATATATTCGCCATGACCCAGCCCGCCCTCCTCTCCTACGACCTCGACACCGAGGGCATCGCCACCGTCGCCATGGACGACGGCAAGGTGAACGCCATGTCCCCCGCCATGCTCCGGGAGCTGCACGGCGCTTTCGACCGGGCCGAGGCCGACGGCGCCGTGGTCCGGCTGCTGGGCCGTCCGGGGATCTTCTCGGCCGGCTTCGACCTGGGCGTGTTCCAGCAGGGCGAGGGCCCGACCCGCGAGATGCTGCGCCTGGGCGCCACCCTGTGCGAGCGGGTGCTCGGCTTCCCGCGCCCGGTGGTGGCCGGGTGCACCGGCCACGCCTACCCGATGGGCGCCTTCCTGCTGCTGTGCGCCGATCGCCGGGTGGGCGCGGCCGGCGACTTCCGGCTGGGCCTCAACGAGGTGGCGATCGGGCTCACGCTGCCGCTGTTCGCGGTGGAGGTGGCGCGCCAGCGCATGACGCCGGCCTTCTTCCAGCGGACCGTCACCGGCGATCTCTACGATCCGCAGACGGCGGTGACGGCCGGCATCCTGGACGAGGTGGTGGCGCCGGAGGCCGTGGCCGACCGCGCCCGGGAGATCGCACGGGGGCTCGCGGGGGTCGACCGCGAGGCGCATGCAGGCACCAAGCTGCGTGTGCGGGAATCGGCACGCTCGGCGCTGCGCGCGGCCATCGACAGCGAGCTCGGCGGCTGATCCGCTAGCGGCGGGTGGCGACGGCCGCGTCGCCCGGCGGACGCAGGTCCGCCAGCTCTTCGGCCGCCTGCTGCTCCAGGAAGGCGCGGCCGAACTCGACCAGGCCCCGACGTTCGGGTGCCGGGATCGAGTGGCTCGTGCCGTTCCACGTCAGCGCGTCGACGGCTTCCGGACGCAGGAAGGTGCGCGCGGTCTCGTCGACACAGGCTTTTAGCTCGGTCCTGCGCTCCTCCCACTCGGCGGTGGAGCGCGGCGGGTCGACGGAGCGGTACGGCAGGGCCCCCGGCGAGCAGCTGAACACGTACAGATCCTCCAGGTACTGCCTTCCCGTCTCGGAGAGCACCGGCGGCCCGGCCGCGACCGGCTGCTGGGGCGCGGCCTCCCGGCTCGGGGGCGGCGTCGCGCACGCCGCTGCCCCCAGCGCCAGGGCGAACAGCGCCACGCGATGGCGTCGGATGTGGCTGGATCTCGTCATGGGCTTCGGCCGTTGCATCCTGCGTGCCGGATCCTGCACGCAGCAGGTGCCGTCCGACGCGCGCCGGGCCCGATCGATGCTCCCGATTGTACGATCTGCACCGCGGTTCCTGCGGGGCTGTGCAGTCCCTGGGCCGGGGCGTAGACTCCTCCGCATGGACCTCTCGAAAGAGGTGCTCGAGCGCCTGATCGCGCGCTCCACCGACATCGTCGTGGCGACGGACCGCAAGGGCAACGTCTCCTACTACAACGACGGCGCTTCGCGGATCCTCGGCTACACGTCCGACGAGATCCTGGGCGTCTACGTCGAGCGCCTCTACCCGGACATCGACGAGGCGAAGAAGGTGATGCGCGCCATGCGCGGTCCGGACCATGGCGGCGTCGGCATCGTCGCCAGCTTCCAGACCACCTTCCTGTCGAAGAAGGGCGAGCAGATCCCGGTGGCCATCTCGGGCACGCTGCTCTTCGACGAGCAGGGCGAGGAGGACGGCACCATCGGCTTCGCCAAGGACCTGCGCGAGATCCTGAAGAAGGACCAGCTCGCGACCCTCGGCGAGGTGGCGGTGGGCCTCTCCCACGAGATCAACAACCCGCTGGCCGTGATCGTCAACCAGACCGAGCTGCTCGAGTCCGAGGTGGAGCGGCTGGCCGGCGACGCCGACACGTCGGTGGAGTGCGAGCGCATCGACGCCATCCGCCGCGAGGTGGGCCGCGTCTCCGGCATCCTGCAACGCCTCTCCGACATGGTGGAGGGCGACCAGTACGAGACGATCGAGTACATCGGCCCCGCGCGCATGATCGACCTGCGCGCCAAGGACGCGCAGGCCGAGGCCGATCCGCGGCTCTCGGGCCGGCGCATCCTGGTGGTCGACGACGACCCGGGCATCTGCCACACGCTGAAGGAGATCCTCGAGGCGTCGGGCTGCCGGGTCCGGACCGCCGCCGACGGCGCCGAGGGCCTGCACTGCGTCGAGGAGGAGAAGTTCGACCTGGTGCTCTCCGACGTGGTCATGCCGAACATGGACGGCTACGAGCTGTACATGGCGCTCCAGAAGGACCACCCGAAGCTGCCGGTGCTGATGATGACCGCCTTCCACTACGACAAGGACCACATCATCAAGCGCAGCCGCGTCGAGGGCCTCCAGGGCGTGATCTTCAAGAAGCCGGTCGACACGGCGAAGCTCCGCCAGGTCATCGCGGAGACGATCGACCCCGAGGGCTAGGGCCCGGCGCCGGCGTGCGTGCTGCGCACAGCGCCACCACCTGCTTCGCGCCGGCGCGGCGCAGCACGCGGGCGGCCTCGGCCAGCGTGGCGCCGGTGGTCACCACGTCGTCGACGAGCCAGACGCGGGCCGGCACCGGCGCCGGGGCCCGAAAGGCGCCGCGCACGTTGCGGCGTCTTCCGCTTCGCGAGAGGCCGGTCTGGCTGGGCGTGTCGCGGCAGCGCGCGAGGGCCCGGGGGCGGAGCGGCACGCCGCGTGCCCGGGCCAGGTGGCGCGCGACCGCCAGCGCCGGGTTGAAGCCGCGGGCGCGCAGCCGGCGCCGGTGCAGCGGCACGGGCACGACCTGGTCGGGAGGCTCCGCCGGCGCGCGGGCCAGCGTCTCGCCGGCCAGCGCGCACACGCGCAGCCGGTCGTCGGCCGACAGGCCGCGGCGCCTTGCGTACTTGTAGGCGCGGATCCAGGCGGCGGCGTCGCCCTCGTACCAGCAGCCGGCGACGCAGGCGAGCAGCGGTCCGCGACGCCGCGCGCACGCCGCGCAGCGATCGCCCCGCCCCGGCGCCGCCGGCCGCTCCTGGCACAGCGCACAGCGCCCGGCGGGAATGCGCGGCAGCGCCGCGGTGCAGCGTGCGCAGAGTGCGTGCTCGGTGGGTTCGCCGCAGGCGGCGCAGGCCGGCGGCAGCCACAGGTCGAGGAGCCCGGCGAACAGGTCCCGCATGGCGTCTCCGCGGGACCGGGGAGGGGCGAGCGGTTCGGGGCGGCTTGCGGGCTAGGCGGCGGCTTCGAGCTCGAGCCGGGGCGCGTCGCTCCAGAGCCGTTCCAGATCGTACTCGGCGCGCACGTCGTCCTGGAAGACGTGGACCACCACGTCGCCCAGGTCGATCAGCACCCAGCGTCCCTCGTCGTAGCCCTCGACGCCCAGCGGCTTCTCGCCGCGCTCGCGCAGCGCGCCGACGATCGAGTCGGTGATGGCGCGCGCGTGGCGATCGGAGGTGCCCGTCACCAGCATGAAGGTGTCCGCCACCGAGGTGACCTCCTTCACGTCCAGGGCGACGAGCGCGAGGCCCTTGCGGTCGAGGGCGGCTTCGGCGACGAGATTGGCGCGGGACACCTGGTCCGAGGGAGAGGTCATGGACTCCTCCATTCTAGCTCGCCGCCGCGTAGACGCCGGACGCCAGGATGGCGGGGCGCACGCTCTCGGGCACCAGGTAGCGGACCGAGAGCCCCTTGCGGATGCGCTCGCGCACGTCCGACGAGGAGACGTCGAGCAGCGGAATGTCGACCCGGCGGATCCAGGTGGGCGCCTCCCGGTGGTGGGCGACGTCGCCGGCCGGGTCGACCTCGAAGTCGGCCCGGGCGCAGTCGGGCAGCCAGTCGGCGAGCGTCCCCCGCTCCGGCGGCCGCGGCAGCACGGCGAAGTGGGCCGTGCGCAGGATCGTCTCCGGCTCGCGCCAGGTTCCCAGCAGGCGGAAGGCGTCGACGCCGATCACGAACACCGGCGGCTCCGGCGCCGTGCGCGCCGCGATCTCGCGCACGGTGTCGACCGTGAACGAGCGGCCGCCGCGCTCCACCTCGAGCGCGTCGACCTCGAGCCCCGGGTGGTCGGCCACGGCGGTGCGCGCCCAGCGCAGCCGCAGCTCCGCCGGCGCGATCGGATCGCCGGCCACGTCCTCCTTGTGGGGCGGCTCGGCCGACGGCACCAGCAGCACCCGCGACAGCGACAGCCGCTCGCGCACCTCTTCGGCGGCGCGCAGGTGGCCCAGGTGGATCGGGTTGAAGGTCCCGCCGAGGATGCCGAGGCGTTCGCCTGCGGTCATCCCTTCAGCTGACCGTCACCGCGCATCACGAACTTGAGCGTCGTGAGACCTTCGAGGCCCATCGGGCCGTAGGCGTGGAGCTTCGAGGTGGAGATGCCGATCTCGGCGCCGAGCCCGAGCTGGAAGCCGTCGGAGAAGGCGGTCGAGCAGTTGACGCCCACCACCGACGAGGTGACGCGCCGCAGGAACTCCTCGGAGCTGGCGTAGCTCTCGGTGACGATCACCTCGGTGTGGTCCGAGCCGAAGCGGCGGATGTGGTCGACCGCCTCGTCCATGCCCGCGACCACCCGGCACGCCACGATCGGCGCCAGGAACTCCTCGGTCCAGTCGGCCTCGCTGGCCGGCACCGCGTCGCCGAAGACCTCGCAGGTGCGGGCGTCGCCGCGCACCTCGACGCCCTCCTCGTGGAGCGCCTTCAGCACCCGGGGCAGCACCGTGGCCGCCGCGTCCTGGTGGCAGAGCAGCGTCTCCAGCGCGTTGCAGACCGCCATCTGCTTCATCTTCGACTCGACCACGATGGCCGCCGCCATCTCCGGGTCGGCGCTGGCGTCGAGATACACGTGACACACGCCGGCGTCGTGCTTGATGACCGGGATGGTCGAGTTCTCCGAGACCTTCTTGATGAGACCCGGCCCGCCGCGCGGAATGATCAGGTCGATCTCGCGGTCGCGGCGGATCAGGTGGTCGATGGCCTCGCGGTCGGTGGTGGGCACGATGCAGATGGCGTCCTCGGGGACGTCGGTCTCGCGCGCCGCCGCCCGCAGCTCCTCGCCGAGCGCCAGGTTCGAGTGCAGCGCCTCGGACCCGCCGCGCAGGATCACCGCGTTGCCCGCCTTCACGCACAGCGACGCCGCGTCCACCGTCACGTTGGGCCGCGACTCGTAGATGATGCCGATCACTCCCAGCGGAATGCGCATGCGTCCGACCCGCAGCCCGTTGGGCCGCACGCTCTGCTGCTCGACGCGTCCCACCGGATCGGGCAGGTGCGCCACGTCGCGCAGGCCGGCGATCATGTCGCGCCACTTGTTCTCGGAGATCGCCAGCCGGTTCACCAGCGGCGTCGCCACGCCCTTCTCGCGGGCGCTGGCCAGGTCCTGCTCGTTGGCGGCGAGGATCGCGTCGCGCCGCTCCTCCAGGCGCTCGGCCGCCCGGTGGATCCAGGCGTTCTTCTGCGCCGTGTTCAGCTCGGCGCAGCGTGCCGACGCGTCCTTGGCGCGCGTGGCGATCTGCTGGATGTCGTGCTCGAGGCTCATGGGAGGCTCACGAAGGGTCGGGTTCGCGGGGGTCGACCAGCACCAGGTCGTCGCGGTGGATGACCTCGTCTCCGTTCGAATATCCTAGCACCTGCGGGACCTTCCGCGTCGGCAGCCCGGCGATGCGGGCGGCCGCTTCGGAGCTGTAGGCGGCCAGTCCGCGGGCCACCTCGACGCCGCGCGCGTCGACGCAGGCCACCGGGTCGCCGATGCCGAACTTGCCGCGCACCTCGGTCACGCCGGCCGGCAGCAGGCTCTTGCCGCGTTCGACCAGCGCGCGAACGGCGCCGTCGTCGACCACCAGCTCGCCGCGGGCGCGCGCCGTGAAGGCCAGCCAGTGCTTGCGGCTGGCCAGGCGTCCGCCGCTCTTCACCGGGAAGAGCGTGCCCACCGACTCGCCGGCGGCGACCCGGAGCAGCACGTCCTTCGCCAGGCCGTTGCACAGCACGGTCGACGCGCCGCAGCGCGCCGCGGCGCGGGCGGCCTCGAGCTTGGTGGCCATGCCGCCGCGACCGAAGGCGCGGCCCGACCCGCCGGCGGCCTGCTCCACCTCCTTGGTGATCTCGTCGACCACGTCGTAGCGCTCGGGCGTGGGCTCGCCCTCGCGCGGCGCGGTCACGTACAGCCCGTCCACGTCGGTGGCGATCACCAGCAGGTCGGCGCCCACCAGGTTCACCACCGTCGCCGACAGGTTGTCGTTGTCGCCGAAGCGGATCTCCTCGGTGGACACCGTGTCGTTCTCGTTCACGATCGGCACGGCGCCCAGCGCGATCAGCGTCTGGAGGGTGTGGCGCGCGTTGATGAAGCGCTCGCGCTCCTGGAGGCCCTGGCGCGTCAGCAGCACCTGGCCGACGCGGCGTCCGTGCTTGGCGAAGCGCTTGCGGTAGGTCTCGAACAGGCCGATCTGGCCGACGGCGGCGGCCGCCTGCTTCTCCGGGATGGAGCGGCCCGGGTGGTCCCAGCCCAGCTCGCGGGCGCCGACGGCGATGGCGCCGGACGACACCAGCACCACCTCGCGCCCCTCGTCGCGAAGCTGGGAGAGCTGGCGCGCGACGTCGCCGAACACGCGCGTGCGGATCTCGCCGTCGTGGGTCAGCACGCCGCTGCCCACCTTCACCACGATGCGCCGCGCGTTGCGCGCGGCGGCCCGTGCGTCGCGGCCGTCGCTCACGCCGCCTCCTCGTCCGCGTCGAGGGCGCGGGCCACCCGCGCCAGCAGCTCGGGCACGCCCTCGCCGGTGGCCGACGAGATGCGCTGCACGCTGCGGCCCTCCTGGCGGAAGGCCTCCTCCACCCGGCCCAGCGCGTCGCGGTCGGCCAGCAGGTCGATCTTGTTCAGCGCCACGATCTCGTGACGCTCGGCCAGCGACGGCTCGTAGCGCTCGAGCTCGGCGCGGATCGCCCGGTAGCTCGCCAGCGGATCGCGCTCCTCGAGCAGCGCCGTGCCGGCGTCGATCAGGTGGACCAGCACGCGGGTGCGTTCGACGTGGCGCAGGAAGCGGTCGCCCAGACCCGCGCCCTCGCTGGCGCCCTCGATGAGCCCGGGGATGTCGGCCACCACGAAGCGGCGGTCGTCCACCTCGGCGACGCCCAGGTTGGGCACCAGCGTCGTGAAGGGATAGGCGGCCACGCGGGGCCTGGCGCCGGAGAGCCGGCGCAGCAGGGTCGACTTGCCCGCGTTCGGGAAGCCCACCAGGCCGACGTCGGCCAGCAGCTTGAGCGACAGGCGCAGTGTCTTCGTCTCGCCGTCGCGTCCCGACTCGGCGAAGTCGGGCACCTGGCGCGTCGGCGTGGCGAAGCGCGCGTTGCCGCGTCCGCCGCGTCCGCCGCGCGCCACCACCACGGTCTCGCCGTGGGCGGTCCGGTCGGCCAGGGGCTCGTCGTCCTCGGCGGCGCCGGCCTCGCGCACGATCGTGCCCACCGGCACGCGGATCACCAGCGCCTCGGCGCTCTTGCCCGTCTTGTTCGATCCGGCGCCGGGCTCGCCGGCCCGGGCGCGGTTCTCGCGCTTCAGGCGCTGGTCCACCAGCGTCGCCAGGTTGCGATCGGCGCGCAGCACGACGTCGCCGCCGCGGCCGCCGTCACCGCCGTCCGGTCCGCCCAGCGGCACGAACTTCTCGCGGCGGAAGCTCTTGGCGCCGTCACCGCCCCGGCCGGATGCGACCAGGATGGTGGCTTCGTCGACGAAGGTGTCCCGGGACATGGCGCGCTGCCAAGCTTGCTGGTGGGAGACACGGGCATACCCGGAGGCCCCCTTTTCGACTCCGCTCGGCTGCGCCTCGCTCCGCGCGCGGCCCGTGCGGCCGCGCTTGACCTACGCCTCGACCTGCGCCACCACCCGGCCCTTGGAGCGGCCGTAGCGAACCACGCCGTCGCACAGGGCGAACAGCGTGTAGTCCTTGCCGCAACCGACGTTGCGGCCGGGGTGGATGCGCGTGCCGACCTGGCGCACGAGGATGGCGCCGGCGTTCACGGTCTGACCGCCGTAGACCTTCACCCCGCGGCGCTGCGCGTTGCTGTCGCGCCCGTTGCGGGAGCTTCCCTGGCCCTTCTTGTGACTCATCGCTCGTTCCTCAGCCTTCGATGCGGTCGACCAGCACTTCCGTGAAGCACTGCCGGTGTCCGGCCTTGCGTCGGTAGCCCTTGCGTCGCTTCATCTTGAAGATGGTGATCTTCTCGCCCAGACCCTGCTGGGTGATGGTGCCCACGGCCTTGGCGCCCTCCACCAGAGGTCGGCCGACCCGGGCCTCGCCTTCACCGCCCACGAGCAGCACCTGATCGAGCTCGACGGCGTCGCCGACGCTCCCTTCGAGCTTCTCGAGGCGGACACGCTGGCCCGGCGCCACGCGCACCTGCTTGCCACCGCTCTTGACTACGGCGTACATCACGACTCCTCTCGGGTCTGGAGCCGAGGGAGTATGGGGCTTTCCGGCGGAGTTTCAACCGCGGCCTCGGGGGCTTCGGCGCCTCCCGCCACCACCGCCGACGGGGCCGGCTCCTCCTCGGGGGCGGCCTCGGGCTCCGGCTCGGGCTCCGCGGCCGCCACGGGCTCCTCGGCAGCCTCCGGCTCGGGCTCCGCCGCCGCCGCGGGCTCCTCGGCGGCCTCCGGCTCGGGCTCCGGGGTCGGCTCGGGCTCGGGCTCGGGCGTGGGCTCGGGCTCCGGCTCCTCCTTCGCGTCCTGGAGCCAGCGCAGCGGGATCTCCACCGGCGGGCCCTCGTCCAGGGCCTCCACCTCGAACTGCTCCTGGTGGAGCCCCGGCCGGGCGCGGATCTCGATCTCGCGGCCCAGCTTCTCGCCCAGCGCCTGGGTGGCCTTGCGGGCCGGCCCCAGCAGCATCTCGGCCACCCGCGGGTTGACCGTCACGGCGATCTGGCGGCCGCCGATGCGCGGCATGTCCTTGCGGATCTCGCGCAGCACCTTGAAGGCCACGCTCTCGGCCGAGATCACGTAGCCGCGCCCCTCGCAGTAGGCGCAGGGCTCGCACACCTGCTGGACCAGGTTCTCCTTGGTCCGCTTGCGCGTCATCTCCACCAGGCCCAGCTCGGAGATCTTCAGGATGTTGGTCTTGGCCTTGTCGTGACGCAGGGCGTCCTGGAGGGCCCGGTAGACCTTGTCGCGGTTGTCCGCGGTCTCCATGTCGATCAGGTCGATGATGATGAGCCCGCCGATGTTGCGGAAGCGCAGCTGGTAGACCACCTCGGCCACGGCCTCGAGGTTGGTCTTGAGCACCGTCTCCTCGAGGTCGCGCTTGCCGACGTAGCGGCCCGTGTTGACGTCGATGGCAGTGAGCGCCTCGCTCTGGTCGACGATCAGGTAGCCGCCCGACTTCAGCCAGACCTTCTTCCCCAGGTTGTCGTCGATGGTCGACTCGATGCCGTGGTGGTCGAAGATGGGCAGGTCGCCGGTGTAGTGCTCGAGGGTCGGCTTGGGGTCGGCCACGAAGCGGGAGAGGAACTCCTGCATCTTCTCGTGGGTCTCGTCGTCGTCGACGACGATCCGCCTGGTCTTGCCGTTGGCGAAGTCGCGGATCGCCCGCAGCGGCAGCGACAGCTCCTCGAACAGCACCGCCGGGGCCGGGTTCGCGGCGTTGCGGGCCTGGATATCCTCCCAGACCGCGGCCAGGTAGTTGATGTCGGCCTCGAGATCCGCCTCGGTGGCCGAGTCGCCGGCGGTGCGGATGATGAAGCCGAGCCCTTCGGGACGCAGGCGCGTCACGATCTCGCGCAGCCGGCGCCGCTCCCGGTCCGACTCGATGCGGCGCGACACGCCCACCCGCTTGGCCCACGGCGTCAGCACCAGGTGGCGTCCTGCGATGGAGACGTGGCTGGTGATGCGGGCGCCCTTTGTGCCGATCGGCTCCTTGGCCACCTGCACCACGATCTCCTGGCCCTCGGACAGCAGCGTCTCGATCTTCGGCGGCGGCTTGTGGCGGCCGTTGCCGCTGCGCGAGCGGCGCGGGCGCGGGTTGTCCTCGTCCGCCCCGTCCGGATCGAGCTGGCCGCGCTCGTCCAGGTAGTCGCCGACGTACAGGAACGCCGCCTTCTCCAGGCCGATGTCGACGAAGGCGGCCTGCATGCCGGGCAGCACGCGGGTCACCTTCCCCTTCACCACCATGCCGGCGACGTTGCGGTCGTGAGCGCGCTCGATGTGCAGCTCGGCGAAGCTCTGCTGCTCGATGATGCCGATCCGGGTCTCCCCGGCGCTCACGTTGATGATGATTTCGTTGGGTACGGCACCGCGGCCGCCCCCGCTGGAGCGATCCCTCGATCTTGCCATTCGCCTGGCCTTGGCCGCCTTCGGCGTTGGCGAGCCGTCTCGGTCACGAGCGAGCTTTTGCCCGGGTGTCGCCACCCGGGGGTCAGGCGGGGCTAGGCGGAATCCGGCGCGCGTCCGGGCGGGCCGAAGCGGACGGGAACACTCTCTAATGTCCCGAAATCGTTATTGAAAACGTTGACTCGCACAGTCAGTCTCTATACGGTGCGGCTCTGGGTGGCCTTGGCTTCGAGCTCCGCGCAGCGCCCCGCCGCCCGTCCAGCCCGATGTCCATGGATTGAAGGCCTCGTCGTCGATCCCCGTGGGACCCGTTGCTCAGGGCCGCAAGAAAAGTCAATCAACACCATCGTGAATCCGGACGAACAGGTCAAGTCCGATCCCCGGCGGGAGCTTCCGCGGGTCGACCGATTATTGTCGGAAGTCGGTCAGTTGCGTCCGGAGTTGCCGATCTGGGCAGCGACCGAAGGGGCGCGCAGGGCCCTGGCCGACGCCCGGGAGCGGATTGCGGCGGGTGAGCCGGCGCCGACCGCCGACGCGCTGGTGGAGGCCGCCGCCGCGATCGGCGCCAACCTGGCCCGACCCCACCCGAGCCGGGTGGTGAACGCCACCGGCATCGTGCTGCACCCCAACCTGGGGCGCGCGCCGCTGGCGCCCGAGGCGGCGGCGGCGGTGGCGCGCGCCGCCACCGGCTACGGCGACCTGGAGCTCGACCTGGCCAGCGGCGAGCGGGGTCAGCGCAGCGGTGCGGTGGTCGACAAGCTGTGCCTGCTCTCCGGCGCCGCCGTCGCGCTGGTGGTGAACAACAACGCGGCGGCCATGCTGCTGGTGCTGGCCAGCCTGGCGGCCGGCCGCGAGGTGGTGGTGTCGCGGGGCGAGCTGGTGGAGATCGGCGGTTCGTTCCGGGTGCCGGCCATCCTGGCCGCCGCCGGCGTGCGCCTGGTCGAGGTGGGCACCACCAACCGCACCCACCCTCAGGACTACGAGCGCGCCATCGGACCCAACACCGGCCTGCTGCTGAAGGTGCACCGCAGCAACTTCGCGGTGCACGGCTTCACCGCCGAGGTGTCGCTGCGGGAGCTGGCCGCGATCGGGGCGCGCCACGGCGTGCCCGTCGTCGAGGACCTGGGCAGCGGCAGCCTGCTCGACCTGTCGTCGCGCGGGTTTCCGCCCGAGTCCTTCGCCCCCTCCCGGCTCGCCCAGGGCGCCGACGTGGTCTGCTTCTCCGGCGACAAGCTGCTCGGCGGACCCCAGGCGGGCCTGGTGATCGCCCGCTCCAAGGAGCCCATCGCGGCGATGAAGCGCAACCCGCTGGCCCGCGCGCTGCGGCTGGACAAGCTGACGCTGGCGGCGCTCGACTGGACGCTGTCGGCCCACCTGGACGGCCGGGCCGAGCGCGACGTGCCGGTGCTGCGCCAGCTGCTGGCCGGCGCCGAGGAGCTGGAGGCCCGCGCCCGCGGCCTGGCCGAGCGCCTGGCCGCCGCGGCGCCGTCGCTCGCCGTGCGGGTCGAGGCCGGACCCAGCTTCGCCGGCGGCGGCTCGCTGCCCGACTTCGCCCTGGACAGCCGGGTGGTGGTGGTCGAGACCCCCCTCGGCGCCGCCCGCACCGCCGCCGCCCTGCGCCGCCACGACCCGCCCATCCTGGCCCGCGTCCAGGACGACCGGGTGTGGATCGATCCGCGCACCCTCGACGCCGACGACGAGAAGGTGCTGGAGGACGCGTTCCGCGCCCTGGAGGAGCCCGTGCGTTGAAGGCGGGCCGCTCCTCGCTTAGGATAAGTGCCCGAGAACCATGCTGAATTCGAGCGTCCTGGTGCTCAACCGTTCGTATCTGCCGATTCACGTGACGTCGGTGCGACGGGCCTTCTCGCTCATCTACCAGGGAACGGCACTGGCGGTGAACGGCAACTACGAGACCTTCGACTTCGAGGCGTGGTTCGAGTCGGCCGACCCGTCGGAAGACAGCATCGGCACCTCGCGCGGCGCGGTCCGCGCGCCAAGAGTGATCGTGCTGCTCACCTACGACCGCGTCCCGAAACGCCACGTGCGCTACAGCCGGCTCAACATCTTCGCGCGTGACAAGTTCACGTGTCAGTACTGCGGCGACCGGCCGCCGCGCTCGCAGCTGAACCTGGACCACGTCGTGCCGCGATCGCTCGGCGGTCGCACGACCTGGGAGAACGTGGTGTGCAGCTGCGTCGACTGCAATCGGCGCAAGGGCGGCCGCACGCCGGCGCAGGCGCGCCTGCGGCTGGCGCGACGCCCGGTGCGGCCGCGCTGGACCCCGGTGATCCACAACGCCGTGCAGAGCGTGCGCTACGACGAGTGGCGTCCGTTCCTGCACATCGTGGACGATCGGGGCGACGGGTACCGGAGGGCTTCGGGCGAGTAGCGCGCGAAGCGAAGGTCGATCGCCGGGTCGTTCTGGGGGGTACGATGACCGCGACGGGGGATTCGAGGGGGGGCCAGCCGCCTCCCGCCGAGGGACGTGCAGCGAGCGCGGCCCCCGGTCCGCGTCTGGTGCCCTTCGGCGGCGGCAAGGGCGGGGTCGGCAAGACCTTCGTCGCCGCGAACCTGGCCGCCACGCTGGCGCGGGCCGGCTACCGGGTGGTTGCGGTGGACGGCGACCTGGAGGGCGCGAACCTGCACACCGCCCTCGGCGTCCCGCGGCCGCGCGCGAGCATCGCCGACTACGTCGCCCAGCGCGAAGAGGACGTGGGCAAGCTGCTCGAGGACACGCCGGTCGAGAACCTGCGGCTGATCGCCGCGGTGCGTCCGAACCTGGCGAGCCCGCAGCCCAGCCACGCGCGGCGCATCCAGTTCGTGCGCGCGCTGCGCCAGCTCGACGCCCACTTCGTCTTCATCGACCTGGGCGCGGGCACGCACACGGCGGTGATGGACTACTTCATGGTGTGCGACGACGGCGTGATCGTGCTGGCGCCCGAGCCGACCTCGGTGGAGAACGCCTACTCGTTCATCCGCGCCGCCTTCTACCGGCGGCTGCGGCTCACCATGTCGTCGCCCGAGGTGCGCAAGCTGGTGTCGATCGCCATGGACGAGCGCAACGAGCGCGGCATCCGCACGCCCATGGACCTGCTGCGCGAGGTGGAGGCCCTCGACCCGCAGGAGGGCGCGCGCTTCGTCGGCGTCATGCGCGCGTTCCGTCCGCGCATCATCGTGAACGACGTGGTGTCGGCCGAGGACGTGAAGCTGGGCTTCTCGGTGGGCAGCGTCTGCAAGCGCTACTTCGGTCTGGAGGCCGACTACCTGGGCTACGTGAACCGCGACGCGTCGGCGCGCCAGGCGGTGCGCGACTGCCGGCCGCTGGTCGACGCGAACCCCCGCTCGGACGCGGCGGTCTACTTCGCCCGAATCGCCCGCAAGCTGCTGGGGACCCGCCAGGAGGCCCCGGTCCGGAGCCCCAACCGTTGAAGCCCCTCTCGGAACAGGACCATTACGAGACCCTCGAGATTCCCCAGAACGCCTCGGCCGCCGACGTGGAGCGGGCCTACCTGCTGGCCCGGGCCACCTACTCGGAGGGCTCGCTGGCGGGCCACTCGGTGTTCGAGGAGGGCGACGTCGAGGTGATCCGCGAGCGGATCGAGATCGCCTACCACACGCTGCGCGACCCGGAGCTGCGCGAGTCCTACGACGCGGAGCTGGACGCGGCGGGCGACGCGCAGGAGCCCGCGCCCATCGCGTCGGATCCGCTCACGCTGGCCACGTCGGTGGCGCCGCCGGGCGAGGAGGACGCGCCGGTCGAGCCGCTGCCGTCCATCGAGACCCTCGAGCTCGAGGAGCTGGACGCCCAGGACGAGGGCGAGTTCGACGGCGCGCGCCTGCGCCGCGCGCGGCTGCGCAACGGCGTGGAGCTCGAGGCGATCGCCGGCGTCACCAAGGTGAACCCCACCTACCTGCGCTTCATCGAGGAGGAGCGCTTCGAGGACCTGCCGGCCGCCGTCTACGTGCGCGGCTTCGTGATGGGCTACGCCTCCTGCGTGGGCCTCGACCCGAAGCGCGTGGCCCAGAGCTACATGCCGCGCTACGAGGCGAGCCGCTCGGCGCGGCCTGCGCGGGGGCGCTTCTCCCGGCGTTAACCTCCCGCCGTGGACTTCCTCGTCGGGGACAGCGAATCGGGAACCCGGCTCGACCAGGCGCTGGCGTCGCTGGCGGACCTGTCGCGCTCGCAGGCGCGGCGCTGGATCGACGAGGGTCGGGTGCGCGTCAACCAGGCGCGCGTGGCGGCCAGCCACCGGGTGCAGGCGGGCGACGCGATCGCGGCCGAGGCACCCGAGCCGGTGCCGTCGCCGCTGGCGCCCGAGGACATTCCGCTGGTCGTGCTCTTCGAGGACGAGGACGTGGTGGTGATCGACAAGCCGGCGGGAATGGTGGTCCACCCGGCGCCGGGCCACGCGAGCGGCACGCTGGTCAATGCGCTCCTCCACCACTGCGGGAACCTGGCCGGCGTGGGCGGCGTGCTGCGACCCGGCATCGTGCACCGGCTCGACCGCGGCACCAGCGGGGTGCTGGTCGCCGCGAAGAACGACGAGGCGCACCGCGCGCTGGCGCTCCAGTTCCACGACCACACGGTCGAGCGCGTCTACCGCGCGCTGGTGCGCGGCGTTCCCGGCGAGGCGTCGGGGCGCATCGACAAGCCCATCGGCCGCCACACCCGCGACCGCAAGCGCATGAGCGTGGCGGCGCGTCACGCGCGCGAGGCGGCCACCCGCTGGCGCGTCGCGCGCCGCTTCCCGCAGAGCGATCGCGCCTGGCTGGAGATCCGGCCCGAGACGGGGCGCACCCACCAGATCCGCGTGCACCTGGCCTCGGTGGGCCTGCCGATCGTGGGCGATCCGGTCTACGGACGCCGCGGAAGCACGCCGGTGGAGCGCGCGCTGGAACGGCCGGCGCTGCACGCCGAGGTGCTGGGCTTCGCGCACCCGCGCAGCGGTGCCGCGCTGCGCTTCGAAGCGCCGCCGCCCGCCGACCTGCGCGCGCTGCTCGAGAAGCTCGAGCGGCGCGAGGGCGCGACCCCGTGCTGACCCACCCGCTGCTGCGCGAAGCGGGCGTCGAGCACGGCTTCGCGCTGCGCGACACGCCCATGCGTCCCGACCTGCTGCGCCCCCGGCAGGTGCACGGCACGCGGGTGGTGAGCGCGGCCGACTGCCGCGAGCGCCCGCCCCCGGAGGCGGACGCGGTGGTGTCGGCCGAGCCGGCGGTGGCGGTCGGCGTGGTGACCGCCGACTGCGTGCCGGTACTGCTGGCGGCGCGCAGCGGCCGCGTGGTGGCGGCGGTACACGCCGGCTGGCGCGGTCTGGCGGCGGGGGTCGTGGCGCAGGGCGTCGACGCGGTGCGGCGTAACCTGGCGATCGGGGACGGCGTCTCCGAGCCGCTGCTGGCCGCCGTCGGACCCCACATCGGCGCCTGCTGCTACGAGGTGGACGCGCCGGTGCTCGACGCCCTGGCGGCGCGCTTCGGCCCGCTCGGCGACGCGCAGCGTCCGGTGCGACCCGGTCACGCGCTGCTCGACCTGGGGGCGCTGGTCGCCCGCGATCTGGTGTCGGCGGGCCTTGCGGCGGAGCACGTGGCGCACCTGCCGGACGCCTGCACGCGCTGCGACGCGCAACGCTTCCACTCCTATCGCCGCGACGGGGCGCGCGCCGGTCGGCTCTGGCACTTCGTCGCGGCGACGCCGTCGCCCCCGACTTGACAGGCTCTCGGGCCCGTCGGTAGCTTGCCGGCTCCTCTTCGTCCCGGGCCGTCCGGCCCGACCCCCCGAATCGACGGCTTGATCGGCGGCTTGTCTGGATCGCGGCTCTCGCAGCCTCTGGCGGTTCGCTCGATGTCCCTCGAAACCCTGCAGGTGGCCCTTCGTGACCAATCCCCGCGCCGGTGGTGACACCCCGACCCCCGCGTCGCGCACGCGCCGCGGCCGCGGTCGCCGTCCGCGCAACGGGAACGGTGCGCCCGAGCGCGGCAACGGCCACGGGGGCAACGGTCGCGACGAAGCGTTCGACGTGGAGGACGAGCTCGAGGCGACCGAGGCCGCCGAATCCCTCGACGCCGACGGCGAGCGCGTCAGCGTCGTCGAGCTGAAGCAGAAGTCGATGCCCGAGCTGACCGAGATCGCCGAGGGGCTCGAGGTCGAGAACGCGGCGGGCATGCGCAAGCAGGACCTGATCTTCGCGATCCTGAAGGCGCAGACCGCGAACCAGGGGCGCATCTACGCCGAGGGCGTGCTCGAGACGCTGCCCGACGGCTTCGGCTTCCTGCGCGCGCCGGACCAGAACTACCTGGCCGGTCCCGACGACATCTACGTCTCGCCGTCGCAGATCCGTCGCTTCAACCTGCGCACCGGCGACACCGTGCTGGGTCAGATCCGCCCGCCGAAGGAGAGCGAGCGCTACTTCGCGCTGCTCAAGGTCGACCAGATCAACTTCGAGCCGGTCGAGGTGGCGAAGCACAAGATCCTGTTCGACAACCTGACGCCCCTCTACCCCCAGGAGAAGTTCCTGCTGGAGGCGAAGTCGGGCGGGCTCACCACCCGCATCATCGACCTCATCGCGCCCATCGGGAAGGGCCAGCGCGCGCTGATCACGTCGCCGCCCAAGGCGGGCAAGACGATGATCCTGAAGGACATCGCCAACGCCATCGCCGAGAACCACCCGGAGGTCTACCTGATCGTGCTGCTCATCGACGAGCGGCCCGAGGAGGTGACCGACATGGAGCGCAACGTGAAGGCCGAGGTGATCTCCTCGACCTTCGACGAGCCGGCCACGCGCCACGTGCAGGTGGCCGACATGGTGATCGAGAAGGCGCGGCGCCTGGTCGAGCACCGGCGCGACGTGGTGATCCTGCTCGACTCGATCACGCGGCTGGCGCGCGCCCACAACACGGTGGTGCCCCACTCGGGCAAGATCCTGTCGGGCGGCGTCGACAGCAACGCGCTGCACAAGCCCAAGCGCTTCTTCGGTGCGGCGCGCAACCTGGAAGAGGGCGGCTCGCTGACGATCATCGGCACGGCCCTGATCGACACCGGGTCGCGCATGGACGAGGTGATCTTCGAGGAGTTCAAGGGCACCGGCAACAGCGAGATCGTGCTCGATCGCAAGCTGGCCGACCGGCGCACCTACCCGGCCATCGACATCAACCGCTCGGCGACGCGCCGCGAAGAGCTGCTGCTCGAGGACGCCACCCTCGGACGCATGTACATCCTGCGCAAGGTTCTGGCGCCGCTGTCGCCGGTCGACTCGATGGAGTTCCTGGCGGACAAGATCAAGGTCACGGAGAGCAACTCGGAATTCCTCGAGTCGATGAACTCGTAGGGGCCGATGTCGGACCTGCTGGAAAAGATCCAGGCCTACGCCGAGCGCGCGCGCAAGCTCGAGGAGCAGCTGGCGCAGCCCGAGATCGCGTCGAACCCGACCGAGTACGGCAAGCTGGCCAAGGAGCTGTCGGGCCTGCGGCCGGCCGCCGCCGCCGCCGCCGAGTACGCGAAGCTGCTCGACGGCATCCGCGACGCCGAGGCCATGCTCGAGGACCCGGACGAGGAGGTGCAGGAGCTGGCGAAGGCGGAGCTCGAGGAGCTGCGCGCGCGCCAGCCGGACCTGGAGCAGGAGATCCGCGTGCTGCTGCTGCCGCGCGATCCCAACGACGACAAGAACGCCATCCTCGAGATCCGCGCCGGCACCGGCGGCGAGGAGGCGGCGCTGTTCGCCCTCGATCTGTTCCGCATGTACAGCCGCTACGCCGAGGCCCAGAAGTGGAAGGTGGAGCCGCTGTCCATGTCGGAGAGCGACACCGGCGGCCTGAAGGAGGTGATCGCCTCGGTCAGCGGCGAGAACGTCTTCCACCGGCTGAAGCACGAGCGCGGCGTGCACCGCGTGCAGCGCGTGCCGGCCACCGAGAGCCAGGGCCGCATCCACACCTCGACGGTCACGGTGGCGGTGCTGCCCGAGGCCGAGGAGGTGGACATCCAGATCGCGCCGGCGGACCTGCGCATCGACGTCTACCGCGCGTCGGGTCCGGGCGGCCAGAGCGTCAACACCACCGACTCGGCGGTGCGCATCACCCACATCCCGACCGGCACGGTGGTGCAGTGCCAGGATGAGAAGAGCCAGCACAAGACCACGGCGCAGGCGCTGAAGGTGCTGCGCAGCCGGGTGCTGGAGAAGGAGCAGGAGCGGGCCGCCGGCGAGCGCGCCGACGCGCGCCGCGCCCAGGTGGGGTCGGGCGAGCGCAGCGAGAAGATCCGCACCTACAACTTCCCGCAGACCCGCATCACCGACCACCGAGCCGGTGTCACGCTCCACCGGCTGGACGCGGCTCTCGAGGGCGACCTCGACGAGCTGCTCGACGCGGTCCACGCCCACATGAACGCGGAGGCGATGGCGCAGGGCGCGCAGCAGGCGGAGGCGTGAGCGGCGAGGTCTGGACCGTGCTCGCGCTGCTTCGCTGGACCACCGAGCACTTCGCGAGCCGCGGCATCGAGACCGCGCGCCTCGACGCCGAGTGCCTGCTGGCCCACGCCCTGGGCAGCGACCGCCTGCGCCTCTACCTGGACTTCGAGAAGCCGGTGCTGCCGGACGAGCGGGCGGTGTACCGCGAGCTGGTCCGCCGCCGCGCGACCGATCGGGTGCCGGTGGCCCAGCTGGTGGGCGAGAAGGAGTTCTGGTCGCTGGCGCTGCGGGTGACCCCGGACGTGCTGGTGCCCCGTCCCGAGACCGAGACGCTGGTGGCGGCGGTGCTCGAAGCGCTGCCCGACCCGGCCGCGCCGGCGCGCGTGCTCGAGCTGGGCACCGGCAGCGGCGCCATCGCCCTGGCCCTGGCGAAGGAGCGTCCGGCGGCCGTGATCACCGCCACGGACGTCTCGGCAGAAGCCCTCAAACTCGCGCAGGAGAATGCCGAAACACACGGTGTGGCCGAGCGAATCCGCTTCCTGGAGGGCGACGGCGTGGAGCCGGTGAGGGGAAAGACCTTCGACGTGCTGGTCTCGAACCCGCCCTACGTGGCGGAGAAGGACCGGGAGCGCCTGCCGCCCGAGCTGGCCCACGAGCCCCCCGGGGCACTGTTCGCCGGCCCCGACGGACTGGACGTGCTGCGCCGCTTCGTGGCGGACGCCCCGGCGCTGCTGGCGCCCGGCGGCCGGCTCGCCCTGGAGCACGGCGAGGACCAGTCCGACGCCGTCGCGGATCTGTGTCGGCGGGCCGGTTTCGGTCAGGTGGTGACACGGCGCGATCTCGGAGGGAGACTCCGCGTGGTGACCGCTCGCGCCCCGGCGGAGGGTGCCGGGCCGTCGCGTCCGTCGTCGTCGGCGGTGGGGGGGGACTGATGGACCGGATCGTCGTGCGCGGCAGCGGACCGCTCCGCGGAGAGGTCGCCGTCTCGGGCTCGAAGAACTCGTCGCTCGCGCTGATGGCCTGTGCGCTGCTGGCGCCGGGCGAGACGGTGCTGGAGAACGTGCCCTTCCTGCGGGACGTGGACGCCATGCTCGAGATCCTGCGCGCGCTCGGCGCGCGGGCCGAGTGGGACGGCGGCGAGCACACCATCCGCATCGACGCCACGCGCGTCCACAACCTGGAGGCGCCCTACGACCTGGTGCGCAAGATGCGCGCCTCGTTCCTGGTGCTGGGTCCGCTGCTGTCGCGCTTCGGCACGGCGCGGGTGTCCGAGCCGGGCGGCTGCGCCATCGGCGTGCGTCCCGTCGACCAGCACCTGAAGGGCTTCGAGGCGCTGGGCGCCAAGCTGCGCCTCGACCACGGCTACGTCGAGGCGGTGGCCACCGAGCTGCGCGGCGCGCGCATCACCTTCGATCTCTCGACGGTGAACGGCACCCAGAACGTGATGATGGCGGCCTGCCTGGCCGAGGGCGAGACGGTGCTGGAGAACGCGGCCCGCGAGCCCGAGGTGGTGGAGCTGGCCGAGTTCCTGCTGAAGATGGGCGCAGACATCCGCGGCGCCGGCACCGACCGGCTGGTGATCCGCGGCGTTTCGTCGCTGCGCGCGGTGCGCCACCGGGTGGCCGGCGACCGCATCGAGGCCGGCACGCTGCTGGCGGCCGCCACGGCGACCGGCGGCGAGGTGTCGGTGGAGGGCTTCGACCCGGCCCACCTGGAGAGCTGCCTCGAGAAGCTGCGCGAGACCGGCGCCGACGTCGCCACGCGGCCGACCGGCGCCACCCTCCGCATGCGCGGCCGCCCGAAGGCGGTGCGCGTGGTGACCGCCCCCTTCCCGGGCTTCCCCACCGACATGCAGGCCCAGCTGATGGCGGCCCTGTGCGTGGGCGAGGGCTCCTCGGTGGTGACCGAGCAGGTCTTCGAGAACCGCTTCATGCACGTTCCGGAGCTCCAGCGCATGGGGGCCGACATCGCCCTGGCGGGCCGTTCGGCCCACGTGAAGGGGGTTTCCCGCCTGTCCGGGGCGCCGGTCAAGGCCACCGACCTGCGGGCCTCCGCGGGGCTGATCGTGGCGGGGCTGGCCGCGGAGGGCGAAACTGTCGTGAGTCGCGTCTACCACATCGACCGCGGCTACGAGCGCATCGAGGAGAAGCTCCGGAGCCTCGGCGCGGACATCCGGCGGGAGGGTTGATCCATGGCGGCGCGATCCACGGCCAAGGGCATCGTCCCCGTCCTGAACGCCCAGGACAAGGGCTTCGAGGCGGCCTTCGAGAAGCTGGTGAAGCGGCGCGACGACCACGCCGACGACGTGGGCAAGACGGTGCGTCGCATCATCGACCGCACCCGCGAGCACGGTGACGAAGAGGTGCTGGCCGGCGTCAAGAAGTTCGACGGCGCCAGCCTCGAGGAGCTGGAGGTCACGCCCGCCGAGTTCGACGAGGCCGGCGAGACGATCGATCCGGCCGACCGCGCCGCGCTGGGCAAGGCGGCCATGCGCATCCGCGAGTTCCACCGCAAGCGCATCCCGTCGTCCTGGGAGGTGCGCGAGGAGGGCGGCGGCGTGTTCGGCACGCGCGTGCGCCCCATGCACCGGGTGGGCATCTACGTGCCCGGCGGCAAGGCCACCTATCCGTCCTCGGTGATCATGAACGCGGTGCCGGCCTCGGTGGTCGAGGTGCCCGAGATCGTGATGGCGACGCCCCCCGGAGCGGACGGCAAGATCAAGCCCGAGGTGCTGATCGCGGCCAAGGTCGCCGGCGTGCACCGCGTGTTCAAGATGGGCGGCGCCCACGCCGTGGCGGCCATGGCCTACGGCACCGAGACGGTCCCGCGCGTCGACAAGATCGTGGGTCCGGGGAACATCTACGTGGCGACCGCCAAGCTGATGGTGTTCGGCGAGGTGGCGATCGACAGCGAGGCGGGTCCGACCGAGGTGCTGGTGATCGCCGACCGCACCGCCACGCCCGCCTGGATCGCCTCCGACCTGATCTCCCAGGCCGAGCACGACGAGCTGGCCCAGGCCATCCTGGTGACGTCGGTGAAGAGCGTGGCCACGCGCGTGCAGGACCAGATCGCCAAGCAGCTCAAGAACCTGGACCGGGCGAAGATCGCGAAGAAGTCGCTGTCGACCCGCGGCGCCATCGTGGTGGCCAAGGACATCAACCAGTGCATCGAGCTGGCGAACCGCTACGCGCCGGAGCACCTGGTGATCGCCACCGACGACGCCGACGCCCACAGCAAGGGCATCGAGAACGCGGGCGCCATCTTCCTGGGCCACTACACGCCGGTGGCGGTGGGCGACTACCTGGCCGGACCGAACCACGTGCTGCCCACCGGCGGCACGGCGCGCTACTTCTCGCCGCTGGGCGTCGACGACTTCCTGAAGCGCACCAGCGTCACCCGCTTCGAGCCGCCCAAGCTGCGCGAGCTGGGGCTCGACATCATGCGCCTGGCCGAGCTGGAGGGCCTGACCGGCCACGGCCACTCGGTCGACCTGCGCCTCCAGAAGATCCGGCGCGCGCGGCGCGAGCGCGAGGCGGCCCGCGAGGCCGAGGCGGAGCTCGAGCTGTGAGCGGCGCGCGCAAGGCACAGGTGCACCGCAAGACCGGCGAGACCGACGTGCGCGTCGAGCTCGACCTGGACGGCGACGGCAGCTACGCCGTCGAGACCGGCATCCCGTTCTTCGACCACATGCTCGAGTCGTTCGCCCGCCACGGGCTCTTCGACCTGCGCATCGCGGCCCAGGGCGACCTCGCCGTCGACACCCACCACACGGTCGAGGACGTGGGCATCACCCTGGGCCAGGCGGTGCGCCAGGCGCTGGGCGACGCGTCCGGCATCCGGCGCTACGGCACCCAGGTGCTGCCCATGGCCGAGAGCAAGGTCGAGGTGTCGCTCGACGTCAGCAACCGCGCCTACCTGGTCTACCGGGTGAAGCTGGCCAACGACCGCATCGGCGACTTCGACGCCACGCTCACCGAGGACTTCCTGTACGCGTTCTGCCAGAACGCGGGCATCGACCTGCACGTCGAGCTCCGCTACGGCAAGAGCCCGCACCACGTGGTCGAGGCCGTCTTCAAGGGCCTGGCCCGCGCGCTGCGCGTGGCCGTCGAGCTGGACCCCCGCGTGAAGGGCCTGCCCACGGTGAAGGGCGCGCTGTAGGGCGGCTTCCGAGCCCCGCGGGATGCCGCGGGCTATCGTTCCGGCCCCATGTCCTCTTCCCCCCGCATCGCCGTGGTCGACTACGGTGCCGGCAACCTGCGCAGCGTCGAGAAGGCGCTGTTGCGCTCCGGGCTCGACGCCCGGGTGACCGGCGACCCGGCCGACCTGCGCGACGCGGCCGGCGTGGTGCTGCCCGGGGCCGGAGCCTTCGCCGACGCCATGGGCGGCCTGGCGGCGCGCGGCCTGGACGAGGCGGTGCGCGAGCACATCGGCCGGGGCCGGCCCTACCTGGGCCTGTGCCTGGGCCTCCAGGTGCTCTTCGAGGAGGGCGACGAGCACGGCGTGCACGCCGGGCTGGCGGTGCTGCCCGGACGGGTCGAGCGCTTCGCCGACGTCGACGCCCAGGGGCACCGGCGCCTGGTTCCCCACATCGGCTGGAACCGGGTCGACTTCACCGGCGATCACCCCATGCGGGCGCGCCTGCCGGACGACGACTGCTTCTACTTCGTGCACTCCTACCGGGCGGTGCCCACCGAGGAGAAGGACGTGGCCGGACGCGCCGACTACGGCGGCCCCTTCGCGGCGGCCGTGGCCCGCGACAACGTGTTCGCGGTGCAGTTCCACCCGGAGAAGAGCCAGGGCGCCGGCAAGCGGCTGCTCGACGCCTTCGCCGGCTGGATCGCGGCATGAAGCGCGCCGCCCTGCTGCTGCTGCTGCTCGCCGCCTGCGTCGGGCCGGGTCCGGTGGTGGTGCATCGCAACCACCAGATCGTGGACGCCGTGCTGGTGCGCACGGCCGTCGTGCCCTTCTATCCCATGGACCAGCTGGCGCGGAGCACGGCGGACGGGGACGTGGGCGCGGCGGAGGCGGCGGAGATCGTCTCGCGCATCGTGTCCGAGGCCTTCAGCGACGCCGGCATCGGCACGATCCCCCCGAACGACCTGGTGATCGCCTTCGAGGGCCGCGGCCTGGTGCTGCCGCGCCAGGACGTGAAGGCCAACGCCGAGGTCGCGGCCACCGAGTTCGGCGCCACGGCCATCGTGACGGGCAAGCTCATGCGCTACCGCGAGCGCGAGGGCGGACCCGCCGGCGCGCTGCGTCCGGCGAGCGTCCACTTCGAGGTGGCGATCTACACCGCGCCGGCCGCCGAGCTGGTCTACACCGGCCGCTTCGACCAGACCCAGCAGGCACTCTCCGAGAACCCGCTGATGGCGCGCCTGTACCCGGGTCGCGGCTCGCGCTGGCTGTCCGCCGCCGAGCTGGCGCGCTGGGGCGCCGACAACGTGGTGGCGACGCTTCCCGAAGTGCTGCGATGACCGGACGCAGCGACGTGTCCGACCGTCGGTCTTCCTTCGAGGTGATTCCCGCCATCGACCTGCTGGACGGCGCCTGCGTGCGCCTCACCCAGGGGCGCTACGAGGACGCCACCGTCTACGAGCGCGACCCGGGGGCCCAGGCCGCGCGCTTCGCCGCCGAGAAGATCCGCCGCCTGCACGTGGTGGACCTGGACGGCGCGAAGGCGGGGCGTCCGGTGAACGAGGCGGCCATCGCCGCCATCGTGGCGGCGGCGGGCGGCGTGCCGGTGCAGCTGGGCGGCGGCCTGCGCACGCTCGACGCGGTGGAGCGGGTGCTGGGCGGCGGCGTCGAGCGGGCGATCCTGGGCACGGTGGCGCTGCGCGATCCGCAGCTGGTGCGCGAGGCGGCGAAGCGCTTCCCGGGCCGCGTCGCCGTGGGCATCGACGCCCGGGACGGCCGCGTGGCGGTCGAGGGCTGGACCGAGGCCAGCGACCTGTCGGTCGAGGACCTGGCCCGCCGCTTCGAGGACGCGGGCGTGGCCGCCATCGTGCACACCGACATCGCGAAGGACGGCATGCTCGAGGGACCGAACTTCGAGGCCACCGCCGCGCTGGCCGAGGCCATCGACATTCCGGTGATCCTCTCCGGCGGCGTCGGCAGCCAGGCCGACCTGGTGCGCGCCGCCGGCGACGCGCAGCGCGGCGTGGCCGGCGCCATCGTGGGCCGCGCGCTCTACACCGGCAAGGTCGACCTGCGCTCCGCGCTGGCTGCCGTGGAGGCGGCATGCTGCTGAAGCGCATCATCCCCTGCCTCGACGTCGACAAGGGCCGCGTGGTGAAGGGCGTGCAGTACGTCGACCACGTGGACGCCGGCGATCCGGTGGAGGTGGCCCAGCTCTACGACGCCCAGGAAGCCGACGAGATCACCTTCCTCGACATCACCGCCAGCCACGAGGGTCGGCGCACGATCTTCGACGTGGTGGAGCGCACCGCCGAGACCGTCTTCATGCCGCTCACCGTGGGCGGCGGCGTGCGCGGCTTGCAGGACATTCGCGACCTGCTGAACGCCGGCGCCGACAAGGTGTCGATCATGACGGCGGCGGTGCAGGATCCGGAGCTGGTGGCGGCCGCCGCCACCAAGATCGGCAGCGCCAACCTGGTGGTGGCCATCGACTCGCGCCACCGCGAGGGCGACGCGCTGGTGGGCGACGACCGCAGCGTCGACGCCGACGCCTACACCGCTGCGCGCGCGCTCACCACCCACGGTGACTCG
>JBNLVK010000204.1:0-38067 GCA_050618055.1 Myxococcota bacterium
CCCACCGGGTCGGTGTGCCGAAGCTGGCCCACCGGCTGGTGCGCCACGGCGTCGAGCCGGAGGCCGCCACCCACCTGGCGCTCACGCTGTGGGGGATCGAGCGGCTGATGTTCGGCGCCTGCTTCCAGGACCTGCTCGACGTGCTGCGCCGCGCCGGCGTCGACCACGACCAGGCGTTCCCGGCCTGCGTCGAGGCGCGCCGCCTGTGGCGCGCGGGCGGCGACCGTCTCCAGCCGATCGATCCGGACGTGCGGCTGGCCCGCTGGTGCGTCGCCATGCTGGGCGCACTGGTGGTCGCCCAGCTGCTGCTGAACTTCGCGGACTAGAGCGGCGTCAGCACCGGCTCGCTCTCCTCCTCGGGCTCCGGATCCACTTCGGGCTCGGGCTCGGGCTCCGGTTCGCTGCGGTGGCGGGCGCTGGGAATGCGCGGGAGGCTCGGCTCGTCGTCGTCGGGGAGCGGCTCGGCCAGCTGCTCGGACATGGGCGTGCGCGACAGCCGCGCCATGTCGCGGATCAGGTCGTCGAAGGCGCGCTGGGCGGCGGCCGACGGCGACAGGCGCGGGAACAGGCCCTCGGAGACGAAGCGCTCCGACACCACCTGGTCGCCGCTGCGGCAGTCGTGGACGCGCAGCGACAGGCGCGCCACACCCACCGGATCGCCCACGTCGTTGCCCGAGAACATGCCCTGCACCCACGGCGTGGGGATGATGAACAGCCAGGCGCGCTGGCGCACCGCTCCGTACAGGTGGTGGATCTCGCCGGTCGCCACGTAGGACAGGGTCTCGTCGGCGCAGTAGTCGGCGACGCCGGCGTCGTCCGCGGCCTCGATCACCCGCCCGCGTCCGAAGCGCCAGCCCGAGAGTGCGTCGGCCACTGCGGCACTCACCGTCCTGGGGACGTCGCCGCCGAAGTGCTTCGAGCCGGTGACGTAGCGGCCCATGCGCTGGTTCCAGACGATCAGCGGGATCAGCCAGGGCGTCTTGCCGCGGCGCTGCTCGCGCGGGCGCCGGTCGCTGAACTCGACCACACCCAGGCTGTCGGGCAGACCCGCCCCGGCCGCGCCCGGCGCCTCCAGCGAGACCTCGGGAATGGGAACCAGGCAGCCGGCCAGCGGCAGCGCGGCGAGCAGCGGGGTGAAGCGACGGAGCACGCCCCATCGTATCAGGGCACCGGAGCGAAGCCGGCGCTAGGTGCCGGTGGCCATGCGCCGCTGGTTGCGCTCCTGGGCCAGCCGCCAGCGCGTCGGACCGGAGAGCTCCACCTCCTGCTGCGGCTCCAGGGAAGGCGGATCCTTCTCCGGGTCGTCGAATCGCGCGACCACGTCGTAGAGGGTGCTGCGCTGCACCGGCACGCGTCCCACCTCGCGGATCAGGCGGCGCATCTCCTCGGCGGGCAGGTTCTCGCCGAAGTCGGCGCCCGACTCGCGGCTGATCGACTCCTCCATCAGCGTGCCGCCGAAGTCGTTGGCGCCGGACATGAGGGCCATCTGCGCCAGCTTCGGCCCCATCTTCACCCAGCTCATCTGGATGTTGTCGATGTGCGGGCGCAGGAAGAGCCGGCAGACCGCGATCATGCGCAGGTCCTCGAGCATCGACGCGCCCGGGCGCGCGCCCATGTGGTTGAACAGCACGTTGCGCTCGTGGATGAAGCCCAGCGGTACGAACTCGGTGAAGCCGCCGGTCGTCTTCTGGATGTCGCGGATCAGGCCCAGGTGGTTCGCCACGTGCTCCGGCGTCTCGATGTGGCCGTACATGACCGTGGCGGTGGAGCGCAGGCCGATCTCGTGGGCCGCCGTCACGATCTCGACCCAGCGGTCGCGGCGCAGCTTGTTGGGCGAGATCACCTTGCGGATCTCGTCGTCCAGGATCTCGGCGGCGGTGCCGGGCATGGTGTCGAGGCCCGCGTCGACCAGCCAGCGCAGGTAGTCGGAGAGCTCCATGCCGCTCTTGCGGTGGCCGTAGTCCATCTCCTCGGGCGAGAAGGCGTGGATGTGGAGCTTCGGGAACTCGGCCTTCAGCGTGCGCAGGATCTCGGCGTAGTGCTCGTGGGTCTTCTGCGGGTTGATGCCGCCCTGGATGCAGACCTCGGTGGCGCCGCGCGCCACGGCGTCGCGCGCCTTGGCGAGCAGCGTCTCCATCGGGTGGTCGTAGGCGTCGCCCTCTTCCTTGTGGCGCGCGAAGCCGCAGAACGAGCAGCCCACGTAGCAGACGTTGGTGAAGTTGATGTTCCGGCAGATGACGAAGCTGACGTCGTCGCCGTTGTCGAGCCGGCGCGCCTGGTCGGCGACCGAGATCAGCGCGTGCAGGCCCAGGCCCTCGGCGCGCAGCAGGGTCACCGCGTCGGCGACCGCGAGCTCGCGACCCTCCATGGCGCGCTCCAGCACGTCCGACAGCTCCGGGCTCACCTCGGCGAACAGCTTCTCCAGCATCAGGCGGCCTCCGCGGGGCTTCGGGGGATGTAGCCGGTCTCGTCGACCCGCGAGAGGCAGGCCTCCAGCACGCGCGGCTCGAAGAACTCGGGCCGGCGCAGGTGCTCCGGGTAGACCGGCAGGCGCTCCACCAGGCGCTGGCCCGCCGCCTCGGTGCGCTCGCGCAGCAGCCGCAGCGCCGGCCAGGGCGCCTCCGGGTTGATGAAGTCGACGGTCACCGGCGAGACGCCTCCCCAGTCGTTCAGCCCGGATCGCAACAGCAGCTCCAGCACGTCGGGCGCCAGGTTCGGCGGCGCCTGCACGTTCATCTGCGGACCCAGCACCAGCCGCGCCAGGGCCACCCAGCCGGCGATGCGCTCGTTCGAGAGCGTGGGCACGTCGCGCATGGGCGTGTCCGGCTTGGCGTGGAAGGGCTGGACGATCACCTCCTGGATGTGGCCCCAGCGGTCGGCGAGCCCGCGGATGGTGAGCAGCGTGTCGACGCGCTCGGCGTCGGTCTCGCCGATGCCGAGCAGCAGCCCGCTGGTGAACGGGATCGCGAGCTCGCCCGCCTCTTCGTGCATGCGGATGCGCACCGCCGGGTCCTTGTCCGGGCAGTAGTAGTGGGCCTGGCCCTTGTCGCGCAGCCGCCCGCTGGTGCTCTCGAGCATGAGCCCCATGGACGCGTTCCAGCGCCTGAGCTCCGCCATCTCCTCGGCGCGCAGGATGCCGGCGTTGGTGTGGGGCAGCATGCCGGTGGTGAAGCCGGTCTCGCAGGCCTGGACGAGGTACTCGGCGGTGCTGCGCAGGCCGCGGGCTTCGAGCCACTCGCGGTGCGCCTTGTAGGCCACCTCCGGCTTGTCGCCCAGGCAGAAGAGCGCCTCGCTGCAGCCGGCGCGCAGTCCGCCGCGCACCGCCTCCTCCACCTCTGACAGCGTGTAGGTCTTCGCCGCGGGCGAGTCGGGCTGGACGGCGAAGGTGCAGTAGCTGCAGCGGTCGCGGCACAGGTTGGTGAGCGGGATGAAGACGTTCTTCGACACGCTGACCACGTCGCCCTTGCCATGCCGCTTGCTCTCGGACGCCCCGTCGAGCAGCGCCTCCAGCACGTCGCGGTCGTGCAGGTGGGCGGCCAGGCGCTCGGCCGGCGCCCGCTCGAGCACGCCGTCGTCGACGGCCTGCTTCACCAGGTACTCGGCTTCGGCCCGGGAGAGCGGAGCGTGAGACGGAGGATGGCTCACCAGAGGGACCCTTTTGTCAACCAGGGGGCGCGGAACGGATCGTATCACGCCGGATCCGGGTGGGATCGTTTCCATTGGGTTGACTGGATGTATCGGCTGGGGCCCCCTGCCCCGGGCGATCGGGGTGCAGGCCGGCTAGCCCAGGTCCTCGCGGGTGCGGGTCACCCGGGCGCCGGCGTAGCGCAGCACGCCGGCGATGGGGGTGGGCTTGCGCACGGTGACGGTGACCGCGTCGGCGTCGAACTTCTCGAGCACGGCGCGGGCGATGCGGTCGCCCAGCGCCTCCACCAGCTTGTGTTGCTGGTTGCCGGCCACGTCCTCCACGATCTCGAAGACGCGCTTGTAGTGGATGGTGTGGCGGATGTTGTCGCTGCGGCCCGCCTCGCGCAGGTCGCGGGCGAGCTCGACGTCCAGCGTCACCGGGCGGCGCACCCGGCGCTCGGCCGCGGTCACGCCCAGGGCCGCCGGCACCTGGATGCCTTCCAGCAGGATCACGTCGCTCACGGTGCGCCTCCGGGAATGGGAAGCGATAGAATGCCCGATCCCATGGACTACGACGAGATCCGCAGCGCCGAGTCGAGCTTCTTCCTGCCGGTGGTGAACCGCCACCCGGTGGCCCTGGTGGAGGGCCGCGGATCGCTGGTGCGCGACACCGAGGGGCGCGAGTACATCGACCTGATGGCCGGCTGGGGCGTCACCTGCATCGGCCACTGCCACCCGACCCTGGTGGCGGCCATCTCCGACCAGGCCGGGCGCCTGATGCAGACCACCAACATCTTCTACACGGTGCCCCAGGCCGAGCTGATCGCGAAGCTGGCGGAGGTGGCGCCGAAGGGCCTGACCCGCAGCTTCCTGACCAACTCGGGCACCGAGGCGGTGGAGGGCGCGCTGAAGGCGGCCCACCGCGCCACCGGCCGGCCGGTGTTCGTCTCCGCCGGCGGCGCCTTCCACGGCCGCACGCTGGGCGCGCTGCACGTGATCGGCACCGAGAAGCACCGGGCGCCCTACGCGCCGCTGCTCCACGAGGGCGTGCGCATCCCCTTCGACAACCTGATCGCCGCCGAGGACGCGCTCGACGACGACGTGGCCGCAGTGATCGTCGAGCCGGTGCAGGGCGAGGGCGGCGTGAACGTGCCGCGGCGCGGCTACCTGCACGAGCTGCGCGAGCTGTGCCACGCCAACGGCTCGCTGCTGATCGCCGACGAGGTGCAGACCGGCATCGGTCGCACCGGAGCGCTCTTCGCCTGCCAGCACGAGGGCGTGACGCCGGACATCATGACGCTCGGCAAGGGCCTGGGCGGCGGCTTCCCGGTGGCCGCCTTCCTGTGCACCGAGGCGGTGGCGTCGACGGTGGAGCTGGGCGACCACGGCACCACCTACGGCGGCAACCCGCTGGCCTGCGCGGCGGCCAACGCCGTGCTGCGGGTGATCGAGGAGGAGAAGCTGGTGGAGCGCGCCGCCGAGGTCGGCGCGCGGCTCTCGGCGCGGCTCCAGGCCTTCGTCGACGCCCACCCGAAGCTCGCGCGGGAGACCCGCGGCCGCGGCCTGCTCCAGGCGCTGGTGCTGCGCGACGCCGACCGGGCCGCCGGGCTGGCGCGGCGCGCCATCGACGCCGGCGTGCTGGTGAACGTCACCGCCGGCACGGTCGTGCGCTTCTTCCCGGCGCTCAACATCCCGGAGGAGCAGCTCCGGGAGGGCGTCGACCGCGTGCTGGCGCTGGTGGAGTCGGGCGACTAGCTCAGTCGCGCTCGGCCTCCGCATCCCTGCGGATGCCCGCCTCCTTGGCCGCCTGCTTCAGCTCCTGGAGCGAGTGACGCAGCCCGTCCATCAGGTCCCAGACGTCCGGCATCAGCTCGCGGCAGGCCACCAGGCCGAAGTCGAGGCTGCCGTCGTAGCTCTGCACCGTGATGTTGAGCCCGACGCCGTCGTTGATGGCCGACACCGGGTAGTTCGCCACCAGCTTCGCGCCCATGCCGTAGACCGGGAACTGGGGACCGGGCACGTTGGAGATCACCACGTTGAAGGGCACGTCCATCCAGTCGGCCACCGTCGCCCGGGCGATCACCCGGGCGGCGCGCGCCGCCACCGCCGGCGGCGCGAACTGGGCGAAGTCCTGGAGCAGGGTCGCCGGCAGGGCCTTGTGCCGCTCCTTCGCCACGCGCATCGACTCGTGGATGCGGTCGAGGCGCTGGATGGGGTCGGCCACGTGGGTGTGCAGCGACGCGGTCATGGCCGAGACCTGGTTTCCGAAGCTCCCCTTCTGCTCCTCGGTGCGGACCGACACGGGCACCATCGCCACCAGCGGGTCGGCGGGCAGCTGACCCCGTTCCTCCAGGTAGCGACGCAGGGCGCCGGCGCAGATCGCCATCACCACGTCGTTCACGGTGACGCCGAGCTGCGACTTGATCTCCTTGACGTCGTCCAGCGAGAGCGAGCCGAAGGCGAAGCGGCGGTGGGGCGTGATGCGGTCGTTGAAGGGCGTGCGCGGGACCGGCGTGTCCTCTTTCGACAGCAGCGGCTCGTTGCGCCGTCCGATCAGCCGGTTCAGCAGGCCCGAGCCGGGCAGCTCGGGAAGGCCCAGCGAGTCGGCCACCGCCGACAGGTTGCGCAGCGCCTCGCGCCCGACGCGGTAGGCCTTGCGCGGCGTGCCGGCCACGCCCCACAGACCGCGCGCCAGCATCTCCACCTGGGTCGGCTCGGCCTCCGGGCGCCAGGCGCGCCGCGGCGGCTCGACCCTGCGCGGCTCCGGCGTCACGTCGAGCAGCGTGGTCAGGATCTCGGCGCCGGACACGCCGTCGATGGCGCAGTGGTGGATCTTGGTCAGCTGCGCCAGGTAGCCGCCCTCGAGCCCCTCGATCAGGTAGAGCTCCCACAGCGGGCGCCGGCGGTCGAGGGGGCGTCCCACGATGCGCGAGACCTGCTCGCCGAGCTGGCGCGCGTCGCCGGGCGGCGGCAGCCCCATGTGGCGCACGTGGAAGTCGATGTCGAAGTCCGGGTCCTCGATCCAGTAGGGGTGGTCGAGCCCGAGGGGCACCTCCACCAGCCGGCGCCGGTAGGGCGGCAGCAGGTGGATGCGCTCGAGGATCAGCTGCTTGACGTCGTCGAGGGTGATCGGACCGGGCGCGGTCGACGGGTCGAAGATGGCGAGCCCCGAGATGTGACCGTAGGTGGTCGCCGTCTCGATGTTGAGGAAGCTCGTATCCAGGCCGGTGAGCTGAAGCACGGGGGCTCCTGCGGGATGGAGGGCTCACCAGTATACGCCGGATCCGGTCAGCCCTCCGGCCGCACCACCCGGACCACCATGCGGATCTCTTCGGAGGCGGCGAAGTTGCTCATGGCGGTGAAGAATCCGCCGTCCTTCACCGGCGGGTTCTCGACGCAGTCGAGCTGGATGCGCACCGGCTTGTCGGCGTAGTCCGGGTACTGCTTGGTCATGTGGCCGCCCAGCACGTACTCCAGGTAGGCGTTGAACTTGGCCTCGAGCTGGCGGAGCTGCTCGGCGTCGGTGTCCCAGGGACGCTCCTCCAGCATCACCAGCACCACCTCGTCGGTGGCGTCGTCGACGGTGATGAGGTCCACCACCCGCGGGTTGTGGACGCCGCGCGCCTCCTGCGGAGCGTCGCTCACCCGCCGAACATCCCGCCGTTCACGTGCACGACGGTGCCGTTCACGTAGCTCGCCCGGGTGGCGAGCCACGCGACCACCTCCGCCACCTCATCGGCGGTGCCCATGCGCTGCTGGGGAATGCGCGCCAGGATGGCGGCCTTCACCTCGTCGGGCAGCTCGGCGGTCATCTCGGTCTCGATGAAGCCCGGCGCCACCGAGTTCACCAGGATGTCGCGGCCCGCCAGCTCCTGACAAAGGCTCTTGGTGAAGGCGTCGAGCCCGGCCTTCGTCATGGTGTACGGGATCTGTCCCGGGTTGCCCGTGTGCCCGACCACGCTCGACACGTTCACGATGCGGCCGGTCTTCTTGCGCAGCATGAAGCGGCGCAGCACCAGCTTGGTCAGGTACCAGGCGCCGCGGCCCATGCTGGCGACCGCGTCGTAGTCGTCGATGCTCATGGAGAGCATGGGCGCGTTGACGTTGAAGCCGGCGTTGTTCACCAGCACGTCCACGCGCCCGGCCTTCTCCTTCAGCTCGGCGATCAGCGCGTCGATCTCCTCCGGGCTCGACAGGTCGGCGCGCACCGTGAAGGCGTCGGGCAGCTCGGCGGCCAGCTTGCGGGCGCCCTCCTCGCTCGAGCGGTAGTGCACGCCGATGCGGAAGCCCTCCTTCGCCAGCGCGCGGCAGCAGGCGGACCCGATGCCGGTGCCGGCGCCGGTGACCAGCGCGACGGGCTTCTCGTCCGCGCTCATCCCGAAGCTCCCGAGATGTGCTCGCCGCCGTCGACGCGGATCAGCTCGCCGTTGATCCAGGCGGCCTCGTCGCTGGCGAGCAGCCCGATGACGTTGGCGACGTCGCGCGGCGTGGTCAGCCGGCCGAACGGGTTGCGCACCAGGGCCTGGGCGCGCATGTGCTCGCTGCCCGGAATGGCGTCCTGGGCCGGCGTGTGGGTGATGCCGGCCTGGATGATGTTGCAGCGCAGGCCGTAGGGCGCGAACTCCACCGCGATCGAGCGCGCCAGCGACTCGAGCGCCACCTTCGCCGCGGCCACCGCCGCGTAGCCCTTCCAGGCGATCTCGTTGCCCTCGCTGGTCAGCCCGAACACGCGGGCGTCGTCGGCGAAGAGCTTGCGCGCGAACAGGTCCTGCACCCAGCCGAGCAGGCTCGTGCCCATGGCGTGGATGGTGCGCGAGAAGTCGTCCTCGTCGAGGAAGTGCTTGTCCGAGTAGGCGGGCGCGCTGGCCAGGGCGTGGGCGGCGGCGTTGCCCTCGCCGAACACCGCATCGATCGCCTGCTGCACCTCGGCCGGATCCTTGCCGAGCTTGCGGGCCAGTTCGGCGGCGGCGCCGCCGGCGCGCTGAGCCTCGGGCACCAGCAGCTTCAGGTTGCCGAAGGCGATGCTGTGCAGCAGCACGCGCACCCGGCCCTGGCTGCCCATGGCCTCGGCCAGCTCGCCGACCACCTGCTCGCGCTTCTCCGCCGACAGCGCGTCCACGTTCCTGGTCAGGAGCTGCACGCCGCTCTCGCGGATCTTCTCGAACTCGGGCTCGATCTTCGCGAGCAGCGCGCGGCGGTCGCGGTGCACGATGCAGATGCTCATGCCCAGCTCGGCCAGTCGCTGTGCCGTCGCCAGCCCGAAGCCGCTCGACCCGCCCAGGATCACGGCCCACTGGTCGCGGGAAAACGTCATGGTCCCTCTTCCCTCCGTTGGGGCGGGATCCTAGCCGGTTTCGGGGATGCCCACCCCGGCCTCGGCGAGCAGCGCCGGCAGCTCGTCGCGGCCCGCCAGGCGCACGCCGCAGCCCGCGGGCAGGGCCTCGTCGAGCCGCTCGAAGTAGCGGCGGTCGGGACGCGGGTCGACGATCACGACGACACCCCGGTCCTCCTCCGAGCGGATCAGCCGCCCCACCATCTGTTTCAGGTTGAGCAGCATCACCCCGAGGGTGTAGCGCTCGAAGGCGTCGTCGCCCTGGTCGCGCAGCCGCGCCTCGCGCCGGCGGCGCAGCTCGGTCGGCACCTCGAAGGGAAGCTTCTCGATCACCACCGCCTGGAGCGCGTCGCCGGGGATGTCGAGGCCCTGCCAGAAGGTGCGCGCTCCGAGCAGCACGCCGCCGCCCCCGCTGCGACGGAAGCGGGCCACGAGCGCCGCCGGATCGTCGGTGGCGCGACGCGGCATCAGCACGTCGAGCCCTTCGCCGCGCAGCGCGTCGGCCACCCGGTCGCGGACGTCGCGCATGCGGCGCAGGCTGGTGAAGAGACCCAGCGTGCGGCCGGACAGGCGCGCCGCCAGCTCGCGGATCACGTCGGCGGTGGTGTCGACCAGGTCGCCGGCGTCGCGCAGCGCCACCACGCGCATGTGCTCGCGGTAGGGGAACGGGCTCGCCACCGACACGCTCCAGCACGGCAGCTCGCTGCGCGCCTCGATCTCCAGGTCGCCCAGCGCGGCGAAGGCGTCACCGTTCACGAACAGGCTGGCCGACACGCAGGAGAACGACTCGAGCTTCGACAGGAAGCCCTCGTGGAAGGAACGCGCCGGCGACACCTGGCGCAGCGCCAGCCGCCAGCGGTCGAAGGGCGGCGACAGCTCCTCGAAGGCGGCCACCACGTCGTCGTTGGCCTCCTCGTCGAAGGCCAGGCGCAGCGCGGACGAGGCGTCGCGCAGGTCGCCGATGGCGCGGGTCACGACCTCGTCCTCCTCCTCGTCCTCGCCGCGACGACCGTCGACGTCGGCGGCGGTGGCGGCCACCCACTCGATGCGGTCGGCCGCCAGCCGCGCGAGCTGGGCCGCCTGGGGGAGCACGCGGGCCGCCCGCGGCGGCAGCTCCGCCGACCCGAACTCGCCGGCCCGCTCGCCGAACAGCGAGCCCAGCGCCTGGAGGTCGTGCACCACGTCGCCGCGCAGGGTGCGCACCTGCTCCGCGTCGAGCGCCAGCCGCGGCGGCGGTCCGCGCCGGCCGCGGGTGGGGTTGCCGAACAGATCGTCGATGCGCTCGACCACCGCCTCGGGCCGCACCTCCATGGCGTACACCTCGTCGGCGACGCCGGAGAGGTCGTGGGCCTCGTCGACGATGGCGTGGGTGAAGGGCGGGTAGTCGGGCGGCCAGCGCAGCAGCAGGTCGTGGTTCGCCACCACCAGGTGGGCGTCTGCCAGCGCCGCGCGGCGGCGTCCGAAGGGGCAGCCGCGGGTGGCGGCGCACTGCTCGCGCGTGCACTGCTCGGCCCGGGCGGCGACCGCCCGGCGGCGCAGGTCGCGCAGCGGCGGAAACATGGCGAGCAGCGCGCCGGGCAGCGTGCCCACCTCGCCGTGGGGTCGCAGGCGGGCGCAGGTGGCCAGCGACGCGAAGGCCAGGCGGTCGTCGGCGAACAGCCCCGGCTCCCGGCCCTCGGCCAGCACCTGCTGGCAGCGGCGCGAGCACACGTAGTTGGCGCGCCCCTTGATCGAAAGCGCCCGCAGGCCCGGGTGCCCCAGCATGGCGGCGGCGGCCGGAATGTCCTTCGCCAGCAGCTGGTCCTGGAGCAGCTTGGTGCGGGTCGACACCAGGATCGGCTCGCGGATCCCGCCGGCCGACCGCTCCATGGCGAAGGGGATGGCGGCGGCCAGGTAGGCCAGCGACTTGCCCACGCCGGTGCCGCCCTCCAGCAGCAGGCGACCGCCGTCCGCGAGCACGCCCGCGAACTCGCGCGCCATGCGCAGCTGCTCGTCGCGCACCCGGTAGCCCGGGAACCAGCGGCGGCCGCGCGCCTCGTCGGACAGCGCCTCGACGATGCGGTCCTCGTCGAAGGGGACCGCCCGCTCGCCGCCGCCCTCGATGGGGATGTACTGGAGCGGGTCCGTCTCCTCGGGCGGGAACAGCGGCGTGCGCAGCAGCGCGCGCCAGGGCGATCGCTCGGCGTAGGTCTCGAGGGCGCTCGCCGCCGCCACCCAGCGCGGCTCGCCGGCCCGGGCGCCGACCGCCGCCGCCGACAGCACGCCGGCCGCGTCCACCGCGTCCGACAGCGCCCGGTGTCGCTCCTCGCGGCCCAGCAGGCTGCGGCTGAAGGTCTCGAGGCGCAGGTCCGGCGCGTCCGGGTGGGTGAGCGCCAGCAGCTGCTGGGTGTCCAGGTAGTCGTTGCGCGCCAGCTCGGGCGCCACGAAGCGCGACAGGAAGTGGCGCTCGAAGGCGGTGTTGTGGGAGACGATCGTGCGGCCCTCGAGCAGCTTGGCGAGCTGCGGCGCGACGGCCTCGATGGGCGGGGCGTCCTCCAGGCTGGCGTCGACCAGGCCGGTGAGCGCGGTGACGAAGCGCGGCACCCGCCCGCGCGGCCGCACCGTGCGGTCGACGATGCCCACCTGCTCGCGGTGGGCATCGAGCAGCACCACGCCCACCTCGATCACCTCGGCGGCCGCGTCGTCGGCCAGCCCGGTGGTCTCCAGGGCGACCACGGCCACGGGCCCCACCGCCTGGAGGAACGGACGCAGCGCCTCCCAGTCGAGCCCGTAGGCCCGCGGGCTCCGTTCGAAGACCTGGAGGGACCCGCTAGACGTAGATGCCGCCGGCATAGTCGCGATCCTGCCGGATCACGACGTTGATGCAGGCCGGCTTGCCCGACGCCGCGGCGCGCTCGAGGGCGGGCCGCAGCTCCTCCGGGCGCTCCACGTGCTCGCCGTGACCCCCCATCGCCTCGACCACCTTGTCGTAGCGCGTGTAGTTGAGCAGCGTGTTGTCGTAGCTGCCGTAGATGGCGCCCTGGGGCCGCATCATCTGGCCCCAGGCGGCGTCGTTGCCCACGATGCCGATGATGGGCAGGCCGAAGCGCACCGCCGTGTCGTACTCGAAGCCGTTCAGGCCGAAGGAGCCGTCGCCGTAGACGATCACGACGCGCTTGTCCGGGTTGCTGGCCTGGGCCGCCAGCGCGAAGGGCATGCCGACGCCCAGCGTGCCCAGCGGGCCCGGATCCATCCACGCGCCCTCGCGCTTGACGGGAATGATCTTGGCCGCGGTGGCCACGATGTCGCCGCCGTCGCCGATCACGATCGGGTCGTCCAGCGTGTCGAGCCAGTCGCGGACCTCGCGGCACATGCGCTGCGGGTCCACCGGCGACTCGTCGCTGTCCAGCGCCGCCTGGACCTTCGCCTCGGCCTCGGTCTCGACCCCGCGCAGCTTGTCGCGGAAGGGGGAGAAGTCGAGCTTCGTGCCCGAGTTCTTCATCTCCTCCAGGAGCATCTCGAAGGTGCAGGCCAGGTTGCCCACCAGTCCCACGTCGGCCTGCCGGTTCTGGCCGATCAGCGTGGCGTCCATGTCCATCTGGATGATCTTCGCATCCTGGGGAATCGTCTGGCCGAAGCGCATTCGGAAGTCGAGCAGCGTTCCCGCCAGCACGATGCAGTCGATCTGCTTGAGCGCGTCGCGCCGCGAGCGGTTCAGGAACTCGGGCGAGTCGTAGCGCATGGTGCCGCGACCCATGCCGTTGGTGTAGGCCGGCATGTGGGTCTCGTCGGTGAAGGCGTTCATCGCGGCACTGGCGTTCGACCACTTCACGCTGGTGCCGGCCATCAGCATGGGGCGCTCGGCGCCCTTCAGGATCTCGATCGCCTCGCGCACCGCGGCGCGATCCGGCGACAGCCGCGGCGGCTCGGTGCGGATGCGCGGGATGGTCACCTCCTGCTCGACGTTGCCCATGAAGATGTCCATGGGGATCTCGAGGTAGGCCGGGCCCGGAATGCCCGAGACGGCGTGGCGCGTGGCCAGCTCGATGTACTCGGGAATGCGATGGGTCTGGTAGACGGCGTCGGCGAACTTGGTGATGGGTCGCACCACGCCGATGTGGTCCATCTCCTGGAGCGAGCCGCGGCGCAGGTTGTCGAAGGGGCCCTGGCCGCCGAACACCAGGATGGGCGAGTTGGCGCGCCAGGCGTTGGCGATGCCGGTGACGCCGTCGGTGACGCCGGGTCCGGCGGTGATCGCCGCCACGCCGATCTTGCCAGGGTTGCAGCGCGCCCAGGCGTCGGCCGCGTGCACCGCGGCCTGCTCGTGGCGGACGTCGATGATGCGGATGCCCTGCTCGGCGCAGCCCGCGTAGAGCGGCATGATGTGGCCGCCACACAGGGTGAAGACACACTCGACACCGGCCGCCTTGAGCGCGCGACCAGCGAGAATTCCGCCGTGGACGTCGGACATGGGGGGACACCTCGTTCGCCCGCTCGTCCGGACGGACGGGGGACGAACGACGGTATCACCGAGGCAGAGGGCCGGTCAAATGCGCGGGCGCCGATCCCAGCCTACTGGGACTTCGCTCGCCTGCGGCTCGCTGCGCGTCGGCCGGCTCGCGCCGGCCTCCTTGCGTCGCCTAGTTCACGAAATCCGCGCGGCGGTTGTAGCGCCAGGCCGACTCGTCGTGGCCCTGCACCGCCGGGCGATCCTCGCCGAAGCTCACCGTGCGCAGCCGCGACGACGGCACGCCCAGGTCGACCAGGTAGCGCTTCACCGCGTTGGCGCGGCGCTCGCCGAGCGCCAGGTTGTACTCGGAGCTGCCGCGCTCGTCGCAGTGGCCCTCGATCGTGATCGTGTCGCCCGGACCGCTGCCGATCGCGTCGGCGTTGGCCTTCAGCGTCGCCCGCGCGTCGGGGCGGATGTCCGACTTGTCGAAGTCGAAGTAGACCGTCTCGACGTTGCCCAGAGGCGTCCGGCTGCTCGCTCCGCCATCGGAGGGAGTCGACGACTCGTTCCACTCGCTGTCCGGCACCGGCGACTCGCCGTCCGTCGACTGCTGGGTGGTCTGACAGCCGACCCCCACGAAGAGCGCCATCACGCCGAGCACCACGAGCCGCGAGATCGATTCACGGGTCATCATCCCTCTCCTGTTGCGGACCCACGTCTCGTGGGCCGCTCGAACACCTGTGCCCGCGCGGAAGCGCGCGGTCCCCATCTACATCGGAAGATAAGGTGGCGGGTTGACCCCCCGGAGGCAAGCCTCCAGGCGCTTTCCGGGCCGTTTCAGGCCAGACCCCGCTGGACCAGGTACTCGGCCACCAGGGTGGCCCCCTTGGCCGCTCCCATCTTGGTGTTGTGAGACAGCACCACCAGCTTCACCCCGTTCCGGAGCACCGGGTCCTCCCGGACCCGCCCGATGCTGGTGGTCATGCCGCCGCCCAGGCCCCGGTCCTGCCGGGGCTGGGGGCGGAAGGGATCCTCGGTGACGTGCACCAGTTCCTCGGGCGCCGAGGGCAGCGACAGGTCCACGAACTCGCGGCCGAAGGAGCGCAGGGCGTCGCGGACCTGCGCCGGGCCTGCCGGCTCGCGGAGCCCGGCGCTGACGCAGACCATGTGGCCGTCCCGGACGTTGACCCGGTTGCAGTGGGCCGAGACCGGCAGCTCGAGGGGCACCACCCGGTCGCCCTCCAGGGCGCCCAGGATCTTCGAGGTCTCGGTCTGGACCTTCTCCTCCTCCTTCGGGATGAAGGGGATGACGTTGTCCAGGATGTCCAGGCTGTTGACCCCCGGGCTGCGACCGGCGCCCGACAGGGCCTGCATCGAGGTGACGATGGCCGACTCCACGCCGAAGTGTCGGGCCAGCGGCGCCAGGGCGACGACCAGCCCGGTGGTCGTGCAGTTGGGGATGGGCACGACGAAGCCCTTCCAGCCGCGCTCCCGCTGCTGGCGCTTGACCAGGACGGCGTGCTCGTGGTTCACGCCGGGCACCACGATCGGCACGTCGTCCTCGTAGCGGAACGCAGACGAGGTCGAGACCACCGGCACGTGGGGCGCGTAGCTCTCCTCCAGCGCCCGGGCCGCGTCGCTCTCCACGGCCGAGAACACCAGGTCGACGCTCTCCGGATCGAACTGGCGCGCGTCCTGCACCGGGACGTCGCGGAACGCCTCGGGCAGGGCCTCGTCGCAGGCCCAGCGCTGCTGGCCGTTCGCGGCGGTGATCGCCTGGTGGTAGGGCTTGTCCGCGCTGCGCTCGCTGGCCGCCAGCGTCACGACCTCGAACCACGGGTGCCGGTCCAGGGAGACCAGGAACTGCTGGCCGGCGACGCCGGTGGCGCCGATCACGGCCACGCGCCGGCGGCTCGAGGGGGCGGAACTCATGGGCCCACGGAGTAGCGAAATCCGCACCCCGCCTCCACGCGACCCACGTCAACCGGACGGGGCGGCCGGCCGATGACCCCGGAGATGGCGGATGCCGACCCGAGATCGCAGGCGGGCTACACGGCCCGGGTGGCCATGCGGGCGGTGGTCGACGCCGCCGGCGTCCGCTTCGCCGGCGAGGAGGGCCAGCCGCAGCAGCTCGACTGGAGCGAGGTCGTCTGGGCGATCGCCGCCGAGGTCGGCGAGCCGGAGGGCGTGCGGACCATCGTCTTCGACCTGGTGGTCGGCCGTGCGGACGGAGCCTGGCAGGTGCTGCGTCTGGACGCCGAGCCCGGCGAGGACGCGAGCCGCCTGGCGCGGGTGGTGGAAACGGGCCTGGGCGGCGGGCGAAAGGTCCCGTCGGTGCGCAGCCTCGCCAAGGACGCCATCCCGGCGCGCTGGTATCCGGACCTGGCGAGCTTCGAAGAGGACGCCCGACGGGAGCTGGCGACGGCGCTCGCCCCGTAGCCGGGCGGCGGATTCGATACCATCGCCAGATGGAGCGCGTCGAAGGACCCCAGACCCCGTACGAAGTGTACTGCTACGACTGCCACGTCACGTTCGCGGCGGGCACACCGCGTTGCATCCACTGCGGCAGGCGGCTGGGGCGACCCAGCGGCGCGGCGCCGTCGGCCGGGCCCCAGGCCCTGGAAGAGATGGAGGCGGACGCCAACCCGCTGCGACGGGCCGGCGGCATCTCGCTGTGGGTGCTGATCGCCGTCGGCGCGGCCGTCGCCCGCATGTGCGGCGGCGGCGGCGGCTAGGCGACGCGCCGTGGGCACCGCCGCCTCCCCCCACCTGGCGCTGCTCCGGTTCTCCGGCGAGCTCGGCACGAAGGCGCGTCCGACGCGGCTCCGCTTCCGCCGACGCCTGGTCGAGAACCTGAAGGACGCGCTGGCCAGCTCCGGCATCGAGGCGCGGGTCGAGGTCTCCCACGAGCGCCTGTTCGTCGAGCTGCCCGAGCCCCTCGACCCCACCGACCACCCGCTGCTGCGCGTGTTCGGCATCCAGTCGGTATCGTTCGTCGAGCGCCACGACTGCGCCGACCTCGACGCGGTGGTGGCGACCGGCCAGCGCCTGTTCGCCGACGCGGTGCGCGGCCGGCGCTTCGCGGTGCGCGCGCGACGCGTGGGCGAGCGGCGCGCGATCCCCATCGACCCGCGCGAGGTCGAGCGTGCGCTGGGGACGGCGCTGCTGCCCGCGTCGGCGGGCGTCGACCTGTCGCACCCGGAGACCACCGCCCACGTGGAGCTGTCCGAGCGCGGCGCCTCCTTCTTCGCCGACCGCCTGCCCGGCCCCGGCGGCCTGCCCCTGGGCGTGGAGGGTCGCGCCGTGGCGCTCATGTCCGGCGGCTTCGACTCGCCGGTGGCGGCCTGGCAGCTCCAGCGGCGCGGCGTCGCCCTCGACTACGTGTTCTGCAACATGGGCGGCAACAGCCACCTCCAGGGCGTGGCGCGCGTCGCGAAGGCGCTGGCGGACCGCTGGTGCTACGGCCAGCGGCCGCGCTTCCACGCCGTCGACTTCGAGCCGATCGTCGGCGCGCTCCAGAAGCACACCGCCACTCGCTACTGGCAGGTGCTGCTGAAGCGCCTGATGCTGCGCACCGCCGAGGCGGTGGCCCGCCAGCGCCGCGCCGCCGCGATCGTCACCGGCGACGCGGTGGGCCAGGTCTCGTCGCAGACGCTCCAGAACCTGGCGGTCGTGTCGCGCGCCACCGACCTCCCGATCCTGCGCCCGCTGGTCGGCTCCAACAAGGAGGAGATCATCGACCAGGCCCGGCGCATCGGCACCTTCGAGGTGTCGAAGGTGGTGGGCGAGTACTGCGACATGGTCCCGTCGAAGCCCGCGACGCGCGCCGCTCTCGCGGCCATCGAGACCGAGGAGGCGAAGCTGCCGTCGGGTCTGGTCGAGTCGGCGGTGGAGACGCGCAGCGTGTTCGACCTGCGCGCGCTGGACCTGGGCTCGCTGGACCTGCCCGGCCTGGCCGTCGACCGCCCGCCGGAGGGCGCCACGATCATCGACCTGCGCCCGCTCGACCAGTACCGCAGCGAGCACCACCCGGAGGCCCTGCACCTGGAGTTCGGCCAGGCGGCGGAGACCTGGCCGAACTTCGACCGCGGCGGCACCTACCTGCTGTGCTGCGAGTTCGGCCTGATGAGCGCGCACCTGGCCGAGCGCATGCGCGCCGACGGCTTCCGCGTCTTCCACCTGCGCGGCGGCCAGCGCGCGCTGATGCGGCTGGCCCGCGAGGGCTAGCCGGCGTCGCGCAGGAAGTGCACCGCCACGCGACGCGTGCGCGGGCCGTCGAACTCGAACATCCAGATGCCCTGCCAGCGACCGAGCAGCAGCTCACCGTCGCGGACGGGCACCAGCTCCGACGGACCCAGCAGCGACGCCTTCACGTGGGAGTGGGCGTTGTCGTCCCGGCGGTCGTGGAGCCAGTCGTTCTTCGTCGGCACCAGGTCGCCGAGCGCGCGGATCACGTCGCGGCCGATGTTGGGGTCGGCCACCTCGTTCACGACGATGGCGGCGGTCGAGTGCAGCACCATGATCTGGCACAGCCCGCGCTCGACGCCCGCCTGCTTCACGATCTCCTTCACCCGGTCGGTGACGTCGATCGACTGCTCCGGCGCCTCGGTCTCGACGTCGAAGAACCCGGTCATGTGCGGCGCAGCGCGGGCAGGCCGTCCAGGCTGGTCCGGTTGTGCTCGCGCTTGTAGGCCTCGAGGCCGTCGGGTCCGCGCTTGTCCGCCCACTGGCCGAGCTGGCTGCGCTCCTTCTCGAAGCGGTACTCGGGCACGCCGTAGCCGCAGGAGTCGGCGATGCGCTCCACCTCGACGCGCACGATGCTGCGCGCGGCCGGGTGGTCGGGGAAGCGGGCGTACAGCGCGTCCCAGCCGTCGTCGCCCGGCTCCAGGATCTCGCCTCGCCCGTGCAGGCGCAGGATGCGCGGCGGCCCCTCGAAGGCGCAGAACATCAGCGTGATGCGACCGTTCTCGCGCACGTGGGCGATCGTCTCGGCGCCGCTGCCCACCAGGTCGAGGTAGGCGACGCTGCGGGGCCCCAGCACGGCGAAGCTGTCCAGGCCCTTCGGCGACAGGTTCACCCGGCCTTCGCCGGACAGCGGCGCCGTCGCCACGAAGAACAGCTTCTGGCGGGCGATGAAGGCGGCGTTGCGATCGTCGATGGCGTCGAAGACCTTGCCCATGGTCCCGACACGGTAGGAGACGCGCCCGGGCCGGGCTACGGGGCGTCGCCGCCCTCCTCGAGCAGCCGGTCGAGCACCGCGCGGCGCTCGTCCTCGGGCAGGTCGCGCAGCTTCTGCCAGGCGCGCCGCAGCCGGTCGCGCTCCTCTTCGCTGTAGGACTGGAACGCGCGCGCATTCTCGCGGATGCGCTCCTGCTCCGGCTCGGGCATGGCGCGGTAGCGCAGCAGCTGCTCCTGGAGCTCGCGCTTCTCGTCGACGGGCAGCGACCGGTAGCGCGACAGCCGCTCCATCACGCGGCGGCGCTCCGGCGCCGGCAGCCGCCGGACCTGCTCCCTAATGCGGGCCGCCTCGTCCGGTGCGATCTCGCCCAGGTCGCCGCGCAGGGCGCGCATCTCCTCGGCCTGGGGACGCGCCAGGTGCTGGAGCAGGCGCCGGCGGGCGACGGCGCGCTCCCCGGGCGGAAGCTGCTCGAGCCGGCGCTGGATCTGCTGGCGCATGCGACGGCGCTCTTCCGGGGTGGCGTCGCGGTAGCGTTCGCGAAGCGCGTCCATGCGCTGGGCCTGCTCCTCGCGGTGTTCCGACCAGCGGCGGCGCATCTCCGCCCGCTCCTCGGGCGACGCGTCGCGGTACTGCTGGCGCAGGCGCTGGCGGCGCTCGCGCAAATCCCCCTCGTCGCCCTGGGCGGGCGGCGGCGCCGCGGCGAGCACGGCGAGCAGGGCGAGCAGCGCGATGGCGAGCCGGCGCGTCACCCGGTGCCCTCCTCCATCGCCACCAGCAGCTCCAGCAGCTCCAGGTTCGCGATCACGTCCAGGTCCTCGACGGTCTCCAGCTCGAGGGCGACCGCCAGGTCGCGAGCGGGCACGGCGTCGAGCTCGGGGGCGGCTTCGGGCACGGGCTCGGGCTCGACCGGTGCGGGCGCAGGCTCCGGATCCGCCGCGGCGATCTCGACCGGCGCGGGCGCGACCGGCGCGGGCGCGGGCTCCGGATCCGCGGCGGCGATCGGCGGCTGCGGCGGATCGGCCCGACGCAGCGGGCTCTCGTCGACCGACTCGCCGCTTCCCAGGTAGAGGAGCAGCAGCACGCCGGCGGCCACCGCCGCCGCCAGCGCGGGCGAGGTCAGCCAACGGCGGCGCGGCGGCGGCGCGGCCCGACCGGGCGCGCGCGCCGCTCCGGCGGATCCGGCGGGCGCGGCGTCGGCGTCGGCGTCGATCTTCGCCTGGAGCCGCTCGCGCAGGTCGGCGGGAGCCGGGCGGGCGGGCAGCGCCGAAAGCTCCGCATCCACGGCGCGCAGCGCGTCGACCCGGTCGCGGCAACCGGCGCAGCCGGCCAGGTGATCGCGCAGCGCGCGCTCGCGCGCCCCGCCGAGCTCGCCGTCGATCCACGCCGACAGATCGTCCTCGAAGCCTTGGCAGTCCATGCGTTCGTCTCTCATGCCGGCTCTCCCGCGTTCGCAAGGCGTGCGGCCAGGTTCGTGCGCGCCCGGTGGACCAGCGCCTTCACCGCCTTCTCCGTGACGTCGAGCAGCGCGGCGATCTCGGCGTAGGAGCGACCCTCCACGGCGCTGAGCAGCAGCGCCGCGCGCTGGCGCTCGGGCAGCTCGCCCAGCGCGTCCTCGACCGCGGCGCCCTTGCGGCGCGCGTCCACCAGCCGCTCGGTGCCGGGCTGCTCCGCCGCCAGCGGCGCCGCGCCCTCGGCGTCGAGACTCGCGTGGGGATCGCGCCGGCGCGGCCGGCGCAGCTCGTTGAGCGCCAGGTTCGTCCCGATCCGGTAGAGCCAGGTCGAGAAGCGCGCTTCGGGCTGGTAGCGGTCGCGGGCTCGGTAGACACGCAGGAAGGCCTCCTGGACCAGCTCCTCCGCCGTGGCCGGGTCGCGCAGCATGCGCTCCAGGTAGCGCAGCAGGGGGCCCGACCAGCGCTGGAAGAGGCTGTCGAAGGCCGCGGCGTCGCCCTCGCAGAACGCCAGCATGAGCCGAACGTCCTCGTCGAGTCCGTGCACGCGCACCTCCGCCACGCTGCGAAACCCGCCGGCCCGCGCCAGGTTGCGCCGGCCCCCCCGATTTCCTCCCCCGCGGGGGCCGGACTATCCGAGCGAGCCGGCGAAGCGCAGCGCCGCGGCGTTGAAGGCCTCCGGCTCGTCCAGGTTCACCACGTGCCCGCCACCCGGAACCACCACGCGCTCCGCCTGCGGCAGGCGCTTCTCGAGCACCTCGGACGCCCGCAGGTAGGCATCGTCCTTCTCGCCCACGATCACGAGGGCCGGGACGTAGATTTCCGCCAGCTGGTCGATCACCGGGCTGGCCGGTCCGGCCACGCGCCGCGCGAAGTGGGCGATGCCGTGGGGCGTCTGGGCGGCGATGGCGTCGGCGGCGGCGCGGGTGGCGGGGCGCTCCGGGTGCAGACCGGTCATGGTGGCCGCCGCCCGGCTCTCGACGAAGGCGCGCATGCCCCTGGTCTCCGCGAAGCCGGCGGTGCGCTCCACCTGCGCCTCCCAGCGGGCCTGGGCCTCCGGGTTCTTGAAGCCGGGTCCGGTGTCGACCAGCAGCAGCGCGCGCACCCGCTCGGGCTGGCGCAGGGCCAGGTGCAGCGAGGCCAGCCCGCCGAAGGACAGCCCGCCCACGATGGCCGGCACGCCCGGCGCCGCCCAGTCGAGCACCCGCGCCAGGTCGTCGACCACCCGGTCCAGGTGGTAGGCGGACGGGTCGTCCGGCGCGTCGGAGCGACCGTGGCCGCGGTAGTCCCAGAGCACGATGCGCAGGCCGGCCGCCACGAAGGGCTCGATCTGCGGATGCCAGCTCACCGAGGTGGTGCACAGGCCGCAGGAGAACACCACGGGCGTGCCCTCGCCGTGGGCCTCGGCGTGCAGCGTGTATCCGTCGGCCGTCTCGACGCGCGCGCTCTCGCCGGCCACTAGCCCTGCTCGATCCGCTCGCGGAGCGCCTTCGCCATCTCCTCGATCTGGTCCTGCATGGCGCCCCGGATGGTGAACTCGGGGACCAGCGACTTGGTGCGGCCGTCCATGCTGACGCGCACGCGCGTCTTCTCGCCGTCCTCCACGAAGGACAGGCGACCGGTCAGCTCGCGCCAGATGTTGCCGTCGCACACCTTCTCGAAGGCCACGTCGCCGTCGCCCAGCGTGGTGAAGTGGAAGGTCACGGTGCCGGTGCGGCCGAGCGCGCTGTACTCGCTGCGGGTGGTGCGGCGGGAGCCCGCGCTCTCGACGATCTCGGTCTTCGTGTCCGGGAAGAGTCCGAGCAGGGTGTCGTCGCGCCCCGCGATCTCGACGGCCTCGGCCCGCTTGCGCCGTACGGCGAACTGCTTCTCCAGGTGCACGGGATCCTCCTGCTGCCTCGGCGCGCGGGCGGGCGCGTCGCTCCCATCTTACCGCTCAGCGGATCTCGATCGAGAACGGGATCAGCGCCGTCGGACGACCCTCCACGGCGGCGCGCAGCCAGGGGCCGGCGCGGCGCACCGCGTCGGGAACCGGCGGCAACGCATCCAGGCGTGTGGCGCGAAGCCCCTTCAGCAGGTCGTCGAGCTGCTCGTACAGCGAGCGCGGCGGCGGGTACACCACCAGCGCCACGTCGGCGTCGGCGTCGATGCCGGCGCGCTGCTTGCCCTCGAGCACCGCCGCGCGGAGGCCGCCCAGCCGGTCGACCAGCCCGTGCTCCTTCGCCTGGGCGCCCGTCCACACGCGCCCCTGACCCACCGCGTCGACGGCGTCGGCGGACAGCGCCCGTCCGTCGGCCACGCGCTCCACGAACAGCGTGTAGATCTCCTCCACCTCGCCGCGCAGCCGCTCGCGTCCGGCGGGCGTCAGCGCGCGGGTCGAGAGCTGGAGGTCGGCGTTCGGACCCCGCACCAGCGACGCGTAGCCGACGTCGAGCTTGTCGAAGGCGCCGGCCAGCACCGGGCGCAGCACGAACACGCCGATCGAGCCGGTGATCGTGCTGGGCGCCGCGAAGATCGCGTCGGCGCCGGCCGCCACGTAGTAGCCGCCGGACGCGGCGACGTCGGAGAAGGAGGCGATCACCGGCTTGCCGGCGGCCCGCGCCCGCTCGGTGGCCCGGTAGACGATGTCGCTGGCCAGCGCCGATCCACCCGGGCTGTCGACGCGGAAGATGATGGCGTCGATCTCCTCGTCGTCCACCGCCTGGTCGATGGCGTCGGCCACCGTGTCCGATGCCAGCACCGGCTCGCCCTGGGGCGTCAGGTCGCCGCGGCCCACCACCACTCCGCCGCTGCCGTAGACGAGCGCGAAGCGCGCGGTCGGGTCGAAGCCCACGTCCGACGGCGGGACCGCCGCGTAGTCGTCGGCCTCGACCACCTCGCCGCCCAGCTCCTCCAGCAGCTCGTCGCGGTGCTTCACGCCGTCGACCAGGCCGAACTTCATCATCGCGTCGCCGCCCGACGGCGAGGCGGCGATCGCCGCGCGCACCGCGTCCGGCGGCAGCGAGCGGCCCTTCGCGATGTCCTCGACGAAGCGCTCGTCCACCGAGTCGAGCAGGGCGTCGGCCATCTCGCGCATGGCCGGGCTCATCTCGCGCCCGGCGAAGGTCTCGGCGGCGCTCTTGAAGCGGCCGAGGCGCTCGACCTCGATCTCCACGCCGTGCATCTCCCGGCGCCCGCCGTGGAACAGGTACTGGGCGGCCTGGCCCAGCAGCGGCGCGCGCGCCGCCGGCGCCACGTACACCTCCTGCGCCCCGCTGGCCACGTAGTACTCCAGGTTCGCCGCGAAGGACTCGAGCTCGAGGAAGGCGACGGTCCGGCGCCCCCGGCCCGAGGCCTCCGCGATCGCCTCGCGCAGCTCGTGGGCCTTGCCCCAGCCGATCTCCAGGTCGCGGATGCGGAACACGATCGCGGCCAGGCGCTCGTCGCGCTCCGCCTTGCGGATGGTCGAGAGCTGCGAGACGAACGAGCGCGCCCGCGATCCGAGCAGGCGCGCCAGCAGCGGCGGCTCGGCGCCCTCGACGTAGGCCCCGTCCAGCTCGACGAGCGCGACGCTGCCGTCGGGCACGTCGGGCCCGGGCGGCGGCGCCAGCCACAGGTAAAGCAAGAGCCCCAACAGGACGAGGAGCAAGATCCTGCGAACGCGCATCCGATTCCCCCTTCACGAACCTCGAGCGAGCGCTCCCAAGGGTATCCCATGGCCAAGGAGGTCTACGTCGCCGCGGTCGGCCTCACCAAGGTCGACCTCACCGGCCGGATCTTCGGCTCGGTCTTCGACCTGTTCGGCGAGGCCTACCGCAAGGCGCTCCACGACTCGCCGGTCCGCGAGTTCGACGCCGTCCAGGTGGGCATCATGGACAGCGAGGAGTTCGAGAACCGGGCCAACATCGCCACCAAGATCGCCGACCGGCTGGGGCTGACCGGCGTGCCGGCGATCCGCAGCGAGACGGCCTCCTCCACCGGCGCCGCCGCGCTCCACGAGGCCTGCTACAAGATCGCCTCGGGCGAGTTCGAGAGCGTGCTCGTGCTGGGCGGCGAGCGCATGAAGATGGTCACCACCGAGGTGGCCACCGCCATCATGTCGAAGACGGTCGACCCGGAGGAGCGCCGCTTCGGCTTCACCATGCCGGCGCTGATCGCCCTGGTCACCCAGGCCTGGTTCCGCGAGCGCCGCTTCCCCGCCCACCAGGTGCCCGACGTGCTGTCGCGGCTGATGGTCCGCGCCCACGCGCTGGGCAGCCGCAACCCGCTGGCCGCCTTCTACGGCCGGCCCGAGCCGCTGGCCGCCTACTTCGACCCGGACGCGAACCGGCCGGTGGCGACGCCGCTGACGCGCAAGGACTGCTCCCCCATCTGCGACGGCGCGGCGGCGCTGATCCTCACCGCGAAGCCCCAGGCGGTGCGCGTCGCCGGACTCGGCTCGGCGACCGATACCTCGTCGATCCTCGACCGCAGCGAGCTGGCCAGCCTGGACGCTACGCGCCGGGCTGCGCGCATCGCCTACTGGCGCGCCGGCATCGCCAACCCGCGGGAGCTTTCGGGTCTGGTGGTCGAGGCCCACGACGCCTTCAACAGCCTGCTGCCGATCGGTCTGTCCGACCTGGGACTGGTCGACCCGGAGGACGCCGTCGAGGCGCTGCTGGGTCCGGTGCAGCGCGAGCCCCTCGACCCGCTGGCCAACGAGGTCACCGGTCCGCGCGGACGCGTCCCCACCAACCTCTCCGGCGGGCTCAAGGCGCGCGGCCACCCGGTGGGCGGTACCGGCCTGTTCCAGATCTGCGAGAACTACCTCCAGCTCACCGACCGCTTCCCGCACCGCGAGGCCCAGGTGCCGGGCGCCCGCATCGGCATCTCCCATTCGATCGGCGGACCGGGCAACAACAACTACGTGACCATCCTCGAGCACGCCGACGGACGCCGGCGTCGCGACGAGGTGCCGCCGCCGCGGACCCGCTTCGCCTCCTTCGAGCGGCGTCCGGAGCGCGAGGGGGCCGCGGGCCTGGACGGCGCCCAGGCGACGGTGCTGGGAGCCACCTCCATCCACGTGACCGCCGGCGGCGAGGGTCCGGTGCACGTGGCGCTGCTGGCGATCGGCGGTCGCCGCGTGTTCGCCAAGCTCGACCACGCGCCGCACGAGGGCGAGATGGCCGAAGAGGTGCTGGCGGGGCAGAAGGTCCGACTGCTGGTCAAGGACGACGGCGACCAGTACTTCCAGATCCCGCGCGGCCGGACCTTCGACCTGGGGCGTCTCGTCCAGTCGGTCCAGTCGATCCGGCCGATCCGGCGACGGGCCGGCTGACCCCTCGCAATCGGGTGTACGGCGGGTCCATACTGCCCGCATGGAGATCCGAGCGTTCCGGACCGAAGACACGGAGGCGCTGGTCGAGCTCTCTCGCGACTGCGCCCGCGGCGAGACGGACTTCGTGCTGAACCCCTACTGGGAGACGGCGGACGAGCTGCACGCCGAGTTCGATCGGCTGGAGATCGACCCGGAGAGCCACGTGCTGGTGGCCGACGCCGGGGACGGCGACGTGCTCGGCATGGCCGGCTTCCTGCGCCGCGCCGGCTCCAGCGCCGCCGGCATCTTCTGTCCCATCGTGAAGAAGGGCGAGCGCGGCCGGGGTCTGGGCGGCGAGCTCTTGCGCAGCGCCCAGCGGCTGGGCACCGAGAAGCTGGGCATCCGGCTCATGTCCGCCGGCATCGGCACGCGCAACCGCGCCGGCTACTCGCTGCTCACGAGCCACGGCTTCCGGCCGGCCCGCCAGGCGTTCCTGATGGTCTGCGCCAGCGAGCCGACCGAGGAGATCCCGCCGGTCGAGAACCTGGTCTTCGACGACGCGAAGCCGGAGGATGCCGACGCCATCCTCACCGTCTACCGCGAGTGCGGCTTCGAGGAGCGCGATGCCGCCACCATGCAGCGCCTGCTGGAGGACGGCATCCACGCCCACGCGGTGGCCCGCCACGGCGGTCGGGTGGTCGCCTTCACCGAGCTGGAGACCCACTGGCCGCGGCGCATCTGGGTGGCGTTCGTGGGTGTGGCGCGGGAGCTGCGCGATCGCGGCGTCGGCTCGGCGCTGGTGTCCTGGGCGCTGCGCCGCCGCTTCGCCGAGGGCGCGGTGCGCGGTCAGCTGATGCTCTCGCCGGCCAACCGCACCGCCCTGCGCGCCTACGAGAAGGTGGGCTTCCGGCGCTTCCGCCTGATCGACGTGCTGGAGAAGGCATTCTAGGCTCCGGCCCATGCCCCCCGTCGCCGAGCCGGATCGCGCGCGCCTGGAAGAGCGCGCCGCCAGGCTGCGCGAGCTCCTCGAACGCGACGCCCAGGACGCCACCAGCTGGTTCGGACTGGGACGCGCGCTGCTGGAGCTCGAGCAGGCCGGAGAGGCGATCGAGCCGTTCCGCCGGGCGGTGGCCATCGACCCGGACTACACCGCCGCCCACCGCGACCTGGGTCGCGCGCTGATGGAGGCGGGCGACGCGAAGAGCGCACTCCACTGCTTCGAGCGGGCGGCGCGCCTGGCCGACACCACCGGTGACCTCCAGACCGGCAACGAGGCCCGCGTCTTCCAGCGGCGCGCCGAGAAGGCACTGGGGATCGAGCGCGAGGCGCCCGCCGCCGGCGACGCGGCACCGCGGGCCAGGCGGGCGCTGGCCCGCAGCGCCGAGGAAGGCGTCTCCCCGGCCCACGCCCTGTACAAGCAGGGCTTCGACCACTTCGCCAACGACCGCGTCGACGAGGCCATCGCCCTGTACCGGAAGGCGCTCGAGATCGATCCGGAGCTGGCCATCGCCTGGAACGGGCTGTCGCTCGCCTTCCGCCAGAAGGGCGACATGGACGCCGCCGTCGAGGCCGGCCGCCGCCTGATCGAGCTCGAGCCCGACGACCCGCTCAGCCACACCAACCTCTCCATCCTCTACATGCGCCAGGGCCTGATCCCCGAGGCCGAGGAGGAGAAGGCCATCGCCATGCAGCTGCAGATGCGCGCTCAGCGGCGCTAGCCGGCCACAGGAGTTCCCCACATGTCCGACGCCCCCAAGTCCTTCGCGCTGTCGCCCGAGGTCCACCGCTACCTGGTCGACCACGGCACGCCGCCCGACGCGATCCAGCAGGAGCTGATCGAGGAGACGCGCAAGCTGGGCGGCATCTCCATGATGCAGGTCGCCCCGGAGCAGGGTGCCTTCCTCACCCTCTTCACCCGGGTGCTGGGTGCGAAGCGCGCGGTCGAGGTGGGGACCTTCACCGGCTACTCGTCGCTGTGCATCGCGCGCGGGCTGCCGGAGGACGGCCACCTGCTGTGCTGCGACGTCAGCGAAGAGTGGACCGCCATCGCGCGACGCAGCTGGGAGAAGGCGGGCGTGGCCGACCGCATCGAGCTCGTGATCGCGCCCGCCGTCGAGACGCTCGAGGCGCTGCCCCTGCAGGAGGACATCGACCTCGCCTTCATCGACGCCGACAAGCCGGGTTACCCGGCCTACTACGAGGCGCTGCTGGCGCGCCTGCGGCCGGGCGGCGTCATCCTGGTGGACAACGTGCTGTGGACCGGCCGCGTGGCGGATCCGTCGGCCGACGACGACCAGACGAAGGCGATCCGCGCCTTCAACGACAAGGTCGCCGCCGACGAGCGCGTCGACCGGGTGATGCTTCCGATCGCCGATGGCCTGACCTTCGCGCGCAAGCGCTAGCCGGCCGAGTCCGCCGCGCCGCGCAGCCAGCGGGCGGTGCACTCCGCCACGTGGCGGCCGTGGGAGCGCGCCGCCTCCAGCTGCTCCTCGGTCGGGCCGGGGACGCCGTCCACCGGGTTGGTGTGGGCCAGCGGCCCCCAGTGGCAGCCGGCGTCGCGGAAGCCCGCCATGCGGTTGTGCATGGGCACGAGCAGCAGGCCGTTCTCGGCCAGGAAGGCCAGCAGCGAGATCAGGGTGAGCTCGCCGCCGCCGCGACCGCCCTCGCCGGCGCTGGCGAAGGCGGCACCCACCCGGCCCACCAGCCGTCCCTGGAGCCACAGGTGGGCCGTGCGCTCGAAGAAGTCGCGCATGGGCGCGGCCATGCCCGCCATGTGCACGCCGCTGCCGAGCACGATCGCGTCGGCGGCCAGCAGGTCGTCGACGTCCGCGTCGCCGGCCGCCTTCACCACCACCCGGGCGCCGGCCTCGCCGGCCCCCTCGGCCAGGGCCTCGGCCATGCGCTGCGTGCGGCCGGTGGCCGACGCCACCACCACCAGCAGCTTCACGGCGCGCTCCGCAGGCGTTCCAGCAGCGCGGCGAAGTCGGGCGCGTCCGGCGACTCGCCGGCGATCTCCTCGAAGGCCACGCGCGACGCGTGGAGCATGTGGCGCGTGGCGCCGTGCTCCGGGTCGGCGCCGCCGTAGTTCGCGTCGCCCAGCAGCGGGTGGCCCAGGTGGGCGAACACCGCGCGGATCTGGTGCAGGAAGCCGGTCACCGGCCGCACCTCGAGCAGCGTGGCGTCGGCGAAGGGCTCGAGCGCGGTCCACTCCATGCGGGCGGGGCGCACGCCGCGGGCGCGCTCCTGCTCCGCCTCGGTGGCCACGCGCACCTTGGCCGGACGGTGGCGGGCGGTGAGCAGCGGCAGCCGGATCTCGCCGCCGCCCTCGAGGCGCCCGCGCACGACCGCGCGGTAGGTCTTCTCGACGCGGTGCTCGCGAAAGGCCGCGCGCAGGCGCTGCCAGACGTCCTCGCGGATGGCGAAGAGCATCACGCCCGACGTGCCGACGTCCAGGCGGTGCACCACGCCGCTGCGCAGCGCACCCTCACCCACGCCGTGCATCTCCGGGTGCCGGGCGATCAGCGCGTTGGCCAGCGTGCCGGTCTCGTCCTCGGCCAGCGGGTGCACCGGCACGCCCGCCGGCTTGTCGAGCGCCAGCCAGCCGGGACCCTCGGCCACCACCGGCAGCGGCGCGTCGGGCTCGGGCACCACGCGCTGGTCGGCCGGCGCCGTGAAGGGCAGCACCGCGATCTCCTCGCCGGCCCGCACCGCCACGCCCTTGGCGTCCTCGCCCACGTCGCGGCCCGCCACCCGGACCACGCCCCGCGCCAGCAGCCGGCGCGTCTGGGCCCGCGACAGCCCCAGCCGCTCGGCCAGGAACACGTCGAGGCGCGTCCCGGTCTCGTCTCCCCCCACTTCCAGCAGCTGCGCGGCGTCGGTCACAGGGGCGGAGTGTAGTCCCGCCCGCTCGGCGGATCCCGCGCCAGCCGCCTTGTTGACAGGTCGCTTCACCCCGTCAGAATCGCAGCGCCATGCCCGCCACCCGATCCTCCATCGCGATCATGGACACCACGCTGCGCGACGGCGAGCAGACGCCGGACGTGGCGTACACGCCCGCCGAGAAGCTCCAGCTGGCGCGCCTGCTGCTCGACGAGGTGAAGGTCGACCGCATCGAGATCGCCTCGACGCGCGTTTCGAAGGGCGAACGAGAGGCGGCCCGCCTGGTCACCGACTGGGCGCGTAAGCGCCGCCAGCTGTCGCGGGTCGAGATCCTCGGCTACTGCGACGGGCGCGCCTCGGTGGACTGGATCGACGGGACCGGCGGCCGGGTGATGAACCTGCTGGTGAAGGGCTCGGAGAAGCACTGCCGCGAGCAGCTGGGGATGTCGCCCGAGGAGCACCGCGCCGCCGTCACCCGCACCGTGCGCGCGGCGAAGCGCAAGCGCCTGAAGCTGAACCCCTACCTGGAGGACTGGTCGAACGGGGTGCGCGACTCCTTCGACTACGTGTTCGCCATGGTCCAGGTGCTGCGCGAGCTGGGCGTCGAGCGCATCTACCTGCCCGACACGCTGGGCGTGTTCTCGCCCGCCGACGTCACCCGCTACGTCGGCCTGATGACCGCCACCTGGCCCGACACCGCCTTCGAGTTCCACGCCCACAACGACTACGGACTCGCCACGGCGAACTGCCTGGCGGCGGTCCGCGCCGGCGCCCAGGGCGTGCACACCAGCGTCAACGGCATGGGCGAGCGCACCGGCAACACGCGGCTGGCCGAGATCGTCGCAGCGATCCACGACCACACCGGGTTCCGCACCGGCGTGGTCGAGTCGCGACTCTCTGCGGTGTCGCGCCTGGTGGAGACCTTCAGCGGCAAGGACATCGCCGCCAACTCGCCGGTGGTGGGCCGCGACGTCTTCACCCAGACCGCCGGCATCCACGCCGACGGCGACGCCAAGGGCGACCTCTACGCCAGCCGGCTGCTGCCCCAGCGCTTCGGCCAGCGACGCCGCTACGCGCTGGGCAAGCTCTCGGGCAAGGCGTCGGTGGACCACAACCTGAAGGAGCTGGGCATCAAGCTCTCGGCCGCCAACCGCGACCTGGTGCTCCAGCGCGTGATCGAGCTCGGCGACAAGAAGCACACGGTCATCGCGGCGGACCTGCCCTACATCATCGCCGACGTGCTGAAGACGCCCGGCGAGCAGCGCGTGCAGATCCTGGAGTACGAGGTGACGGTCGCCACCGACGCGGCGCCGGCCGCCAGCGTGGAGCTCGGCTACCGCAACCGGACCGCGACCGCCTCGGCCGGCGGCGACGGCGGCTACGACGCCTTCATGAACGCGCTGCGCAAGGCGGCCCGCGAGCTGGGCCTCGAGGTGGCGCGCCTGGAGGACTACCGGGTGCGCATCCCGCCGGGCGGACGCACCGCGGCGCTGGTGGAGACGCTGATCAGCTGGACCTCCGACGCCCACGACGAGGGCAGCTTCTCGACGCTGGGCGTCGACCCGGACCAGCTGGCGGCCGCCGTGATCGCCACCGAGAAGATGCTGAACGCCCTGGTGGGGGCGAAGAAGCGCCGCCCGAAGGGCCGGAGCCGGCAGCGCAGGCGCTAGCTATCCTCCCGCCGATGCGTTGGCAGGCCTTCCTCCTCCTGGCCGCCGCGCTCCTCGGCTGCGCCTCCTCCCCGGAGGTCGATCCCCGCTACCGACCTGCGGAGAGCGTGCTCGAGGTGCTGGCGGTGCTGCAGCGGCACGTGCCCGACGACACCTATCGCTTCCCGGCCGCCCACGACTTCACCGGCCGCAACGTCTACCGCAGCTCGCTGCTGCGGCTGGAGAACCTGGAGCGCCTGCACGCCGACGCGCTGCGGGCGGGACACATGGACGGCGTGATCGCCTTCGGCAAGGCGCGCGCGCTGGAGCGGCTGGGCGCCTTCGACCTGGCCGCCGAGTCGTACCGGCTGGCGGCGGATCGCGACGCCGAGCTGGCGGACGAGGCCCTGTACGGCGCCGGGGTGTGCGACGAGCTCGACCGGGCCGGCGCGCTCACCCTGGGCACCGGCGACACCCGCAGCATCGCCGACGGCATCGAGATCGCGTCGCCGGAGACGGTGATCGCCCGCTTCGAGGAAAGGGCCGCGGCGCTGGGCGCCCTGGCCGACCGGGTCGAGGGCAGCCACTACGCGCCGGTGGTGCGCGAGGCGCAGGAGCGGGCCGACGTCGAGCGCGCCGCCTGGTTCGTGCGCGCCCGGGCCTTCGTGCCCGACGGCGACCTGCGCGCCGTGGCCGAGATGCAGCGCGTCGTCACCCAGCACGGACGCAGCGCGCGGGCGCCGCGCCACATGCTCGCCCTGGCCGACCTCTACGCCCGGCTCTCCAGCGAGTACGCCGGCAAACACCCGCCCGAGAGCCTGCACTTCGACCCGGCCGAGTTCCGCGACCTGGTCGACTCGAGCGCCCGGCTCTACGAGATGGTGGCCGCCCGCGACGGAACCCCCGAGAAGATCGAGGCGACGCGCAAGCTCGAGGCCTTCCTCGCCTTCGCGCTGTCCGTCGACCGCGACCGCTTCACGCCATGAGGACGCCGTGCCGGATCGTCGTGCTCCTGCTCGGGTCCGCGTGGCTCGCCGCCTGCGCCGGTCCCGGCGCGCCGCCGGTGCGGTCGCCGGTGCGCGAGGCGCGGCTCGCCCCGATCGTGCCCGACACGGCCGACCACGCCGCGGCCGACCTGGCGGCGGCGGCGCTGGTGGCCGACGTGGAGGGAGCCGCCCGGGCGCTCGACACCATCGCCGCCTTCGACGATGCCCGCGAGGCGGGTCCCACCGGGCTCGAGCCGGCGGCCGTCGACCTGTGGAACGCGGCCTCGGTGCCCGGACGCGGCTGGCGCGAGGCCAGCGAGGAGGTGCTCGAGCGCGACGACCTGGACCCGGCCCTGCGCGAACGCATCGAGCGGGCGCTCCAGGACGATCCGCTCGAGCGCGCCAGCGACTCGGTGCACGACGCGCGCATGAACGCCTTCGCCCGCTTCTTCAACACGATCGTCGAGCCGGTGGGCCAGTCGGTGCTGAACACGGCGCTGGCGCCCTACCGCATCGGGCGCTCGCTGGTGCGCTACGGCATCTACCTCTACCGCCGCGATCCGCTGCCGCTCGAGCGCCGCCAGGCCCTGGCCCACTGGAAGGACTTCCTGGCCCGCTACCCGGACGCCGACGAGGCCGCCGAGGTCGCGAAGGACGTCGAGAAGGCCCAGGCGCGCTGGCACCAGACCATGCGCAAGAAGGCGCTGGCCGGCGCCGAGGCGGCGCTGGAGGGCGGACGCCCGCGCGAGGCCCTGGTGCTGGCGGACCGGGCGCTGCGCCACTCGCCGGAGAACGAGCGCGCCGAGGAGATCCGGCAGGAGGCCGGCGAGCGGCTGCTGGCGATCCGCGCCGACCTGGCGCGCAGCGTCGGGTTCGCGCTTCCCGAGGGACACGAGCTGCTGCCGCCGGGCACGCGGCGCTCCGCCATCGAGCTGCTGGAGGGCCGCGCCGCCGCCGGGTCCGAACGGCCCGAGATGCGCTTCGCGCGGGCGGGCGTGCTCGACCGCGAGGGCGACGAGCTCGGGTCGAGCCGCATCCTCCACGCCCTGGCCGACGGCGACCCGGACCGGGAGAACATGGTGCGCCACGCGTCGGCCGCGCTGGCCGATCCGCTGCGCAACCCGTGGGACACCTTCGTCGCAGCGCGCCAGCGCGATCGGGGACGGCGCGCGCTGTGGCTGCTCGTCGGCCCCTTCGCCGACGCCCGTGCGCCGCGCAACGTGGACGGCGGGCTGGTGCTGCTGCTCGAGGCGCCGCGCATGGCCCAGACGCTGCTCTCGCTGCCGCTGCGCCTCGTCCAGTGGCCGTGGGCCTCGCCGCTCAAGAGCTCGAAGGTCACGTCGATCCAGGCGCGCCGCTACCTGAAGCGGCACCCGGAGGGCGTCCACACCGACGTGGCGCTCGACTGGCTGGCCGGCTACGAGCGACGTCGCAACAACCCGCTCGGCGAGCTCGAGATCGCCGAGGCGCGCGACCCGAACGGCGACCACGCGAAGCTGCGCGAGCGCGCCGCCGGCCAGATGCTGGCGGTCGCGCTGCGCGAGGAGCGCACCGACCTGCGGCGCGCCATGCTGGCCGGCGTGGCGCGACGCTTCCCCGGGACCGAGGCGGGCGACACCGCCGGGCGTACCGTGCGCGCCGAGACCGACGACCGCACGCCGCACCGGGTGCGGCTGTCGCGCGGCTTCCTGGTGGAGAACCCGGAGGTGGCCGGCGTCCACGGACTCGACCTCGATCCGGTCCTGCTCGACGACCGCGGCGCCAACTCGGAGCTGCATCCGCAGGGCATCGCGCTGGTGGGCGGACGCGTCATCGAGATCGCCTACCTGGGCGCGTCCGGCGACGAGGACGATCCGCCGGACGTCCGCTACCTGGAGCTCGACCCGGAGCCCTTCGCGCGGCTGATCGCGCGGGTCGAGGAGACGAGCTACCGCAACGCGCTGCTCGACGACGAGGACGGCGTGCGCCCCGACGCCCAGCGCGACCACCTGTTCGAGCGGGCGAAGCTGGGGCTCACCGACGATCTCGACTGGCGCCCCACCGCCAGCGCCGACTACTCCTACCGGGGCATGCGCGAGCGCTACGGGCTGGTGCGCCGGCGCGAGCCGATCCTGCCCTTCGACATCGTGGTGCAGGGCTCGCTGGCCGACCTCTCGCTCGGGGCCTTCCCGCGCATGCGCTCCGCCGAGGAGCCGGACGACGCCCTGCTCTACGAGTGAGCCAGGCGCTGGGAGCGCGCCAGCAGCTCCACCGGGTGCAGCACCTCGGCGCGCAGCCCGGCCCGCGCCGCGCCGCCGCGGATCTGCATCAGGCAGCCCGGGTTGCCGGTGGCGACCAGGTCCGGGTCGGCCGCGGCCAGCGACGCCAGCTTGCGCTCGAGCACGGCCCGGGACATCTCCGGGTGGGTCAGGTTGTAGGTGCCGGCGGCGCCGCAGCAGCCGGCCGGATCGTCGTGGGCCACCAGCTCGAGCGACGGGATCTTCGCCAGCAGGCGCCGGGGCGCGTCGGCCACGCGCTGTCCGTGCACCAGGTGGCAGGGATCGTCGTAGCAGAGCCGCGCCTCGATGGGGGCGAGGGGCGCCACGGGTCCCACCGCATCGAGGAACTCGCAGACGTCGCGCACCGACGTCGCCAGCCCGCGCCCCTCTTCGCCCAGCCAGTGCTCCGCGTCGCGCATGGCCGCCCCGCAGCCGGCCGAGTTGGTGACCAGCGCGTCGACCGGGTGGGCGCCGAAGGCGCGCAGGTTGGTGCGGGCCAGGCGCCGGGCCGCGTCGATGTCGCCGGCGTGGGCGTGGAGCGCGCCGCAGCAGCCCTGCTCCCGCGGCACCAGCACCTCGAAGCCGTTGGCGGCGAGCACCTCGACGGTCGCCCGGTTCACGTCGGCGAAGAGCTCGCGCATGACGCAGCCCGCCAGGAAGGCCACCCGTCCGCGGCGCGTGCCGCGCGCCGGCGTCCGCTCGGGCAGCGAGGCGCGCGCGCTTCGCGGCGGCACCGGCGGAAGCAGCGCGCCCGCCTCGCCCAGCCGTCCCGGCAGCCGGGCCAGCAGGCGGTCGAGCCGCAGCCGCTGCGCCGCGCCCAGCAGATCGAACGCAGCGCGCAGCCGGCGCGGCTTCGCCACCAGCTGGCGCAGCGCCAGCCGTTCCAGGGTGCGCGGCACGCGCGGCCGCAGGCCGGCGCGGTCGACCTGGTGGCGCACCTCCTCGAGCATCTGCCCGTACTGCACGCCCGACGGACAGGCCGTCTCGCAGGCGCGACAACCGAGGCACAGGAAGGCCTCGTCGGCGGTGGTCTCGGCCAGCGGGATGCGTCCCTCGGCCACGCCGCGCATCAGGTAGATGCGCCCGCGCGGCGAGCTGCGCTCGCGACCGGTCTCGCGGTAGGTGGGACACGACGACAGGCACAGGCCGCAGTGCACGCAGTCGAGCGACTTCGCGTGCACGTCCTGCCAGCCCTCGCGCAGCGGACCCTCCACTACAGACGCCCCGCGAAGCGGCCGCGCGAGAGCGCGCCGTCCGGATCGAAGCGCTGCTTGAGCGAGCGGAAGAGCGCCACCTCGGCGTCGGGCGCGCCGAACACGCAGCGCCGGCGCTTGAGCTCGAGGGGCGCCACCTCGAAGCGCAGCGGACCCGACGCCGACGCCGCCGCCCGCAGCGCCGCCTGCTCGCCCTCCTGCCAGGAGGCGTCGTCGAAGCTCGCGTAGACGAGACCCGTCCCCGGGTGGACGAGCACGCGGCCGCCGGCCGCGCAAAGCGGCGCCGACACCGCGCCCAGCTCCGTCGCGAGCGCCGCCACGCGCACCCGCAGCGCACAGGAGTCCGACCACTGGCGCTCGGCCAGCTCGTCGAGCAGCGCGCCCTCGACCGCCTCGCCGCCGAACGACCCGGCGTCGGCGGCCACCGCCGCCCCGTCGCCCCCCCACTCGGCCACCGCCAGCGACCTGTCCTCGCCGAGCACCAGCACGCAGGCCCGCAGCGTGGCGTCGCGCGCCGCGCGCGCGCCGGCGGCGAGCGCCGACTCCGCGTCGTCGAAGGCGCGCCGCCGCACCTGCGTGGTCTCGGGGCGCGGCCGCAGGCGCAGCCAGGCGGCGGTGATCACGCCGAGCGAGCCGTGGGATCCGGTGTAGAGCTTCGCCAGGTCGTAGCCGGTGACGTTCTTCACCACGCGGCCGCCGCAGCGGGAGAGCTCGCCGCTGGCCAACGCCACGTCGAGACCCAGCACCGCGTCGCGGGCGCGGCCCCAGACGTGGCTGCGCGGACCCACCGACGCGGCCGCCAGCGCGCCGCCGAGGGTCGCCGCGTCGGGTCCGTCGAGCGGGATCTCCATGTCGGCGTCGGCCGCCGCACGGCGCAGCTCGCCGAGGGTCGTGCCGGCGCCGGCGCGGCACACGCCCTCGCCCGGCAGGAAGGTCTCGATGCCGGCCAGGTTGCGCGTCGACAGGAATGCATCGACCCGCTCCGGCGGGTTGCCCAGCGCGAGGTGCCGACCGGCCCCCAGCGGCACGACCGAGCCGCCGGCCTCGCCCTGGCTGCGCAGCGTGGCCGCGACGGCCTCGGCGTCGGCCGGCTCCAGCACGTCCGCGACGGTGGCGCCGTCGAGCGCGCTCATCGGGCGCCCCTCATTCGAACGGCACCTCGTCGTAGCCCCGCGCCTTCGGGTTCGACTCGGCGCAGAAGCGGGTGGTCGGGAAGACCTTGCCCGGGTTGCACACCTGCTCCGGATCGAAGGCGGCGCGCAGCCGGCGCATGGCGCCCAGGTCGGCCTCGCCGAACAGCAGGCCCATGTAGTCGCGCTTCTCGGTGCCGATGCCGTGCTCGCCGGTGATGACCCCGCCGGCGCGCACGCACAGCTCCAGGATCTCGCGGCCGGCCGCGACCACGCGGGCCAGCTCGTCCGGGTCGCGCCGGTCGAAGGAGATGTTCGGGTGCAGGTTGCCGTCGCCGGCGTGGAAGACGTTCGACAGGGTGAGACCGTGGCGATCGCCGATGGCGCACACCTCGGCCAGCACCTCGGGCAGCGCGCTGCGCGGCACCACCGCGTCGTGCACGTAGAGGTCGGGGGCGAGCCGGCCCATGGCACCGAAGGCGCCCTTGCGCGCGCGCCAGAAGCGCTGGCGTTCGGCCTCGTCGCGGGCCACCTCGACACGCGTGGCGCCCTCGGCCGCACCGATCTCGCGCACGCGCGCCACCTCGCGCTCGAGCGCCACGCGCGGTCCGTCGAGCTCGACGATCAGCACGGCGCCGGCGTCGGTGGGAAGCCCCGCCGCGTAGACGCTGGCCTCGACGGCGGCGATGGTCCGCTCGTCGACTATCTCGAGGGCCGCCGGCACCAGGCCCGACCCGATCATCGCGCCGACCGCGCGGCAGGCGTCCACCACGTCGCGGAACACGCAGAGCAGCGTCTCGACGCCCTCGGGCAGCCGCGTGAGCCGCACCGTGGCGGCGGTGACCACGCCGAGCGTGCCCTCGCTGCCCACCACCGCGCCCACCAGGTCGTAGCCGGCGGACACGCCGGTGGGCGATCCCAGCTCCACCCGCTCGCCGTCGGGCAGCACCAGCTCGAGGGCCAGCACGTGGTTGGTGGTGGTGCCGTACTTCAGCGTGTGGGGACCGCCCGAGTTCTCGGCCACGTTGCCGCCGATGGTGCAGGAGAGCTGGCTCGACGGGTCCGGCGCATAGAAGAGACCGTGGGGCGCCACCGCCTTCGAGAGGTCGGCGTTCACCACGCCCGGCTCGACCACCGCCAGCCGGTTCGCTGGATCCACCTCGCGGATGCGGTCCAGGCGCGAGCACTCGATCACCACGCCGCCGTCCAGCGCCAGCGCGCCGCCCGAGAGCCCGGTGCCCGCCCCCCGCGGCACGAACGGCACGCCCGCGGCGCGGCAGGCGCGCACCACCTGCTGCACCTCCTGCGTCGAGGTGGGGAACACCACGGCGCGCGGCGTCTCGCGGTGCAGCGTGGCGCCGTCGCACTCGTAGACGAACAGGTCCTCCGGCTGCGAGAGACAGCGCTCCCGCCCGAGGACCCCCTCGAGGGCGGCGATCAGATCGGGCATGGGAAGAGTCTAGGCGAGCCCGAGACGCTCCATGTCCTCCTCGGACAGGCCCAGGTGGTGGCCGATCTCGTGGCGCACCGTGATCTGGATCTGCTCCACCAGGTCCTCGCGGTCCCGGCAGATCTTCTCCAGGTTGCGCTTGAAGAGCATCACCCGCGTCACGTCCTGCGGCTGGGCGGTGATCTCGAGCTCGGTGCGCGGCGTGCCGATG
>JBNLVK010000205.1:0-3103 GCA_050618055.1 Myxococcota bacterium
GCTGGCGGCGGTGCCCCGGCAGGAGACGGCCGTCGTCGTGACGGCGGACCACGGCGAGAGCCTGGGCGAGCACGACGTCTTCTACAACCACGTGGGCCTGTACGAGACGAACCTGCGCATCCCGCTGCTGATCCACGTTCCCGGGCAGCCCGCCGGTCGCCACGCCTTCGACGTCTCCACCCTCGACCTCGCTCCCACCGTCGCCGAGCTCTTCGGACTCGGCCTGGACAACGAGATGCGGGGGCGCAGCCTGGTCTCCGCCGTCGCCGGGCGGCCGGACGCCGCGCTGCTCGAAGGCGGGCCCTTCGTGGCGGAGCACGCGCACCGCCAGGCGCTGAGCCTCCAGGAGGGCGATTGGAAGCTCATCTGGCAGCGGGAGCCGGCACCGCCGCTGCCCGTGGGCGAGAGCCTCTACCACCTGGGGCGCGATCCGGAGGAGCGCCGGGACCTGGCGTCCGACCACCCGGAGCGCGTCACCGCCATGAAGCGGGCCCTCGAGGCGGCGGCGGGGGAGGGCGACGGGCCGGCGCCGTCCCGCCCGATCGACGCCGCCGAGCGCGAGCAGCTGCGCGCGCTCGGTTACGTCGAGCCCTGAACCTGTGAGAGACTGCGCCGGCGGAGGAGCACATGACGGACACCCGGCGCCCCGGACCCCTCGAAGGCATTCGCGTGCTCGACCTGGCGGGGCCGCTGGCCGAGGCGACCGGTCGCGTGCTGGCCGACCTGGGCGCCGAGGTGGTGAAGGTGGAGCCGCCGGGCGGCTGCGCGTCGCGCTTCACCGCGCCCTTCGAGGACGGACGCGAGGGCGACGCGGACGGCTCGCTCTTCTGGCGCGCCTGGGGTCTCGGCAAGAAGAGCGTGGTGCTCGACCTCCACGACGCCGGCGACCGCGAGCGCTTCCTCGCCCTGGCCGACGGCGCCGACGTGCTGATCGAGTCGTTCACGCCGGGTGCCATGGAGGCGTTGGGCCTGCACGCCGACGCGCTGCTGGAACGCAACCCGGCGCTCGTCTACGTCTCCGTCACGCCCTTCGGGCAGACCGGTCCCGAGGCGAAGAGCCCGGCCACCGATCTCACGATCTCCGCCGCCGGCGGACTGATGGACCTGCAGGGCGACGGCGATCGGCCGCCGCTGCCGGTCGGCCACCCGGAGGCTTCCTGCCACGCGGCGGTGCAGGCGGCGGCCGACGCGCTGCTGGCGCTCTGGGGAAGGCAGCGCGACGGACGCGGCCAGCACCTGGACGCGTCGATGCAGGCGGCGGTGGTCTGGACGCTGCTGTTCGCCACCGGCTTCTCGGCCATGCAGGGCCAGGAGAAGCCGGGGGCCGGCGAGAGCCGCGGCACGCCCACCGAGCTGTTCCCGGGCGTCGCCATCCCGGACCGGGCGCGCACCAAGGACGGCTTCGCCGTCATGACGCTCGTGCTGGGCGAGGTGGGCGCGAAGAGCTTCGGGTCGATGATGCGCTGGGCCGCCGAGTGCGGGGGCCTCGACGAGGACCTGGCCGGCCACGACTGGTCGATCTTCTTCCAGCTGCTGGGCGAGGGGAAGCTGGCGGCGCCGGACATCGCCCGCGGCTTCGAGCAGTTCGTGGCGTTCCTGGGGACGCGTACGAAGGCGGAGATCCAGGAGCGGGCGCTGGCCGAGTCGTGGCTGATCGGCCCGGCCTGGGACGCGGCGGAGCTGCTGGCGGATCCGCAGCTGGCGGCCCGCGACTACTGGACCGACGTCGCCGGCACCACCCACTGCGGACCCTTCGCGAAGCTCTCGGCCACGCCCATCGTCTACCGCGGTCCGGCACCGGCGCTGGGGGCCGACCAGGCGCTGGTCGACGCGCCGCAGCGCACGCCGGCGGCCCCGCTGGCGCGGGTCTCCGAGACGCGGGCCTCGCTGCTCGAGGGGCTCAAGGTGGCCGACTTCTCCTGGGTCGGCGCCGGACCGCTGGTGTCGAAGGACCTGGCGAACCTGGGCGCCACCGTGGTGCACGTCGAGTCGGAGAAGCACGTGGATCCGCTGCGCGTGATCCCGCCCTGGACCGACGGTGTGCCGAACCTCTCCACCGGACACACGGCGGCCAACTTCAACCAGAGCAAGCTGGGCCTGGCCCTCGACCTGAACACCGACGGCGGTCGCGAGGCGGCCCTGAGACTGGTCGACTGGGCCGACGTGGTGGTGGAGTCGTTCACGCCGGGCACCGCGGCGCGACTGGGCCTCGACTACGCGACGCTGCGCCAGCGCCGGCCCGACGTCGTGATGCTCTCGTCCTGCATGCGCGGGCAGACCGGACCCGAGGCGGCCTACACCGGCTTCGGCCTCCAGGGCGCCGGGCTGGCCGGCTTCGTGGCGATCACCGGCTGGCCGGACCGCCTGCCCAGCGGACCCTGGGGCGCCTACACCGACTTCATCGCGCCGCGCTTCTCGCTGGCCGCGCTGGCCGCCGCCCTCCACCACCGCGACCGCACCGGCGAGGGCCAGTACGTCGACCTCTCCCAGATCGAGGCGGCCCTGCACTTCATCGAGCCGGTGGTGCTCGACTACACGGTGAACGGTCGCGTCACGGGCCTGCGCGGGCTCGACTCGGACCGGGCCTGCCCCCACGGCGCCTTCCCGGCCGCGGGCGTGCACCGCTACGTGGCCATCGCGGTCGAGACGCCGGAGCAGTGGCGGGCGCTCCAGGAGCGGGTGCCGGCACTGGAGTCCGAGACCGGCTGCGAGGCGCTGGACGCGCGGCTGGCGCGCAAGGCCCGGCTCGAGGAAGAGCTGGCCGCCTGGTGCGCCGGCCAGGAGCCCTTCGCGCTGGCGGAGTCGCTGCGCCGGGCGGGCGTTCCGGCCTGGGTGGTGATGCGCGGGACCGACCTGCACCGCGATCCGCAGCTGCTGGCCCGCGACTTCTTCGTGGAGCTCGACCACCCGCGCATCGGGCCGATGCGCTACGACGGCGCCGTCACCCGCTTCTCGCGCACGCCGGCCCGACCCACCCGCGCCGGACCCTCCGTCGGCCAGGACACCTTCGAGGTGATGAGCGGGATCCTCGGCTACGGCGACGAGGAGATCGCGGAGCTGGCCGGCGCCGGGGGCCTAGGTCAGCACCTCGGCGCCGGCCAGC
>JBNLVK010000206.1:0-14516 GCA_050618055.1 Myxococcota bacterium
CATGAGCATCCTCATCCGCAAGGACACGCGCTTCCTGATCCAGGGAATCACCGGCCGCGAGGCGGTGAACCTGACCCGCGAGAACCTGGACTACGGCGCGAAGATCGTGGGCGGTGTCACGCCGGGCCGCGCTGGCCGCGACGTCTACGGCGTGCCGGTCTACGACTGCGTGCGCGACATCGTGAAGGAGAAGGGAAGGGTCGACGGCTCGATCATCTCCGTCCCGCCGAACTTCACGAAGGACGCCGCCTTCGAGGCGCTCGAGAACGGCGTGAAGCTGATCGTGATCGTCACCGAGAACATCCCGCGCAAGGACGTGGCCCAGATGGTGGAGCTGGCCGACCTGCGCGGCGCGCGCATCATCGGTCCCAACTGCCTGGGCATCATCTCGCCGGACGAGGCGAAGATGGGCGGCGTGGGCGGTCCGGCGGCCAACACCCGCCAGGCCTACACCAAGGGCAACATCGGCGTGATGAGCCGCAGCGGCGGCATGACCACCGAGATCGCGAGCACGCTCACCGCCGCGGGCCTGGGCCAGTCGACCTGCGTGTCGATCGGCGGCGACGCCATCGTCGGCACCACCTACGCCGAGCTCATGCCCTTCTTCGAAGCCGACCCGGAGACCCGGGCCATCGCCATCTACTCGGAGCCCGGCGGACGCATGGAGGCGGAGCTGGCCGAGTGGGTGAAGGAGCACGACTCGCGCCTGCCGATCGTCGCCTTCATGGCCGGCCGCTTCATGGACGAGATGAAGGGCATGCGCTTCGGCCACGCCGGCACCATCGTCGAGGGCAAGGAAGACACCACCGCCGAGAAGATCGCGCGCATGGAGGCGGCCGGCATCTCGGTGGCCGAGCGGATCGAGGAGATCCCGGACCTGATCCGCAAGCGCCTCGAGGAGAAGCACTGATGCCCGGACTCTTCATCGACGTGGTGGTGGAGGCCGGCGCCGCCAAGGACGCCGAGCTGGCGAAGAAGCTCGAAGAGGTCTGCCCGGTGGGCATCTTCGAGGCGAAGGACACGGGTGTCGAGGTCGTCGAGAGCAACCTCGACGAGTGCACGCTCTGCGACCTGTGCCTGGAGGCCGCGCCCAAGGGCGCCGTCCAGGTGAAGAAGCTCTACGAATAGAAGCAAGAATTAACGGACCAGGAGGACGCCATGCGAAGCGCCAAGGACTTCTTCAAGCCGAAGGCCATCGGGGCGCCCATGCCGCCGCGGGAGATCCCGTTCCGCCCGGCGCGCATGATCCACTTCTTCGATCCCTCCAACCCGAAGATGGCGGCCAAGCTTCCCGACATCGCCAAGAAGTGCGACGTGCTGCTCGGCAACCTCGAGGACGCCATCCAGATCGACAACAAGGTGGCCGCCCGCGAGGGCCTGGTGAAGATCGGCCGCGAGACCGACTTCGGCGACTGCCAGCTCTGGACGCGGGTGAACTCGCTGGACAGCCCCTGGATCCTCGACGACCTGACCACGCTGGTGACCGAGATCGGCGACCGGCTCGACGTGATCATGATCCCGAAGGTCGAAGGCCCCTGGGACATCCACTACGTGGACCAGCTCCTGGCCCAGCTCGAGGCGAAGGCCGGGCTCGAGGAGCCGCTGCTCGTGCACGCCATCCTCGAGACCGCCCAGGGCGTCGCCAACGTCGAGGAGATCTGCGGCGCGTCGCCGCGCATGCAGGGCATCAGCTTCGGTCCGGCCGACCTGGCCGCCAGCCGCCGCATGAAGACCACCCGCGTGGGCGGCGGCCACCCCCAGTACCTGGTGCGCACCGACCCGGACCCGGAGAACGCGGACGCGCCGCGCGTCACCGCCCAGCAGGATCCGTGGCACTACACCCTGGCGCGCATGGTCGACGCCTGCACCGCCAACGGCATCTACCCCTACTACGGCCCGTTCGGCGACATCAAGGACACGGTGGCCTGCGAGGACCAGTTCCGCGCCGCCTTCCTGCTGGGCTGCGTCGGCGCCTGGAGCCTGCACCCCGTCCAGATCGACATCGCCAGGAAGGTGTTCAGCCCGCCGGCCGACGAGGTGCTGTGGGCCAGGAAGGTGATCGCCGAGATGGGCGACGGCTCGGGCTGCGTGATGATCGACGGCAAGATGCAGGACGACGCCACCGTCAAGCAGTGCCACGTGATGGTGTCGCTGGCGAAGCTCCTGGCCAAGAACGACCCGGAGCTGCGCGCCGCCTACGAGTTCAGCGAGGCGGACGTCGCGGGCGCCTAGGGCGCGGGCTCGGCCAGGAAGTCGCTGACGAGCTGCTTCACGCGGGCGTCGGCCCCCGAGGCCCCGATGTGCCTGGCGCCTTCGACGATCTCGAAGCGCGCGTTCGGGATCAGGGAGGCCAGCTCGCGCGAGGCGGACGGAGGGATCGTCGTGTCCACGTCGCTCGCGACCACCAGGGTCGGCATGCGCAGCCGCCCCGCCTCTTCCGAGACGTCGATGCCGGCGTTGGCGAGGAAGAAGTCGCGGAACCGGGGCCCGTCCCCCGCCACCGACAGGAAGTGCAGCAGGACGCGCCGCTCGACCTCGTTCGCCCTGGGCGCCAGGAATTCGACGAACGCAGCGCGCCCCGGTGTGCTGTCCCAGTTGCTGCCCACGAACTGGGCGAGCTCGGTGTTCCGGCGCCGCAGCTCCGGGTCGATTCCGAGCCCACCCTTGTAGCTCGCCGCCAGCACGAGACGCGAGACCCGCTCCGGGTTGCGGGCGGCGAAGGCTACCCCCGTCGGTCCGCCCGCCGAGTACGCGTAGAGGTCGAAGCGCTCGAGGCCGAGCGCGTCGACCACGGCGGTAAGGTCGCGCACACGGGCCTCGAGCGACAGGTCGCCCACGTCGCGGTCGGAGAGACCGAAGCCCCGGCCGTCGTAGCGCACCACCGTGTGGTCGCGGGCGTGCCAGGTGAGGAAGCCGGCGCCGTCGTAGAGGGGGCTGTCCGCGCCCTCGGTGAGGTGGGTGCCCCAGCCCAGCACGAAGACGAGCGGCGGCCCCGAGCCCATGGTGGCGTATGCGATGCGCACCCCGTCCGAGGTCTCGACGAACGCGATCTGCTGCTCGACCGAAGCGCCCGTCAGCCGCGGCACGTTCAGCACCAGCCACGCCATGAGCGGGGCCCGGGCGATCCACAGGGCTCCCGCCACCAGCAGGACGGCCGCCGCAGCGATGGCGAGGCGCCGGCCCCTGCGGCGCTGCGCGTCCACCGCCCGCGCGCCGGTGCCCTCGCCGTCGAGGGCGTAGACGCCGAGGGGTTCGCTCACGTTCTTCAGCGCCTTCGCACCCAGCGCCCGCGTCCGCGCCTGCACGCGGCTCCGCACCATCTGATAGACCGGCTCCGAGACGCAGATGCCGCCCGGCTCCGCCAGCGGTCGGATGCGCGCGGCCACGTTCACGCCCTCGCCGATCACCTCGCCGTCGCGGCGCAGCACGTCGCCCAGGTGGATGCCGATGCGCAGGCGCAGGGTCGGATGGCTGCGCAGCGCGCCCTGCAAAGCCAGCGCGCAGTCGACGGCCTGGAGCGCGCTGGCGAAGATCGAGAGCGACTCGTCGCCGGTGGTGTCGACCACCTCGCCGTCGTGCTGCGCGACCAGGGTGCGCACCAGCGCGTGGTGCTCGTCGCGAACGCGCAGGGCCGCGGCCTCGTCCTTCTCCGTCAGGGCGCTGTAGCCCACCACGTCGGTGAACATGATGGCCAGCAGCCGCCGCTCGCCCCCGGAATCGCTCATCGGCCGGGAGGGTAGGCGAAACCCGGGCGGGAATCGCGCGCCTGCGCACTACAATGCCGCCATGAAGATCGGAGCCCTGGTCGGGTTCGGGAAGCAGGCGACGCCGGATCTCATCGCGGCGACGGGCCGCGCCGTCGAGGAGGCCGGGCTCCACTCGCTGTGGGTGCCGGAGCACGTGCTCTTCTTCCCCGAGTACGCCTCGCGCTACCCCTACACCGAGGACGGCCGGCTGCCCGGCGACCCGGACGGGGTGCTCGAGCCCTTCACCGCCCTCGCCTTCCTGGCCGCCCACACGGAGCGCATCCGGCTGGGCACCGGCATCTGCCTCGTCCCCCAACGCCACCCGGTGTACGCGGCCAAGCAGGTGGCCGACGTCGACTTCCTGTCCGGCGGCCGCGTCGACCTGGGGGTCGGCATCGGCTGGCTGCGCGAGGAGTTCGACGCGCTGGGCATTCCCTGGGAGCGCCGCGCGGCGCGCACCCGCGAGTGCATCGCCGTGATGAAGACCCTCTGGTGCGACGAGGTGAGCCGCTTCGACGGCGAGTTCTTCTCGCTGCCGGAGTGTCTCCAGAACCCGAAGCCCGTCCAGAAGCCCCACCCGCCGGTCCACTTCGGCGGCGAGAGCGACGCGGCGCTGGCGCGCGTGGCCGACGTCGGCCAGGGCTGGTTCGGCTTCGGCCACACTCCCGAGAGCTTCGCCGAGCGCCTGGCGGTGCTCGACCGCAAGCTGGCCGAGGCCGGCCGCACCCGCGCCGACGTCACCGTCCACGCCACGCCGAAGCGCAGCCACCTGACACCGGACGGCGCCCGCGCCTTCCGCGACCTGGGCGCCGACCAGCTGATCCTGCCGCTGCTCGCCCGCGACGCCGACGGCTACGCCCGCGCCGCCGACCAGGCGGCGGCGCTTCAGCCCTGAGGCTCCGCCTCGAGCTCGGCCAGCAGCTCGCGCGCCTCCTCCGCCGTCTCGCCGCCGTGCAGGTCGGCGGCCACGGGACGCAGCAGCGTCAACGCGTCCTCGCGGCGCTGCACCTCGAGGTAGGCGCGCGCCAGGTCGAGGTCGAGCTCCGGGCTCCAGCCGCCCAGCGCGCGGGCCCGCTCCATCGAGCCGACCGCCTCCGGGTAGGCGCCGGTGGCGGACTGGTGCCGACCGAGGGCGGCGTACGCGTTCGGGGAGTCGGGATCCAGTTCGATCGCGGCCTGGAAGAGCCGCCCGACATCCGGTGCTCCTCGCAGCGACGCCACGCGCGCCAGGTCCAATGCGACCACCGGATCGGTCGGCGCGCCCGCGCCCAGGTGCGCCAGGTGGAAGTCGGCCTCGGCGAAGTCGCCGTCGGCCGCCCAGCACCAGGCCAGGGCGGCGCGCGCGCGGCGGTGCTCCGCGTCGGCCGCCACCGCCTGGGCGAACAGCGCCCGCGGCACCCGCCGGTAGGGATGGTCCAGCTCGGTGCCGAGGATGCGGCGGGCCACCTCCCCCAGCTCGTAGGCGATCTCGGCCGGCGGCACCGCCACCGGCTCGAACGTCTCCTGGAAGTCGACCCGGTCGATCGGCAGGTGGAAGTCGCGTCGCCCGCCGCGCCGCAGGAACGCGACGTGGGCCGCCAGCGATTGCTCCAGCGACTCCACGTCGCCGTCGAAGGACGCGTCGAAGGCGGCGCGCCACTCCACTCCCTTCGCCAGCCGCGCCACGAACGCCCGCGAGCGGGGACGCAGCTCGTTCGAGCTGTTGAAGTGGTGCAGCAGGGCCCACGAGGTTCCGTAGAAGGCGCCGCGGTTCCGCAGCCACCTGCCGGGGGGAGCGAACAGTTGGTCCAGCGGAACCGAGCCGAACCGGTCGATCTGGTCGATCCGGGAGGCCGAGGTGCGCCCGATGACGACCACGTCGTCGCGGCGCACCGTGTAGGCCAGGTACTCGCTGAGCCCCTCGTTGTACCAGCGGGGCAGCGCCGAGGCGCGTCCCCCCATCAGCACGAAGTGGGCGTACTCGTGCAGCAGGATGTGGCGCGTCCAGGCCTGGTGACCGCCCTCGAGCAGCGAGAAGTAGCCGTCGAGCCACGGATAGATCACGCCGCTGGCCCCGCGCGGCACGAAGCGGTGCGCCTCCTCCGTGTCGCGGAAGACGTAGAGGCGGATGGGGACCTTCGAGCCGGCGATGCGCGTGTTGGTGACCTTGCGCACCACGGCGTCGAAGAGGGCGAGGTCCGACGCGAGCGCCTGCATCTCGTCCGCCTCCAGGTCGCCCGTCAGCGTGAACGCCGGCGTCGCGATGCGACTCCACCCCTCGATGCCGAGGGGCTCGATGGGCGTCACGCAGCCGGCGGCGAGCAGCAGCGCCGCGAGCGCCGAAAGCCGGCGTCGGATCAACGCGCTTCGCCGACCGGGTGGGAGGGCGACACCAGGTACGGGTGGAACGCCAGGGCGATCCCCTCCTGCAGGTGGGCCTCGTCGGCGAGCCGATTCTTCATGAACCGTTGCTGGTACACCGGCACCGCGTAGCGGTGCATGTTGCGGTCGTAGTGGTACTCGGTGCGGAACTCCCACTCGTGGATCAGGTCGAGTCCACCGTGGCCGTCGAAGACGCGCACGCCGCTGGGATCGTAGGCGGCGACGTGGAGCGACACGCCCTGGGCCTTGCCGCGGATCTTGGCATCACCGTGGAAGATTCCCGCCGAGTGGGCGGAGCCCTTCACGGTGAGATCGCGCTCGACGCCGTCCCAGACCGCCACCTGGCTGGCGATGCGAATCGGGGCCTCGCGGTAGACGAGGTCCGGGACGACCAGCACGTCGAACTCGCGCGCCTGGTGCAGGCTCCGCACGAAGCGCCCGACCGCGTCGTCGGCGACGGCCGTGTCGGCGCCCTCCCCGCCCGAGACGTGGCTCCACAGCCCCCGCGCGTCGCCCATCGAGAAGTGGGTGACCTCGCGACCGCAGTCGCTCAGGTGGTCGCGCACCGCGGCGGTCACGCGGAACGTCGTCGCGTCCAGTTCGGGCGGCAGCGCCACCCACACGTTCAGGGGCAGCAGCGCCACCGTCTCCACGCCCGGCGCGCCGACCTGCGTCGGCTCGATCTCGTAGGGGTGGAGCTGCGGTGTCGCGCAGGCCGCCAGGAAGATCGTCGACGCCAGAGCGCCGACGCAAGCCAGCTTGCCCATGCCCGTCCGCCTCCTTCTGCGCGACGCAACCTATCACGCGCAGAGCGGGGCGGGGGACGCGGCTAGGCCGACAGCTCCAGCATGCGCTCGATCGGAACGCGCGCCTTCACGCGCACGTCCTCGGGCACGTCGACCTGGGGCTGGAGGTCGCGCAGGCACAGGTAGAGCTTCTCGAGGGTGTTGAGCCGCATGAACGGACACTGGTTGCAGGCGCAGCTCTCGTCGATGCCCGGCGCCTGGATCAGCTGCTTGTCCGGCGCGCGCTGCTCGATCTGGTGGAACACGCCGTCCTCGGTGGCGATGATCAGCGTGTCCGCCTTCGAGTGCACGGCGCGCTCGATGATGCCGGTGGTCGACGCGATCAGGTCGGCCTGGTCGAGCACGGCCTGGTCGCACTCCGGGTGGGCCAGCACCTCGGCCTCCGGGTGCTTCACGCGCAGCTCCATAAGCCGCTTGGCGCTGAACTGTTCGTGCACGATGCAGGCGCCGTCCCACACGATCAGGTCGTCGCGGCCGAGCTGGTTGCCGACCCAGCGCGCCAGGTGCCGGTCCGGCGCGAAGATCAGCGGCTCGCCGTCGAACTGGCGCGCCATCTTCACCGCGTTGCTCGAGGTGCAGATGAGGTCGCTCATCGCCTTCACCTCGGCGGAGCAGTTGATGTAGCTGAGCACCTTGGCGCCGCCGTGGGCGTCGACGAAGGCCTGGAGCTCGTCGGGCGGACAGCCGTCGGCCAGCGAGCAGCCGGCCTCCAGGTCCGGCACCACCACGGTGCGGTCCGGGTTCAGGATCTTGGCGGTCTCGGCCATGAAGTGGACGCCGCAGAAGGCGATGACGTCGGCGTCCACCTTCGAGGCGGCCTGGGCCAGCGCCAGCGAGTCGCCCACGAAGTCGGCGAGATCCTGGATCTCGTCGTCCTGGTAGTAGTGGGCCAGGATGACCGCGTTGCGCTCGCGCTTCAGCTCGAGGATGGCTTCCTCGAGGTCGTCGGGGAGGGTCTCGGGCCGGGCGTGGGGGAGATCGTGGGCCATGCTCCAGTTTAGCTAACCGCGGGTGGGGTCCGCCGGCTCGAGGAAGAGGGTCGGCACCGACGCCGGCGCGTCGCGCACCGTGAAGACGCGCGTGCCGGGCTTGTGGCCGTCGCGCACCTCGGACACGTCGAAGCCGGCGGCCGCCAGGCGCTTGCGGGCCGCCTCCGCGCTCTCCACGCGCCAGGCCAGGCCGCCGAAGCGGTCGTGCACGCCGGGCACCGGCTCCCTGGTGACCGACGCCCCGATCTCGACGGTCACGCCGCCCACCCGGAAGAAGAGCAGCCGCACCCCCCGGGCGTCGAAGGTCCTGTCGAGGGCGAGCCGCAGCCCCAGGCGGTCGCCGTAGAGGGCGCGCGTGCCCTCGGCGTCCTCGCTGAGCACCACCACGTGGTCGAGGGCGTGGACCGCCGCGGCGGGCTCGGCGGGCGCCTGCACCGGCAGCGCATCCGGCGGCGAGTCGTGCTGGATGACGAAGAGCAGCAGGCCGCGGCCCGCCTCGGGGGTCAGGAAGGCGTTGCGCCAGCGCCGCTCGGCGCCGGTGCGGCCGTCGTGCCCCGCGCCGGGCGCCGGATCCGCCACGTCGACGCCGCGTTCGCGCAGCTCGAGCACCGTCTCGTCGGCGTCGGCGCTGCCGAAGGCCAGGCCGAACACGCCCTCGCCGCCGGCTCCCAGGCGCTCGCGCAGTCCCGTCGCCATGGGGGCGTCGCTGCCCGGCGAGGGCGCGAGCAGCTCGAGATACGTATTGTCGAGCCGGAACAGCGAATTCGCCGTGCCGTAGGTGGGGTGGTCGCCGCGCCAGGACGGCTCGCGTCCGAGCAGCGCCGCCGTGCGATCGGTCGCCGCGTCGAGATCGCCGGTCAGCACGATCACGTGGTCGAGGGTCTGGATCATGGGCACAGCATGGCACGTCGCACGACGCCGCACCGCGCGGGCCGCGCTGGCCCTTGCCGCCGCGGCGACCGCCTGCGCGCCCGCCGACGAGGGCCCGCCGAACCTGCTGCTGATCACCGTCGACACGCTGCGCGCCGACCGGCTGGCCTGCTACGAGGGTCCGCCCGAATCGGGCAGGCAGCTCTGCGACGTCTTTCGCGACGGCACCCGCTTCCGCTGGGCCTTCTCGACGGCGCCCTACACGGCGCCGGCGGTGGCCTCGCTGCTGGCCTCCCGCTACCCGGCCTACCACGGCGTCACCCAGCACGCGGCCTCCTACCTGGCCGATCCGGTGCAGACCGTCGCCGAGGTGCTGGCGCGCCACGGCTACGCCACCGCCGCCTTCGTCTCGAACCCGGTGCTCGAGCAGCGTCGCAACTTCGGCCAGGGCTTCGCGGTGTACGACGACCGCATGACGCGCAGCGAGCGCAACCGCCCCGGCTACGCCGAGCGCGAAGCCCGGGCCACCACCGACGCGGCGCTCGGCTGGGCGCGCCGCCAGCCTTCGGACACGCCCTGGTTCCTGTGGGTGCACTACCAGGATCCCCACGGTCCCTACGAGCCGCCGGGCGCCCCGCCCGCCCGCGATCCGCCGGACGGGGAGGTGCTGCCGGTGCTGCCCATGCAGTCGGGCCGCGGCGGTATTCCGGCCTACCAGGCGCTGCCCGGGCTCTTCACGCGCCAGGCCTACGAGCGCCGCTACCTGGACGAGATCGCCTACCTCGACCCGGAGCTGGCGCGCCTGGTCGCGGAGCTCGACGCCCTGGCCGGGCGCCGCCGGCCCGGGATCCTGCTGACGGCGGACCACGGCGAGGCCTTCGGCGAGGACGGCTACTACTTTGCCCACGGCCACTCGCTGGGCCTCGACCAGATCCACGTGCCGCTGCTGTACCGGCCGTCGGCGCCCGGCCCGGCGTCGCCGGACGCGCCGCGGGTGGTCGATGCGCCGGTCTCGATCGTGGACGTGGCGCCGTCGCTGCTGGCGCTGGCCGGCCTGCCCACGCCGCCCGGCTACCAGGGTCGGGTGCTGCCCGGCGTGGCAGGCGCGGCCCCCCCCGCGGCCGCCCGCAGCCTGTTCGCCGAGCACGGGCGGCGCGCCGCGGTGATCCGCGAGGGCCGGCTCTACGTCCGCGACCGGGAGCTGGGCGCCGAGGCGCCGGATCGGGAGCTCGGCCAGGAGCTTCCCTGGCTGCCGGCGCGGACGGCCGAGCTGGGTCCGGACGGGGCCGTCTACCGCCCGGTGCCGGACGTCGCGCGGGAGCCCCTCGAGCGCCCCCTGGCCCGCTTCCTCGAGCAGACCCGGGACCGCCGGGGCGTCCGCCACGCGGAGGTGCCGAACGAGGTCGCGGAGCAGATGCGGGCGCTGGGGTACGTGGAGCCGGCCGGGTCCCCGCAGGGCGATCCGAGCCCCTGACGGAAAAGCCCTTCCCCCACCGCGGAACGGGCGTTCCCCGGGGTCGTTCATCCACCAGCAGGGAGGACGGCAACCCGCCGGAAAGTCACGCTTTTGTTTCTGTACCCGCGGGTTCTGCCCTGGCACCATGCTTGCAGTCCCACTGCAGCAGTTCCTTGGGAAGGGGACGGCGCCTGACGGGCGTAGACCCTTCCCGTGTGACCAGAGACCTCGCGAATCCTCGGGAAGGGATCCAAACGTGGCTACTGCGCTCCGACCGCTCCTGCTCGCTGCCGTGGCACTGCTCCTGGCAGCCCCCGCCCTGGCCGCCCCGGTCAACTACAACTTCGACTCGGGCAACATCCAGATCCAGGCGTTCCGCACCGACACCAACGCCCTCGTCTTCGACGAGACCCTGGACATGGCCGCGACCAGCTTCATGGTCTTCGACCCGGCCGGCACCCCGGGCTTCGGCGCCGGCACGCTGGACGACTTCACGATCTCGACCGTCGCGAACCAGGGACCGTTCTCGCTGGTCTCGCCCTTCGGCCCGTACGACATGGTCACGGTCGAGACCGGCAACATCTCGCCCGACGCGGGCTACGCGACGGTCGCCTCGATTCCGATCGGCGGCAACGCCTACAGCATCACCGTCGGCCCGGTGCTGATCGACGCCACCTACGGCGCCTCGGACTCGGGCGGCTTCGCGCCGCCGGTGACGGGCCAGCCGGCCAACATCATCCCGGGCAGCACCATCAGCGGCACCATCACGCTGCTGGCCGGCGGCATCCAGCTCTCGCTGACGGGCCTCACCATGGGCACCGTCGACGGCGCGCCCTTCGGCGAGACCGCCGACCTCAGCCTGACCGCGAACCTCACCTTCTTCGGCTCGGCGGGCCCGCCGATCCCGGAGCCGGCCACCGGCAGCCTGGTCGCCCTGGGACTGCTCGGCCTGGCCATCCGCGGACGCAGGCAGCGGCCGTAGATCCGCAGAAGATCTGGGCTTCCGAAGGGCGACGGGGGATCCACCCCGTCGCCCTTCGCGTTTCCGGGGGCGCTCCGACGGTGGACCACGTCGTCAAGCCGCTCTGACCATTCCGTGGGCGGCTCCGGAATTCGCGATACTGGGTCGCCATGGGCCGTCCCTCCGGTCACATCCTGGCTGTGCGCCTGCTGCTCCTGGTGCTCGCGTCGTGCCTCCCGGGCGCAGCCGCGCGCGCGGTGGTGATCTCCCATCCCGACGGCTCCATGAACACCGAGTTCCTCGCCTTCAACGGCTGGCACTACGTCGGCGAGGTCAACGGGCTGACCGCCACCTACCTGGGCGACGGCTGGGTGCTGACCGCCGGCCACGTCGGCCCCGGCGACCTGACACTCGGGGGTGTCGTCTACCCCCACCTGCCGGGCTGGGACACGAGCTTCGACAACGAGGGCGGACCCGGCAGCCCGGACCTGCTGATGTTCCAGGTGATGCCACGCCCCCCCCTGGCGCCGCTGGCGCTGCGCTCGAGCATGCCAACGATCGGCGAGGTGCTGGTGATGATCGGCTGCGGGCGCGACCGCGGCGCCTGGACCACCTACGACCCGAACGGCCAGTTCCCACCCGACCCGATCGGCGGCTGGATGTGGGAGTCCAGCCAGACCAAGCGCTGGGGCACCAACGAGGTCGACGGCTTCCCGGTGGGCCTCGTGAACGGCACCGTCTCGTTCTACACCTCCTTCGACGACGCCGGCGGCCACCCCTTCGAGGCCCAGGGCGCAGACGGCGACTCGGGCGGCGCCGTGTTCACGTTCAGCGAAGGCACCCAGCTGGCCGGCGTGCTGTACACCATCGCGCCCGCCATCGGTCAGCCCGACGAGACGTCGATGTTCACGAACCTCACCTTCGCGGCGCGGGTCGACTTCTACTACGACCAGATCCAGGACGCGATGGCGATGCCCGAGCCCGCCACGGGCACCGGCCTGGGCGCCGGCACGCTGCTGCTGGGGCTGCTGGGCCGGCGCCGGCGGCGCGTCCGGCGTGGCGCCCCCTAGGGGGTTTCGTTAAGGTTCACGGCACCTTGCGCCATTCCGGCGCGCCTCGAACCCGGTCCTCCACATGAGCCCCACGTCCCCGGCCCCGCGCGAGCGAGACCGCCCCTGGGTCTTCCGAACCTACTCCGGCCACTCCTCGGCCAGCGCCAGCAACGACCTCTACCGGACGAACCTGGCCAAGGGCCAGACCGGGCTGTCGGTCGCCTTCGACCTGCCCACCCAGACGGGCGTCGACTCGGACCACCCGCTGGCCCGCGGCGAGGTGGGCAAGGTGGGCGTGCCGGTCTGCCACGTCGACGACATGACCACGCTGTTCGAGGAGATCCCCCTCGACCGCATGAACACGTCGATGACCATCAACGCGACGGCGGCCTGGCTGCTGGCGCTGTACGTGGCCACCGCCGAGCGCCAGGGCGTGGATCCCAAGCGGCTCCAGGGCACCACCCAGAACGACATCATCAAGGAGTACCTCTCGCGCGGGACCTACATCTTCCCGCCCGAGCCCTCGATGCGGCTGATCAGCGACATGGTCGCCCACACGGTCCACGCCATCCCGAAGTGGAACCCGATCAACATCTGCTCCTACCACCTCCAGGAGGCGGGGGCCACGCCCGAGCAGGAGATCGCCTACGCCATGGCGAACGCGGTGGCGGTGCTCGACGCGGTGAAGGCGCGCGGCGACGTCGAGCCCGAGCTGATCCCGAAGGTGGTGGGCCGCATCTCCTTCTTCCTGAACTCGGGCATCCGCTTCGTCGAGGAGGTGTGCAAGGGCCGGGCGATGGCGGAGATCTGGGACGAGCTGTGCCGCGACCGCTACGGCGTCGACGACCCGAAGCTGCGCCGCTTCCGCTACGGCGTGCAGGTCAACAGCCTGGGCCTGACCGAGGCGCAGCCCGAGAACAACGTGATCCGCATCGTGCTCGAGGCGCTGGGGGTCACGCTCTCGAAGAAGGCGCGCTGCCGCGCCCTCCAGCTGCCGGCCTGGAACGAGGCGCTGGGCCTGCCGCGGCCCTGGGACCAGCAGTGGTCGCTGCGCATCCAGCAGATCCTGGCCTTCGAGACCGACCTGCTCGAGTACGACGACATCTTCGACGGATCGCACGTCATCGAGGCGCGCACCCGGGAGCTGATGGACGCGGCCCGCGCCGAGTTCGAGCGCGTGCAGGAGATGGGCGGCGCCGTGGCGGCGGTCGAGAACGCCTACATGAAGCAGCAGCTGGTGGCATCGCACACGAAGCGCACCCAGTCGATCGAGGCCGGCGACCTGACGGTGGTCGGCGTGAACGCCTACACCGAGGCCGAGCCCTCGCCGCTCACGGCCGGCGACCAGTCGATCCTGGTGGTCGACGAGTCGGCCGAGCGGGCCCAGATCGAGCGGCTCGAGGCCTTCCGCGCCCGCCGCAACGAGGCCGACGTGAAGGCGGCGCTCACTGGTCTGGCCGACGCGCTGAAGAACGGCGACAACGTCATGCCGCCCTCGATCCGGGCGGCCCACGCCGGCGTCACCACCGGCGAGTGGTCCGACGCCCTGCGCCAGGTCTTCGGCGAGTACCGCGCGCCCACCGGCGTGTCGGTGCGGCCCGCCAGCCAGGTGTCCGAGCGGACCGAGAGCGTGCGCGATCGCGTCCACGCCCTGGCCGACGCGCTGGGGCGCCCGCTCAAGATCCTGATCGGCAAGCCGGGCCTGGACGGCCACAGCAACGGCGCCGAGCAGATCGCCGTGAAGGCGCGGGACGTGGGCATGGAGGTGGTGTACGAGGGCATCCGCCTCACGCCCGAGGAGATCGCGCGCTCGGCCAGCGACGAGGGCGTGCACGTGATCGGACTCTCGATCCTCTCCGGATCCCACGGCGTGCTGGTGCTCGACGTGCTCGAGCGGCTGCGCGCCGCCGGCCAGACCGACGTGCCGATCGTGGTGGGCGGCATCATCCCGGACGACGACGCCAACAAGCTGCGCGAGGCCGGGGTCGCGCGGGTCTACACCCCCAAGGACTTCGACCTGACGCGCATCATGGGCGAGATCGTCGACGTCGTGACGGAGTCGCGCGCTGCCGCCTGACGACGGTCTCGCGGATCGCCTCCTGGCCCGCGATCGCGCCGCGGTGTCCCTCGCCCTGAACCTGGCCGACGACCGCCGGCCGGAGCAGCGCGCCCGCGCCCTCGACCTGCTGGAGCGGCTGGAGCGCGAGACCCCCTTCCCCGGCCCGCCCCGGGTGGGCATCACCGGCGCGCCCGGCGCGGGCAAGTCGACCCTGCT